>CALOED010000119.1:0-35864 GCA_942492005.1 uncultured Saprospiraceae bacterium
AAAGTTTAGCCAATGAAGTCAGCCAAACGCTACAACCTGTTATCAATAAAAACACCAATACCCTCAAAATAAATCTCGAAAAAGACCTAGGTTCGATTTCTGTAGATATAACCCGGTTACGCCAGGTTCTATTTAACCTACTGAGCAATGCCTGCAAATTTACTGAAAAAGGTGAAATTACTTTTACAATTGCCCGCAAAACAATTCGTAAGCTTGATTGGGTTAATTTCACCATTTCCGACACAGGAATTGGGATGGATACCGGTCAGGTTGAAAAATTCGTTCAAAAGCTTTTCTCAGGTTCACTCGGATAATATTCAAAAATATGGTGGAACGGGACTCGGTCTGGCGATCACCAAGCGTATTTGTGAAATGATGGGAGGAGATATTTTTGTGGAAAGTAAGCCCGGTGAAGGCTCCACTTTTTCCGTTCATTTACCTGCTGTAATGCCCACACCAAAAACCGCAACCATTACTCTGCCGAGCATTCCAAAGCCAGGCAAAGATTCTGCTGAATCCGTTTCTGAACCTCAAGAAAATATAATTCTCGTAATCGACGATGACCCGATGATTCACAATCAGATGAAACGGACTTTTGAGAAGGAAGGCTATAAAATTGTTTGTGCTTCCGATGGTGAAGAAGGGCTTAACCTTGCTCGGAAAACTTCATCCCACATTGATCACCCTCGACGTATTGATGCCTGGAATGGACGGCTGGACTGTACTAACAAAATTGAAAGACGACCCAGAGGTTGCAAATATCCCGGTTTTTGTCATCTCTATGGTCGATGAAGAAAATAAAGGCTACACTTTGGGCGCATCAGAATATCTTACCAAGCCCATCGATCGTACCCGGCTCCACATTCTAATGAAAAATATCGTTGGGACTCCGGCTCAGCCCTTGTTGTTGAAGACGATCCTGGAACTCGCAAATTACTCTGCTCCATGTTGGAAGAATACGGCCTCAATGTTCAGGAAGCAGGAAATGGGAAAATAGCACTGGAAAGAGTTCAAGAAAATCAGCCAAGGTTATTTTTCTCGACCTGATGATGCCTGAAATGGATGGCTTCGAATTCATTTGAAGAATTAAAGAAAAATCCTGAGCATCGTCCCATTCCCATTGTCGTAGTCACCTCAAAGGATCTTACGCAAGCAGACCGGGTACGCCTGAATGGAGGAGTGGCAAAGCTAATTGAGAAAAAATCCTTTGTCCACGATGATCTGCTCTCAGGAAATCCGCTCGACATTAGAAACACACCCTTCCTGATTCCTCATCTTTTTTTCGGATAAAACCTTTGTTCTAAAATTGAATCTAACTAATTGGCAAGTATTTGAGCTTGTCAGCTTTATTAATCACACTCACAAAAAAACTAAACATGGATAAATATCAAGAAGTCGCTGAGATCGTTCAGGAGATAACAGAGGAAGCCGCAAACTTCAAAAACGCAGCAGAACCAGCAGAAGAAGTTGAGGCCTTAAAAGACTTGCTGGACGCCTTAACGCGGGGCAGCAAACAGGTTCTGGAAAGGATCGACCAGTATAATGACCGACGCTATCGATAATTTATGAGCTGGCCCCTAATACATTTCCAATCGCTTTAAACTTGGCAGGCTCTGATTTTTTGCCAGATCGTCGACAAGCTCAGGGTTGATCTCGTTTCGGACCAGTATCAGCTCTTCCAGACTTTTTAAAGATTTCGAATTCAACAGCGCTTCCATTCCTTTTTCCGTAATCTGGTTATTATAAAGGTCCAGCGTTTTCAGATTTGCAAGATGAGGTGAGTTTGCAATTGCCATAGCTCCCTTATCGCTAATCTTGTTCGCGCTCAAATCTAAAAAAGTTAAATTGTGTGAATTCATTGAACCGACGATGGCAATAATTCCTGCATCGCCTATTTTGTTGCGAGTCAACTTGAGTTCTTTCAGGTTTTTCATGCTGAAGATTCGGCAATCATTTTGGCGCCTTTCTCCGACACATCATTTCCCCACAAAGAAAGCTTTTCATGGATGGCAACTCGCAAGAGCCGCAGCTCGCTCACATCGCTACGGATGGCGAAAGTTACGGGCATCATCATCGCTATGGCGATATGGCTTTGGCGGATTGTTTGGATTATATCGAGAAACACAACCTTGCAAAACTCACGAATTATGGTGAATTTTTAGAAAAATTTCCACCACAGTATGAAGTCATGATTCACGACAATAGTTCATGGTCGTGTGTGCATGGTGTGGAGCGTTGGCGTTCAAATTGTGGTTGTCATACAGGCGGGCAGCCTGGCTGGACGCAAGAATGGCGTTATCCGTTGCGAGCTGCTTTGGATTGGTTGCGTGATGAATTGGTGGAAATTTATGAAAAAGAAGGAAGTAAATTGTTGCGTGACGCATGGGAAGCTCGAAATGATTTCATTGAGGTAGTGGCTGATAGAAGTGATGAAAGTGTTGAGGCGTTTCTAAAAAAACATACCAAAAATGGGGAATGGACGGAAGAGGAGAAGGTTCAAATCTTACGTCTTTCGGAAATGCAGCGCAACGCCATGTATATGTACACGAGTTGCGGATGGTTTTTCACAGAAGTATCGGGACTGGAGACGACTCAGATTTTGCAATATGCCTGCCGCACAATTTATTATGCTCGTCAGGTAGGAGGGGCGGAGCTTGAGCCGCAGTTTGTTAAGATGTTGGCTTTTGCCAAATCGAATATGGCAGAGCATAAAAATGGGGCAGAGATTTATAAGAAGTTCATTTTGCCCGTACAAGTTGGCTTGACTCGTACAGGAATGCACTATGCGATTTTGTCGCTTTTTGAAGAGTTTCCAGAGACGCTCGATATTTTCAATAACTATATCGCAAAGAGTGAATTGTATGATAGAATCGAAGCAGGTCGCCAAAAATTGGCTATTGGGCGAACGACGGTAAAATCTCGAATCACGCATTCTGAAAAGCAATTTAGCTTTGCGGTAATGTATTTGGGGCAGCAAAATATCATTGGGCATATCTCTTTGGATATGAATAATGAGACTTTTGACAAAATGTGTCAAGAGATAAAACCTGCTTTCAAAAGAAGTAATTTGTCAAAGGTACTGGATGTAATGTCAGCTTATTTTGGCGAAGAGCGATATTCGATGGAGGATATGTTTAAGGATGAAAAAATCAAAATTCTCAACCAAATATTGGAACAAAACCTCGTGCCGATTGAGATTTCTTTGCGTGAGATTTATTTTGATAATTACCATCTGTTAAATTCTTTTATCAAAGACCATTTGCCAATTCGCAATGAATATCGAGGAATTATCCAGTATATTTTGAATAATGATTTGCAAAAATACTTCAATCAAAAGCTATTACACGTCAATGAATTGAAGCGCATTGTTTATGAATTTAAGCGATGGGGCGTGAAAGTGCAGGACAAAAAGTCGCTTCAACTCATAGCGAATCAAAATATTTTGAAAGCATTGCAACGCTTAGAGCCAGAGGTTCAGGATTTGCAACGCATTCAAAAGTTGAATGCTATTTTTGATTTATTGGAAAATATAGAGATTCATCCGACAGGATGGCAATCGCAAAATTTGTATTTTTCTATTGTCAAAAATAGAGGAGCCATGGGCGATATGGTATATGATAAAGAATGGGTGGAAGCCTTTACCGCATTAGGAAGGCACATCGGTGTGAAAGTTAAATTTCAAGATGTATTGATGGTGTAGTTGGCAGTTGGCAGTTGGCAGTTGGCAAAAGAGGTTTCAGCGTTAGCTTAAACCTCTTTTGTGTAAAATCACGAACGAGACTGCCCACTGCTACTGCCCACTGCCAACTGCCACTGCCAACTCTTCAACTGCATTTATCATAGTTTGCTTGACCAATTCCGTTTTTGACCACAGCATCCCATGTTCGCCATCTTCCACCGCTACAAGATTGACACTCTCGGCATTCGTTAGCTTTTTTTGAGCATAAAGGGCATTGCTGAAATAAATCAAGTTATCTTTCTTACCATGAAAAATCGTCACTTTTGCTTTCACCTTATGCCAATCGTTATCAATTTCAAGGAGTGCTTCTTTGTGGGCGAGTTTTTCAGCATTTGCATTTCTAAATACAGTTGGAATCATATATTTCAAAGGAGCTTTGCTAGTTGGGTAAGTTATGGGATAAATTTTTTCTGCGCCAGGCTGCATCGAGGAAGATTGCAGCATAATCCCATCCACCAAATCGGGATATTCCATTGCCAAGCGAATTGCTACGGGCCCACCATACGAAGAACCGACCACTAGAATTTTATCAAACTTTTTCCTTTTTTCTTTCAAAATAGGCGCAATCATTTCTGCTTGTTTTATAATAGAGGTTTGCACATCGCCAAACGAAGAATAGCCATAGCCGGGGCGGTCTGCGGCTACCAGATGGGCTTTGCTAAGCAGCAAACTATCTTTTAGTAAGGTTTGCCAACTCATGGAAGAACTCGGCGAACCATGCAATAGCAAAATCATAGGCAAGGTATCGCTCCCTATTTCGAGGTAGCGCATTTGTTGCCCGTTGGCTTTGTAATAGTTTGCTTTTAGCTTGTAGCCATGCCCGTTATTTTTAGTGACTTGATAGGCGGCAGCGTCACTTAGGCGCAGTTCTAAGACTTTAAAGGCAAAGAATAGAAAACCAACGACGGACAGGAATACGTAAAATCGCTTTTTTTGCAATAGTTCTGACATTTCTTTTTTGAGTTTTTAAGCTAGAGTTCAAATGTAATATTTCAAACATGAAAACTTTCAGCAAGTTTTATGATTCGTCTATGAAATTTGTATTATTGTCTGAATTAAGAATATTTGTTTCTGAAGTTTAGACTTGATGAAACAATAAAGCCAAAAATCAATGATAGTATCTGCAATAGTAGCGGCCACAGAAAATGGAGTAATCGGCAAAGGCAATGAAATACCGTGGTATTTGTCGGGAGATTTTAAATATTTCAAGCGCACAACGATGGGGCATCACATCATTATGGGGCGGCATACCTATATTTCTATCGGACGACCGCTGCCCAAACGCACCAATATTATTATCACTCGCAATCCTTATTATGTGGTTTCTAATTGCTTGATAGCACACTCGATTCAAGAAGCCTTAGAGTTGGCGCACGACAACGGGGAAGAAGAGGCGTTTTTCATTGGTGGTGGTTCGGTCTATGAAAAGTCAATGCCGTATTTGGATAAAATATACCTGACAGTGGTGCATACCGAGCTAGAGGGAGATACTTTTTTTCCAAAATTGAGCGAAGAAGAATGGAATGAAGTTTCGGCAGAAAGACATACTGCCGACGAAAAAAATGACTTTGATTACACGTTTAAAGTTTTTGAAAGGATTTAAAAGTGGCTTTATTTAATCGTGATACATGAAAAAATCCATGAATAAAAAAATATGTTGAGATTGAAATCTAGTATCAATGCCAAATGCAATATCTTGATAATCTGCTCGCTTCAGTTGGATTTTATATGTTTTTCCACGTTTTAAAGCAATAGAGTAATCAAAATTCACAATGTATTGACCTATAAGTATTCGCTCACGTTCGGAGACGATTTCATAAATTTCTACCTGAACGCTATCTATTTTTATAGCTGAATTACCTATTGTAACACTGCTTGTTAGCATCAAAGGTTGATTTTCAGGAATAGTTATTCATTTATTAGGGACTATTTTTTCGGTAGTTTGGGTTTTTTTCTTTGTTTTTTCCAATTTAGTTGAGGCTGGCAACAAGGATAAATGAAGTGTAGATTCTTCAAAAAAGCCAAGCCCTTTGGTATAAAATCGAAAGCTACCTACTTCAAACCCATCTTTCTCTATTTCCAATTCATAGATTTTATCAGGTTCAACTTCAAATTTGTAATCGTGGCTAAATAATACCTTAGAGTCAATGGCATACCTTCCCATATCGGTTACTTCATATAGCGTAATCATAGAATTATCAATGGCTTCACCTGTTTTTTCATTTGTAATATTTCCTTTTATAAAAAAACGTAAAATATAAGGCGAGAAATACAATAAATCGAAGTCGTTGCTATTTGCGATTTTATTTGGGTGCGTTCTATTGCTTGATAGGAAGCCATCTAGCTTTTCATTAATCACAAAATAAGCATCATCTGCCTTAGAATTTAAAGGCTTTGGCAATAGTTTTCTTTCTTTCCAGTCCGATAAATTTCCTGAAACTTGATAAATATCAAAGCCTCCAATTTTATCGGAATGCCCATCGGAACTAAAATATAAAGTATTGGAAACATAATCATAAAATGGGGAAATTTCATCTTTAGGCGTATTGACTGCTTGCCCAAGATTGATAGGCGTTTTGAAAGTTACTGTATTTGCATCGTCGGATTTGGTTGCACACCAAATATCTTTGCCGCCTTCTCCGCCAGCTCTGTCAGATACCCAATACAATATTTCTTGATTATCTTTTACAACTACATAAGGGTCAGAATTAGAAGAGTTTTCCGCATTTATAATTGGAGATAACCGAATTGGAGAAGACCAAGAGCTCGATTTACGACTTATAAAATAGATAGCACATTGATATTTTCCTTTAATGGTATCACATATTGAAAAATAAAATCTCTTTTTGGAAGGAATGAACGAACCACCCGTAAAATCACTTTTTATATTGGAAAATACAGAACTGACATATCCGTTTTTCCATACATCATCTATTTTTTCTGAACGTAGGACTTTAACTTCTTCATTCTGAAAAGAGGAATAATAAAGAATATCGTCGCCGAATGGCATAGGGTGAGTCTCGTGAGCAGTTGAATTTATTTTACCTTTGAGCGGAGCAGTAATAAAACGTTCTACACTATTAATTTGAGCGATTAAGCCATTGATGAAAAGCGAAAAAAGAAGAATAAGGGACGTTTTCATAACTTTGATTTTTGTTGAAGGATATAAAAAAAAACAACAAAAACCAAGCCACAAAACAACGCTTACCATCTTCGCATCATCGTTCTTCCGTGCTTCAATCGCCTAGATTTGGGTGGTACAAGTGCCGCTCTAAACAAACTCCCCGTCAAAGCACCAAAACCACCAACTAGCGCACCGACTAACGCCGTAACGATTAGAATAGCACTCGCATTCGGCAGCTTGAACATTTGCGCTACTTTATTCGCCAACATACCTTCATTCGGAATATTGAGCATCATCGCTACCACGAGCCACAATACGCCAATCGCCAAAAATCCAGCGATAAAGCTACTCCAACCGTTGGCATTGGTAAAATACGCCACCAAAAATGCTATCACTGCAAAATCCCATACCCACCAGCCAAATATGCCCGATAAATAACTGAGTCCGCCTATCAATAATATATTTAGAAGTAATTTCATTGTTAAGATTGCTAGATTGTTTGATTGTTTGATTGTTAGATTGTTAGATTGTTAGATTGTTAGATTGTTTGATTGCTAGATTGTTTGATTGTTTGATTGATTGTTAAGATTGCTACTGCCCACTAAAACGCTGCGTACTAATTATTCTTGAATTTTTAGAATTTTCATCTTTTAAAAACAACAATTCATAATAATCACCATTGACCCAATGCTCAAGCATACTTTGATAATAAAAACTACCCGGATTGCCCGACTGACCGCCCGGATAAACGCCATAAGCCTTTACCTTTTTGCCTAACTCTACAACCATTCTCCAAGAAGGACCACTTCTTGTACCAATGGCATTCAGCGCATTACCTTGCCCGCCCACGGTAATTGGTGCGCTAAATTCTTTAATTCTACCTAAATGCGAAATAGTTGTTTTTTTGTATTTGCTCCAAACGATGCCGTTCCCTTTTCCATCGTCCATACCTCGAATGACTGCCAACGCATTTTGAAAAGCCGTAAAGGTTAAGTCTTGAAGCGTCTCAACTGTGTCTTTTGTGCTTTTTATATCAAAATATTCAAAAGTTGGATTTTGTGCGATGATTTCAAAAGTACGTCGTTTTTCAGGATAATTAACGGGTGTTTTTTCTTTGACATCTTTAAATTCATCCCAAATCAAATCGTATATTTCCGTAAACCATTCCATGAAAACAGGAGCGATTTTACTGTCTTTTTCAAAATTATAATCCCAATCTCGCAACTGCTGAACGATGCTCATATCCTCTTTAGAAAGTTTGGAAGTGTCCAAATGTTGCAAAAGCAAAGGCAGTGCTTCTTCTGCAAAAAGGCTATGGTTGCTCAATTGCAAATCCATCATTTTTTGAGAAGTAATGCTGTCCATGTTGGATAAAAAACGATTGAGAATGCGACCTCGATAATCGCTAAAACGTCCACGATAATAATAAGGATAATCCGCAGCCGTAGATTTTTGGTTGGCGGATGCTACAAAACCACGAGGCGGATTCAGGACATGAGGATTGTGTTCAAAAGGAATAAATCCATGCCATTCGTTATCGGGGTTCGAGCCGTTGAGTATAAATTTCCCCTGTCCTTTTGATTTTAAAGGATAACTTCCTTGCGCCCAATGTGCGATGTCGCCTTGTACAGATGCAAATACAAAGTTTTGCGCTGGCGCAAAATAATCCGATAAAGCGGCTTTGTATTCCGTATAGTTTTTGGCTTGATTGAGTTTTGGAAATACCATGAGTTCATTGGCATTAGGCGGCAAATGCGCAATCCATTTGAGTGCCATATCTTTTTGAGCGTGGTCGCCTTCATAGACAATAGGCCCGTAATGCGTATAATGAACGGTGTCAAATACCGTTTTTGCGCCATTTATTTTGTATTCTTCTATTTTGATGGTCGCTTTTTTATAACCATCGCCATACTTGTATTCCAATTTTCTATCATTTTTCCATTCTATGGTGTACCAGTCCAGCACGTCTCGCCCCACGTTGGTTTGAGACCAAGCGATACTGTCATTAAAGCCAATAATCACACCATACATACCCGGAATCGATGTGCCGTAAACGTTGCATTCGGGTGTAGTAATTTGCAATTCGTACCATATAGAAGGCAAAGTGAGGTTCAAATGTGGGTCGCCAGCAAGGATGGGTTTTCCCGTTTTGGTTTTGCTGCCCGCTACCGCCCAATTGTTACTGCCGATGCCTTTGGGTGGCGACTCGAAAGGCAAATAAGATACGGATTGTGCGTCGCTGTTGGTAGGTGGCGGAATGGCTTTTGGTGTAAAATCCCATTTGGTAGTAGGAGGAATTACGGGCGAATCCGTTTCGTATTCATCGGGGAATAAATACGCAAACAAATCTTGTCCGATAAGATTAAGCGCATTTTGATTTTCAATATCGCCATCGTAGCTCGCCAAAGTACGAGTCATAGCAATGGTCAATAATGCAACTTTGAGCGGCGACCAATCCTCTGGTTTATAGTTCAAAAGTTTGTATTCTACGGGCAAATCCTTTTGCGAAAGAGAATGAATATAGGCATTAACTCCAGCCGTGTAGGCTTCTACATAGTTAAAACCTTCAGTAGTTTTCCATTTTTCGAGTTTGGCTTCTGCGCCATGTGCAAGTCCCATTCTACGAGTGAGCATATCCGTTTTCAATGCTCGTTCTCCAACCACTTCGGTGAGTCGTCCTGCGGCTGAAAATACTTGTAATTCCATCTGCCACAAGCGGTGTTGAGCGGTGACGTAGCCTTGCAAATAATAGGCATCTTCTAAATTTTCGGCAAATATATGAGGCACCATTTTATCGTCATAGACGACTTTGCCAGTGCCTTTCAAGCCTTTGAGGGCTACGTTAGAAGCTAACTGGGGTGTGCGAGATTCGGCATTTTGCCAAAACCCAACGAATGGACTAATGAATTTTCCGATAGGTGGCGTTTTACTTTCTCCTACGGGCAAGCGACTGCTCAATACGAATATTAATCCGAGTGTGGTGAGCAGTGACAATATAAATTTTACGATGCGCATCGTGTTCGTTTATGGCTGATTTAGGTACTTTTTTTGAGAGCAGAGTAATTTTTTTTTTATAAAAAGGAACAACAAGATTGCATCTGCTAAGTACCTGGGCAAAATTATTTTGTAAATAACTGACCCCTCCAATGGGTTTCAACCCGTTGTTTCTCAATTAATTAGTTCACGATGGGTTTTAACCCATTGGATATAATTCTGCCCGAGCACTTAAATGCTAATTCATGCCTTATTCCTTACTCTATCTCAAAGATTTCTTAAAAGTATAAAAAAACTAAAAATACTAAAAATTGGATGTTGTTTATTATTTGATTATGGAAAGAGAAAGCGCAATAATTAAAGTACAAGCGAGGAGGCAAAGGCAAAGTACATAAGGTACTATACTTTGATTTTTACTAAATACATTGACTATTATTATTCCCTTTGTCTAAATATTTATAATGTTTAAATTCGTGGAGAAATAACTACTGGATTTTAAATCTTGAAGAAAGGACTGGATTATATTTTTCATCAAAAAATAAAACATAAGATGATACAACCGTTTCATTTGGCGATTCCTGTGGATAATCTAGCAGCGGCAAGGGCTTTTTATACCGAGACCATCGGCTGCGAGGAAGGAAGAAGCTCTGACCATTGGGTGGATTTGAATTTTTATGGACATCAATTGGTCATTCATTATCAAGCAAAACCCGAAGCGGATGGCGAATTGCATAGCAATCCCGTTGATGGGCATAATGTGCCAATTCCGCATTTTGGCGTAGTATTGAGTTGGGATGATTGGGAAGCGTTGGCAGAAAGATTGCGAAAACAAAGCGTGCCATTCGTCATTGAGCCGTATATCCGATTTAAAGGACAGGTAGGCGAACAGGCTACTATGTTTTTTCTTGACCCTTGCGGCAATGCTTTGGAGTTTAAAGCCTTTAAAGACATGGGGCAATTATTTGCGAAATAAGACATTGAGCGAACTCAAATATTCTACAACATTCAAAAATTAAATTAGTGAAACATTCAAAGATGATATTTTTCAAACAGGCGAGTATGCTTTTATTTGTACTCTGTTTGTTGGCGGCTTGCCAAAATAGCGATGGCGAGCAAGAAAATTCAGATGAGCCAAATACTGAAATGGACAATGATACTCACGAAAATCAACAAGCTGCTCCTTTCAAAGCCAAAGATTTGGTGTATGCTTGGGTGGATAAACTCAATATTCGTGACGCTCCGAACACTAAAGGCAAAACGGTAGTAAGCGTAAATAGTGATGATGTCTTAGAATTTACGGGCGAAAAGTCGGAACAGAACGAAACGATTGTACTCCGAGGTGTGGCTTATGATGAGCCGTGGCTCAAAGTCGTAACAGCCGACCAGAAGGAAGGTTGGGTGTTTGGTGGTGCAGTGAAGCGAAAAGATGAAACCAAAGGGAATAATGTTATTTCTGATGAAAAATTTGATTTTCCTCATTTTGGTAAGTTTGACTTGTCGGGTTGGAAAAAAGAGAACACGGATAAAGGTGGTGAAGGCGATGTGGAAATAACAACGACTACCTATAAAAAAGGCAATCAACTATTAGAAATATCTAGCTCCGATATGTTTGATTATGGTTACGGCAGAACTTACAAACTCATGGATGCCAACGGAAAAACGTTGAAGGAAAGAACTTTGTACTTTATCGCAGATACTGATGTTAAAGAATTGACGGAAGTAGTGAAGAACTTCACGACAAGCCCTACGAAGGTGTATCAACGCAGCCAAAAGTTCAAAAAGCACCATTCTCAATTCAGTTCCTTGCCCATGATGGTGAATGGCAATTGGTCCGAAAGTTCTGAGAATAGTGTTGCTAAGAAGGAATTTCAGGTGTTTACTTCTATGAAAAATTTTCCAAAAGAAGTAGATGTAAATGATGGTTGTAGTTGTTCGTTCCGAACGCATCCGAAGGATTATCAGAGCGTTATTTTTCAAAGCACTTACGAAGATGCGCCAAAGGCAAAAGCCGTAATTATGCTAGATGGTGAATTTATCGTTTTGAAAAGCGCAAAGTTCAAAAATCCAGATTACAAACGAGGCGATTATCACGCTTTTTATTATAATGATAAATACGAATTGAGAATAGTAGCTTTTAAAGATGGAACAGATGACGGCGGCGGCCCACAATACAACGGCACGATGAAACTCTCGCTCAAAGATGGAACGGAATTAACTCATATCAATACTTTTGGCGGCTGCGGCTGCTAAAAATAAGGAGTTATAAAAATTCGAGTAACGATTAAAAACAGAAAAGCCATAAGAACCGCATTCGGTCTTATGGCTTTTTTAGAATTAAAAATGTATAGTAGTATGGTGAAAATTATAATTCATTGAGCAATAAAGCCCAATTCATTTTCATTTTTCGGTCATAATTACTATTATTTATTTTTTACTTGAAGCTCTTTCAAGTTTTCTCCCATCTGATTAGATGCCACGAACGAAGCCGTCAAGTTGGTCAGCATATCAGCCGCTGCCGAAGGCGAGTTCGGTAACAAAATTAAATTCGAGTTTACATTTTCGCCCATACTGTGCAATGTATCGTAATGCTGCGTCACTACAATCAAAGCGGATGCCTCTTGCGAATTGATACCCACCTGATTCAAAACGTGAACCGACTCTTCCAAACCTTTAGCAATCTCACGACGTTGGTCTGCGATACCCTGACCTTGCAAACGCTTCGATTCTGCTTCTGCACGAGCCTTCGCTACTATTCGGATACGTTCCGCTTCACCGTCATATTCAGCAGCTATTTTCTCACGTTCTGCAGCGTTGATACGGTTCATGGCGTGTTTTACGGCAGCATCAGGGTCAATATCTGTGACCAATGCCTTCACGATTCCGTAACCATATTCACGCATTGCCTCTTCCAATTCACGACGTATCGCAATCGCAATATCATCTTTTCTAACAAAAACATCATCCAATTTCATCTTAGGCACTTCTGCACGAATGGTATCAAATACATAAGATGTAATCTGATTATGAGGATTGTCGAGTTTGTAAAATGCGTCATAAATGGCATCTTTCAAAACATAAAACTGCACCGAAACTTTAAGTTTGACGAATACATCATCCAGCGTTTTGGTTTCTACCAATACATCTAATTGTTGAATTTTCAAACTTACACGCCCCGAAATTCTATCTATTAAAGGAATTTTGAGTTGAAGTCCGGCATGGCGAACGCTATGAAATTTCCCGAGTCGCTCGACGAGTGCTGCCGACTGTTGTTTGACTGTAAATAAGCCAGAAACGAGTAGAAAAAAGGCTACTACAAGGAGTATAATCGGTAGTTGTCCTAATGCTTCTAATAATTCTTCCATTGTTGTTAAGATTTTTTAGTTGATAAATTAGACATTATTCACATCTTCAAAAATTGTTGGAATAGCCTCAATAATACAAGAGAAATCTATTTTTGTGAATAAAGCATTTTATAAAAATAAATGGAGCCATTTTGCAAAATCCCTGATTATGGGATTAAGCTAGGCTTGTAAACATTTCTCTAAATATAAAACAATCTTGTAATACAAACAGAATTAACACACGAATAATTAAAAATATTCGACAAAATTATCCGATACGGATTTTTTAATTTTAAGATAGAAATCATTAAAAGCCGAACCTAGCAGGCTTATTTTTGCAACTTATCCAATTCTCTCGCCAACTACTTCTCTATTTGACCAACTACTCAATGAAGCTTGCGACCAAAGCATATAAAACCTATATTGAACTTGCTTCGATAAACAAAATGAAAACACACGTTTATAGAAGCTCAAATTCGGCTCTATTAAAATCTAGATATGTACTTTCAACGTTTTGAGATGATTTCTCAAGACGTTTTTTTATGCCTAGTGGCGAGCTACGTTAGGTTTTTTACTAAAAAGAAGGCTTTTCTGATTTAAAAAACCTACAAGTCGTGTCTTTTATCTTCAATACTTATTTCCTACCCCTAGTCTATCTTCATTATCCGTTAGTTATGTAATAGGATTTAGTTTTGTGAATAAAGTCTAGTAAAATGACAATAAGACAACATTAAATGCAACTCTCCGAATAGGTCTTTGTTATTTTTGCAGCAATTAATTTTTAAAAAAGAAAAGACTATTACTTTTATAAAATATCCAAAGATTTATTATGAAAAGAGAAAACTCCGCAAGGTTGTTTGAAGAGGCTAAAAAATATTTTCCAGGTGGTGTCAATTCGCCTGTACGAGCGTTTAAGTCGGTTTCGGGTCCTCCGTTATTTATCAAAAGGGGAGAAGGAGCCAGAATTTATGACGAAGACGATAACGAATTTATAGATTTTTGCTGCTCTTGGGGTCCTTTGATTTTGGGACACAACAACAAAGAAATTCGAGAATTTGTCACGGAAACCATTTCAAAAGGCACTTCTTTTGGTACGCCTACTCGACTGGGCAACGAAATTGGCAAGCTGATTTTGGAAAATAACAAATACATCGAAAAAATACGCTTTGTGAGTTCGGGAACAGAAGCCGTCATGTCCGCCATTAGATTGGCGAGAGGCGTAACGGGCAAAAACAAAGTAGTCAAATTTGATGGTTGTTATCATGGCCACGTAGATAGTTTGCTGGTAAAAGCGGGGTCGGGACTAGCGACTTTTGGCATCAGCACGTCGGCAGGTATTCCCGAAAGTTTTGCGAAAGAAACCATCATCATTCCGCTTGACCATCCCGAAGCACTCGAAGAGACGCTCAAAACTTACGGACACGACATTGCTTGCGTCATCATAGAACCCGTGCCAGCCAATAATGGATTGCTTTTGCAAGACCGTTCTTATTTGGAACTATTGAGAGAAAAATGTACGGAATATGGCGTTTTATTGATTTTTGATGAAGTCATTTCTGGATTTCGAGTAGGATTTGAAGGCGCAGCAGGCTATTACGATATTCAGCCCGATATTATTACTTACGGCAAAATCATCGGCGGCGGAATGCCCGTAGGTGCTTATGGTGCAAATCGAGAAATAATGGGACACATTTCGCCCGATGGCCCTGTTTATCAAGCGGGTACGCTTTCGGCTAATCCTGTGGCGATGTCGGCCGGCATTGCGGCTTTGAAGCAATTATTAGCACCCGATTTTTATCCAGATGCAGAAGCGAAAACGCAGCGATTTATCAATAATATCTTGACTTATTGCGAAGAGAAAGGCTATGAATTGACAATGCCTAACATCGGCTCAATATTTTGGGTAGCCTTCACGAATGACAGAATCAATCGTGCTGACCAAATTGAAGCTGAAAGCATGGAGAAATTCAAAATTTTGCACCACGAGTTGTTGCAAAATGGCGTTTATCTTGGGACTTCGGGCTATGAGGTAGGTTTTGTATCGGCAGCTCACACGGACGAAGATTTGGAAGAAGCCGCCGAAAAAATCAAAGCGGCACTGGATGTGGTTTTTGCTTAGACGGGCGCAATGAACCAATAAATAGGCTACCGCTGTTTCGTAGTCTAACAGCACAAACAGCGGTAGCCTATTTATTTATTGCCTATCCAAAATTCCTTTTTTAATCCTCTTAATCAACGCTGGGCCTTCATAGACCATTCCCGAATAGACTTGTATCAAATCTGCGCCAGCGTTTAGTTTTTCGATGGCATCGGCAGGCGAACAAATACCGCCTACGCCAATTATTTTCAAGTTGGGGTCTTTGGTTTTTAAATATCGAATGACTTCTGTGGAGCGATGCTTAACGGGCAAGCCACTCAGTCCACCATTTCCAATAGCTTTTATTTCTGCTTCGTTGGTTTTTAAATTGGCTCTACTAATAGTAGTATTTGTGGCAATAATGCCATCAATTTTGGTAGTGGCTACTATTTCAATAATATCATCGAGTTGGGTATCGGTGAGGTCAGGAGCTATTTTTAGCAATATGGGTTTGGCTTTGGGCTTTTGATGATTAAGACTTTGAAGCGTAGAAAGTAAAGCCGTAAGCGGTTTTTTATCTTGCAATGCACGCAAATTGGGCGTATTGGGCGAACTCACATTCACTACAAAATAATCTACGTAAGGAAACAGGGCTTCAAAACAAATCTTATAATCCTTAACGGCTTCTTCGTTGGGCGTGACTTTGTTTTTGCCAATATTGCCGCCAATAATGACTCCTTCGGGGCGTTTGCCATTTTTTAAGCGAGCCACAAAAGCATCAATTCCTTCATTATTAAATCCCATTCTATTGATAAGCCCTTTGTCGGCAGGCAGGCGAAAAAGGCGAGGTTGCGGATTGCCATCTTGTGGTATTGGCGTTACCGTTCCTATTTCTATAAAACCAAAGCCTAAGCTCGATATGGCTTGATAATATTTGCCATCTTTATCAAATCCAGCGGCTAATCCTACGGGGTTTTTGAATTTCAAACCAAATAATTCTCGCTCCAAACTCGGATGCTCTAGCCGATAGATGGATTTGAAAATTGTATTCACGATGGGAACAGCTAAGGTAAATTTTAATAAAGAAATGGTCAGTGCGTGCGCTTTTTCTGGCGAAAGTAAAAAGAGTAGATGTTTTAAAACTGATTTATACACAGCGAAAATATTTGTTGATGAAAGTTGAAAAAAATCGCTGCGAAGATATACAATTTATAGTAGTTGCTAGTAGTAGTCGCAAGGCTGAACCCAAAAGTTAGCCTATAATTTTTATATTATTCGGGGTCAATGGAATAGGTCAAAACTGCTTCTTTTTCTATTTTACGCAGTAGCTCAATAAATTCGTCGAACCCAACTATTCGGTCATTAGCAATGATTTCGCCATTGATTAGCACTCCCGGAGTAGCACTAATATCGTATTTAAGAATCGTATCAATATCTTCGATACGCTCCATTGATGCCTCTACGCCAAGTGCGTCAATGGCTTTTAGTGCATTGGTCTCCGTTACTCTGCATCGAGAGCACCCCATCCCCAGTATTTGAATTGTAATCATCGCTTCCATATTAGTTGTCAAAATTAAATCGTAAAAAGAAGCAAAACAATGATGTTTATTAATGACGAAAATGACATACCTCACTTTTTAAAACAATGATTTTTATCATTTTCGTGCTTCAAGCAATCGTTTGTTTATCTTTAGATTTTTAATAATTTTTTTTTTGATAGGTTGGTTTAATATGCTTACTTTCAAAAGTATTTAATTCTTCAATGCTATGAAATGACATCTATCAACTCTAAATGTGATAGGTATCAAAAAAATTAAATTTATATATCAATGTCAGATAATTCCTCTACTCACTCTGCGGCTTACTCTAATAATAAAAATAGACTGAAAGCTATTTTTGAAACGGTAGTAGATGGCGTTATTATTATTGATAGTCAGGGTATTATAGAGTCTTTGAATCCTGCTGCTGCGGAATTGTTTGGGTATGCTCCAAAAGAAGTAGTGGGCAAAAATATAAGTTTTTTGATGCCTCAGCCTTATCATTCGGAGCATGACGATTATATTAAAAATCATTTGGAAACGGGCGAAAAGAAAATAATTGGCATCGGGCGAGAGGTAAAAGGGAAGCGCAAAGACGGCAGCGTGTTTCCTTTTTGGCTGAAAGTAGAAAAAGTACAACTCGAAGACCGTATTATTTTTACGGGAATTATCCACGATATTTCGGATTTGCGGCAACTAGAACAAGAGTTGAGTGCTTCCGAAAAACGCCTTAATGCTATTATCAACACTGCGGTAGATGGTATTATTATTATCGACAAAGAGGCAAAAATGGAAGTAGTGAATCCTGCTGCGGCAGCGTTGTTTGGCTATGAAGCTGAAGATTTGATTGGTAAAAATGTAAAAACACTCATGCCAACACCGCATCAGGAAGCGCATGATAGTTATATTGGAAATTATCACAGAACAGGGCAACGGAAAATTATAGGCATTGGGCGAGAAGTAAAAGGGTTGAAAAAGGATGGCTCGTTGTTTCCCTTCAATTTGAGTATTAGCGAAGTGCATTTGCCCGAAAAAACCATATATGTTGGCGTAATACATGATATTAGTGACATAAAGACTACCAAAGGAAAATTGAACAACTCAATGCTCAATTGGAAGAAAAAGTAAACGAACGCACCGAAAGGCTGGCAGAAGCGGTCAATAAATTATTAAAAACCAATCGAAATCTCGAAAAACAAATCATCGCTACGGAAGAAGCTAAAGCCGCTTTGGTGCAATCTCAATCCGAACTAGAGATTGCGCTCGTCAAAGAACAAGCCCTCAACCAACTCAAATCCCGTTTCGTTTCTACGGCTTCGCATGAGTTTCGCACGCCCCTCGCTACTATCAAATCTTCTGCCGCTTTGATAGCTCGATACACCGCCGAAGGCACAGCAGAAAAACGCCTCAAACACGTAGAACGCATCAAATCTGCCGTGAATAACCTCAATGACATCCTCAATGATTTTTTATCTATTTCAAAACTGGAAGAAGGGAAAGTCGAGCATGAGCCTTGCGAATTTAATGTGTCAGCATTGACAAAAGAGATTATCAATGAAATCAAATCTTTATTAAAAAATGGACAAACCATCAACCATGAACACGAAGGAGAGGAAATTGCTTTTTTAGATAAAAAATTCTTTAAAAACATTGTGATAAATTTACTTTCCAATGCCATAAAATACTCCAAAGAGCATCAAAATATTGAATTATACACGCATTTCTTCCAAGACCAAGTGCAAGTACAAGTAAAAGATTATGGTATAGGTATTCCTAAATCGGAGCAAGACCACCTATTCGAGCGTTTCTTTCGAGCGCAAAACGCTATCAACATCAAAGGAACAGGATTAGGATTGAATATTGTCAAAAAATATGTAGATTTAATGAATGGGACTATTTTTTTTGAAAGTGAAGAAAACAAAGAAACTATTTTTACTGTAAATTTGCCTTCATCAAAAAATGACTAATATAAATTTGAATAAAAATATAGATTGAAAATAAAGACTAAACAATCATGAAAAAAATATTAATCATAGAAGATAACCTTGAAGTCAGAGAAAATGTAGCTGAAATTTTGGAACTCTCCAACTTTGAAGTCTTTACGGCAGAAAATGGTAAAATAGGCGTGCAATTGGCAAATCAAGAAAAGCCCGATTTGATAATTTGCGATGTGATGATGCCGGAGTTAGATGGGTTTGGAGTATTGCATATTTTGAGTAAAAAGCCACAAACGGCCAGTATCCCATTTATTTTCTTGACGGCGAAGGCAGAAAAAGCAGACTTTAGAAAAGGCATGAATCTAGGCGCAGACGATTATATCACTAAGCCTTTTGACGACTCCGAACTCCTCGATGCCATCGAAATTAGGCTGAAAAAAAGTGCCGCCCACCAAGAAGTTTTTAATAAAACAGAAGAAGGATTTAGGACTTTTATCAATGAAGCCAAAGCCCAAAAAGAAATGGAAAAACTTTCGGCTGACCGAGTCGAAAAAAGCTACCGAAAGAAAGATGCGATTTTCACAGAAGGCGATTTTCCTAATCAGTTATACTATATCAATTCGGGAAAAGTGAAAATTGCAAAAGCTAACGAAGACGGAAAGGAATACGTTATTACTATTCGCAAATCAGGCGATTTTATCGGCTATTTGGCACTGATGCAAAACGAGCGTTACCAAATTTCTGCTTACGCTTTGGAAGACACTTCGATTAGCCTTATTCCCAAAAAAGACTTTTTTACCCTCCTTCATGGCAATCGAGATGTTTCCAACAAATTCATCAAAATGCTATCGGATAACATCCTCGAAAAAGAAGAACAACTGCTAAGTTTGGCGTACAATTCCGTCCGAAAACGAGTAGCCGAAGCCTTAGCTCGCCTTCATAGCGAATACAAAATAGAAGGAAGAGTAAATACTGAAATAGTGATTCTTAGAGAAGATTTGGCAAATATGGTAGGTACTGCCAAAGAAACCGTCATTCGGACTTTAGCCGATTTCAAAGAAGAGGAATTAGTCAAAATCAAAGGCAGTCGTATTACTATTCTCAACCTTCACGGGCTAGAAAATATTATCGGATAAGAAATGATTTTGGATTTGGTTAATCTGTACTAAAGACTAACCAAATCCAAAAAAATTAATCCTAATTATTTTTAATTATTGGAACAGCTACCAGCGTTTTATCCCACATTAAATTCAACTTAATCGTATCCACATCAGATACAGTAATCGTAAATGACTCTACCTCCTCGGCAAGTGTATCCACAGGAACTTTCAAATTGATTTTGTCATATTCGGGTTTTCTACTTGCACCATCTCTACCAACGCCCCAATTATACATTTTATTATTAAAAATCACTTCCCATTCATCCGGTAGAGATCGTCCACAACGTGTATTTGCCAGCAGGAAGCACTTTCCCACCTATCGTCAAATCAATACTCGTCTCAAAAGTAGTCGCCTCATTCGCTCCAGTACGCCACACCTCGCCAAAAGGAACTAATTCGCCAAATATCTCACGCCCTCGCTTTGAAGGTTGGCAATAAAATACATCTATTCGCAAGTCTTCATTTACATACTCTACCATGTCTTCAGGACTCGCTCGTTTAGCTTCAGGAATATTCAAAAAACGCTCGTTTACAAAGTAGCCAACGACTACTAGCACCGCCACAGTTAGAATTGCATTAAAAATTTTCATGGTAAAAATAGTTTAGCTGATAAGAATTAACTAAGTTTTTGATAAGAATAATTCTCTCATTGTACTTATTCGGTTGATTTTTTTGTAATGATAATCAAAAGCCAATTGCCGATTTTACAAATTCAGACAAAAATAAAAAATACTAGCTGAAACGACCTTTTTTTATCGTTAGTTCCTCTTATAAATAAAACGAACTTTAAACATCTAACCTGTTCCTTGTATTGCGAGCATCCTGCTCGCCCAACACTTAGGTTGGTCAAACGAGTATCCTGCTCGCAATATTAAAACGATGTTGCACGAGGTTTACAAAATTGAAATAAACTAACTTTACTCGGTATATATTTTTCTGAAAAACAAACAAACCTACTATATTTACGGAAATATCATTAGACAATATTCAGTTTTGTGTGCGCTACATACAAAACTATTCAAAACCAGTATGTTACATTTTGCACCATACAATTTTTTTTAGAATAAAGTCTATTCTGACTAAAAAAACCAACCAAATATGAAAACCATAAAAGGCCCAGCGATATTTTTAGCGCAATTCATGGGAGATGATGCGCCCTACAATTCTTTAGAAAACATCTGCAAATGGGCAAAAGACACCGGCTTCGTTGGCGTTCAAATACCTACTTGGGATAGCCGTGCCATAGATTTGAAACTCGCTGCGGAGAGCAAATCCTACTGCGACGACCTCAATGGCAAACTTGCCGATATGGGCGTTACCATCACCGAACTTTCCACACATTTGCAAGGGCAACTCGTGGCAGTCAATCCGGCTTACGATTTGATGTTTGACAATTTTGCACCCGATGCCGTCAAAAATAATCCCAAAGCTAGGCAAGAATGGGCAGTTCAGCAATTGCTTTACGCTGCCAAAGCCAGCCAAAACTTAGGACTAAACGCACACGTTACCTTCTCTGGTGCGCTGATTTGGCACACCATGTACCCGTGGCCACAACGCCCTCAGGGCTTGGTAGAAGCAGGTTTCAAAGAGTTGGGCAAGCGATGGTTGCCTATTCTGAATGCTTTTGATGAAGCAGGCGTAGATTTGTGCTACGAAATTCATCCGGGCGAGGATTTGCACGACGGTTTGACTTTTGAAATGTTCTTAGAAGAAGTCGGAAACCATAGCCGTTGCAATATGCTTTATGACCCGAGTCATTATGTATTGCAATGTTTAGACTATTTGGAGCATATTGATATTTATCATGAGCGCATTAAAATGTTTCATGTAAAAGATGCGGAATTTAATCCAAACGGACGCACAGGCGTATATGGCGGTTATCAAAACTGGGTCAATCGAGCAGGGCGTTTTCGTTCTTTGGGCGATGGACAAGTGGATTTCCGTTCTATTTTTAGCAAACTAACACAATACGGCTACGACGGCTGGGCGGTTATGGAATGGGAATGCTGCATCAAAGACAGCGAACAAGGCGCAATCGAAGGCGCAAAATTCATACAAGACCATATCATCAACGTCACCGAAAAGGCGTTTGACGATTTTGCAGGCGGCGAAGTAGATGAGCAGTTGATTCAGAAGATTATTGGTTTGTAATGCAGTGTTGAGGTTGTTTAATTTTATAATCAAAGAGAATTTGAGTTCTTTGTTTCAAATTGCTATCTTTATTTTTAAATGATTAATTCGTCAAGATATGGTTAGATATACAAAAAAATGCTTTGAGTGCGGAGCTAATCATCCCGAAAGCATTAGCATATTATATGGTTACACGATTTGTAATGATTGTGAATCCAAACTAGCATTATTTCAAGACAAAACCATAAAAAGACATTTTATAGCATTTGAAAAAATAAAAGAAAAAGACCCTCAACGCCTTTCTTACGAAGAAGAAATCAAGAGAAGATTGGCTTTTTTGGACAAGCATTATATAAAATCGAAAATCAAACTGCTTCACATTCAAGACCGATTAGGCAACATTAAGCAGCACGATTAGAAGTTGGGACACACATAAAAATCAACCATCTTATTACATACTTTAATCAATAAAGACGTAGAATTGCTTTTTGAGTGCAAGGCTATATAGGGCATTTCTAACCTTTTTTTACATAGTGTAATTATTACACATTGTTAAAAATAGAAAAAGAATTTTTAAGAAAATAAGAATAAAATCAGCTATCAATTAAAATTATGGGCAGAAAAATAAAACTAGCACTCGTCTATCGAGATATGTGGCAATCTGCGGGAAAATATGTACCTAGAGTTGACCAACTAGCCAAAGTAGCACCTCATATAGTAGATATGGGTTGTTTTGCAAGAGTAGAAACGAATGGAGGCGGATTCGAGCAAGTCAATTTATTATTTGGCGAAAATCCGAATATTGCCGTTCGTGAATGGACGCAACCTTTCAACGACGCTGGCATTCTAACGCAAATGCTCGACCGCTCGCTCAATGGCATCCGAATGAGTCCCGTTCCTGCCGATGTTCGCCGCTTGATGTTTAAAGTCAAGAAGCTACAAGGTACGGACATTTCTCGCTCATTCGATGGACTGAACGACCCTCGAAACGTAGCAAACTCTATCAAATTCGCCAAAGAAGGCGGCATGATAGCACAAGCCGCATTGAGCCTGACTTTCTCAAAATTACATACCGTTGAATATTATATTGAATTAGCCGAACAATACATTGCGCTAGGCGCAGACGAGATTTGTATCAAAGACATGGCTGGCATCGGTCGCCCTGTTTCGATTGGTAAGATTGTAAAAGGAATCAAAGAAAAACATCCTGATATTTTGGTACAATACCATGGGCATTCTACGCCTGGGTTTTCGGTAGCATCTTCGTTGGAAGCGGCTCGTGCGGGCGCAGACATAATAGATGTGGGCATGGAACCGCTCTCGTGGGGAACGGGTCATGCGGACTTGCTGACGATTCATGCAATGTTGGAAGATGCAGGTTTTGAAGTGCCAGCTATCAATATGAATGCTTACATGGAAGTTCGCCGATTGACGCAAGAGTTTATGGATGATTTTTTGGGACAGTATATCAATCCTCGCAACCGCAAAATGAACTCACTCCTTATCGGGCCAGGATTGCCGGGCGGTATGATGGGGAGTTTGATGGCAGATTTGGAGCAGAATTTAGAAAGTATTAACAAATCTCAACGCAAGCGCAACAAGCCCGATTTGACGCAAGACGAGCTATTGATAATGCTTTTTGATGAAGTGAAGCACGTGTGGCCTAGAGTGGGTTATCCGCCTTTGGTCACGCCATATAGCCAATATGTGAAGAATTTGTCGTTGCGAAATGTGATGCAGATGGCAAAGGGAAAAGAGCGTTGGTCGATGATAGATGAGAATACTTGGGGAATGTTATTAGGGCGTTCGGGCAAGTTATTGGGCGAACTTGACCCTAAGTTACTTGAATTGGCAAAGGAACAAAACCGAACGTTTTTCACAGGCGTTCCGCAAGATTTATATCCTGATGAATTGGATAAGTATCGCAAAATGATGGACGAAAAAGGTTGGGATTATGGGCAAGATGATGAAGAATTGCTCGAATTTGCGATGCACGAAAAACAATATTTAGCCTACAAGTCGGGCGAAGCGAAAAAGGCTTTCTTAGCAGATTTGGCAAAAAGAAAAGCTGCAAGTGCGCCCAAAACAACTACTCCTACGGCAACGCCTACGCCAGCAGTTGCCAACTTTCAGCCTACTTCTATGAATATTAATGTCAATGGACAAATGTATGAAGTATCGGTTTCTTATGGCGAAAATTCAAAAGTGAAAACGCCTGCTCCAGCTACCGCACAGTCAAATACAAGTGCGAATGAAGCGAGTGTTGCAGCGTCTAATGGTACATTCAAAGAAATATTTTCGCCATTGGAAGGTAAATTCTACTTGACCAGAGAAAGTGGTGAAACACCGATAAAAGTAGGCGATACCGTAAAAAAAGGGCAAACTGTGGCTTACATCGAAGCCATGAAAGTGAGTAACGCTATCGTATCGGACCAAGATGGTGAGGTAGTGGAAATTTGTTATGCTAATGGACAAGAAGTGGATGAAGATGAAGTAATAGTGAAACTTAAATAGTGAGTAGCAAACAGAATAATGGAAATATTAAATAAACTATATGAAATGACGGCATTTGGGGAATTTTCAGAAACCCCAGGTGCGCTCATTATGATTGCATTGGCTTTTTTGTTGCTCTATTTGGGTATCAAAAAGCAATATGAGCCGCTTTTGCTTGTTCCTATTGGCTTTGGTTTGCTATTGGCTAATTTCCCCAGCGGAAATATGAGCGTGGTAGATGAGGCTATTGTCAATGAATACGGCATTCTAAAAGCTACGAAGGAATTTGGTATTATGAATTTGCTGTATTACACACTCATCAAAACGGGGTTGTTGCCACCTTTGATTTTTATGGGCGTGGGCGCAATGACGGATTTTGGTATAATGCTTCGCAACTTGCGCTTGGCGTTTTTTGGAGCAGCCGCACAAATTGGTATTTTTACCGTTTTTCTTTCGGCTATCGCTATTGGCTACACTACGAAAGAAGCCGCAGCACTAGGCATTATTGGTGGCGCAGATGGCCCAACGGCGATTTATACGGCTATCGTATTAGCTCCGCACATGTTGGGTCCGAGTGCGATTGCAGCTTATTCTTACATGGCTTTAGTGCCAATTATTATTCCTTTGGTGGTCAAATATTCGGTATCAGAAAAAGAATTGCGCATCAATATGAAACAGCAAGACCGCTTGTTTCCTAGCAAAACAAAAATCAAGGATTTAAGGACGGTTAAAATTATTTTTCCAATAGTTTTGACTTTTTTGGTGGCGGTGCTTGTGCCTTCTGCCTTGCCATTGGTGGGAATGTTGCTCTTCGGAAATCTTATCAAAGAGATTGGTCAATCTACGAGCCGCTTATTTAAAGCTGCTTCAGAAACCATTATGAATACAGCAACGATTTTCTTGGGTTTGTGCGTTGGGGCAACCATGACGGCAGCCAATTTTTTAAATCAAGATACGATTTTAATCGTTGTAGGTGGTTTTATTGCCTTTGCTATTTCTATCGTTGGCGGCATTATGGCAGTGAAAGTCTATAATGTGTTTTCTAAGAAAAAAATCAATCCGCTGATTGGCGCAACGGGGCTGAGTGCTGTGCCTATGGCTTCGAGAGTAGCCAACGAGATAGCTTTGAAATACGATAAATCTAACCATATTTTGCAATATGCGATGTCAAGTAATATTTCGGGCGTGATAGGTTCGGCAGTAGCGGCAGGCGTTTTGATAGCGTTTTTATCGTAAAAAAATAGGTGAAATATGAAACCATATCAACCCATAGATTGCAATTTCTACGATATACTAGAGGCAACTTCGGTGAAAAGAAAAACCGTAAATATTGAGTATCGTAACGAAAATGGACAACAAACCATAGCCACTCGAATTTTGGATTTATATACCAAAGAAAGTGTAGAATATGCGGTATTGGAAAATAATCTAACTATTCGCCTCGACCAATTAATTAGCGTAGATGGGCAGGTTTTGGAAGGTTTTTGCAAGATTTAGACTAGAAAAAAGAAAAGCTGAGTCGTAAGGACTCAGCTTATAAATTTGTCTAACTTAAAGATTCAACTAACTTAATTTATTCTAACTAAACTTGTTTACTTAATACTCTTTTTGAATTGATTATATTTCTATCAAAAGACAACCCGAATACTTCAATGATTGTCCGCTTGTTGTTCTGATTTGAATAATATACACATAAGGTGCTTTGCGGAGCGATTTCCCTGATACTTTTCCATCCCATTCAATATTCGGATTATTACTATCAAAAATATACTCTCCCCATTGATTAAAAATCGTCAATTTAAAATCCAAAACGTTCGTGGTCTGAATTTTAAAAACATCATTGATGCCATCTTGATTTGGGCTAAATGATTTGGGAATGAAAATTTGAAAATCACCAAAAACCTCATAGCGACCTACTTCGTATTGAATGGCTTTTTTGCTTGGTGGATGATGCGCTTCTGTATTTATAAAAATGCCTTTTGGGCTAATCGCTTGCTCAAAATTTTGTGCATTTGAAATATTGGCAAAGCCTAGTAAAATGAATAAGACAAAAGAAAGTTTCATGGCTAATAGTTTTGTATTGTGTAACTACCTTAATGACAAAACTGTGCCTAATTTCAAAAAACGGAATAATTTTTGTTGTAGAGCCTTTCTCTTCTTGCTAGGAATTGCCTTGCAACTTATTGATAGATAAATGTTTATGTTTTTTTATAGAGGTGGCAAATGTTTTTTTAAAAGCAAGAAATTTTTACGTTTTTTATTAAAATATTAGCCATTATTCACAAAGCGGCTTTGCCGCTTTGTCTATCTTCCTTATCAGTTAGTTATGTAATAGGTTCTAGTTTTGTGAATAAAGTCTATTAAGATGAAAGGTTCTTTGATAATTTTTGCCAAAAAGATAGATTTATTCGTCCAATGCGAGCCTGCCCCATTGCCTTGACTTACTCAAAAGCAATGGGGCAAGCCACCATTGGACGAAAATGCAGAAATTGTGAAAGAACCAAACGAAAAATACTACTCCATCTTGACTTGACTGCTGCGGTGCGAAAAAACGTTTGTTTCTTTTTTATTCGGCTCACTGATTTTTAAATTTTTAAACCTAATATGATGAACATCATCTAAAACAATCGGCACTCGGTAATCGTCTTTTTTGCAAGTAAGCTTTATATTTTCAAACGTAATATTTTTTGCATGACGAATGTAAAAGCCCCATGCGGGCAACTCTTTAAACATCGAAAACTCAGGATAATCCTTTGGTAATTCGGGAATTTTGTCCAATTCATCTAATCCGATTTTAGCGTAATTAGGGTCGCCTCCTCCTGGATAATGGATTTCGATATTCTTCAATTTAACGTTTTCTATCAACGCATCTGGCATTCCGACAATCGAAGCAGGCGAGATATTTCGAGGCAAATGCTCAACAGGCCCTTCGTAAGGATAGCCTGCGTCAGCCTTAGTCGCTGGCACTTCTGCATAAACATTGGAAATACTGATATTTTTCATACTTCCCTTTTTGTTGGGCAGCCGTTCGCCTATTCTCAGAAAAATAATATTGCCGGTATTGATGGCAATTAAACTATCTACAAATACATTTTCCACGATGCCGCCATCAACTGCCGCAAAGGTAATTGCCGACCGATAGGTATCATACACCTTGTTTTTGACAATACGAATATTCTTAAAACCACCTTTTGAAAACGTCCCAAACTTAATTCCACTGGCACTTGACCGCACCGTATTATTATAAATTTCAACGTTTTGACAAAGGAACGTCGCACTGTGAGATTTAAGGCAAATCCCATCATCCGAAGCATCAAAATAGCTATTTCTAACAATTACGCTATCGCAATCCACAATGTCGATACCATCGTTGTTCCAATAATTTTTGCTATCCACCGTGATATTTTCCACCAATAGATTTTTGCATTGGTCATATTGCTGATTCCAACTAGCAGGATTTTTAATTGTAACGCCTCGTATGATGATGTTTTTGCAGCCTTTTATGTAAATATTCTGTGGTCGAAGTCCTTCATGTGGGCGGTCTTTTTTTAAATAATTATCTTTCAAAATGCCTTTATGAACCATCGTCAGCACATTTTGAGCGACTTCATAACCTCGCCCGTCAATCACGCCTTGCCCCGTTATGCCAATATTTTTTTGGTCATAAGCGAATATCATCGCCGTCCAGTAGGCGTGACGATTGTAATCAAATGGATTGAGCGAACCAACCAAAATAGCTCCTTCATTCAGGTGAAGCGTAACATTGGATTTCAAATAAATAGAACCAGTAACGTATCGACCGACTTCAAAAACCAATCTGCCGCCACCGTTTTCATGAATATGGTCTATCGCTTTTTGAATGGAAGTCGTGTTCAATGTCGTTCCATTGGATTGTATGCCGAAAAAAGACGCTCGGTAATCTTGGGCATTTGCTGAAAATAGGCTGAATATAAGGATGACGGATAGGACGACTTTTGCTGGCATTGATAATGTTTTTGAAAAAACAACTTGAAATGATGAGCTTTAGAAATGAATGAAAACGACTCACCTGATGACTTGAACTCATGAGGTGAATGATAAACAAACGCCAAGTTGGTAACACGCCTAATTCTTTTTTTATCCATTAAAATCATGGTGGCACTTATCAGAGAAACATGATTTTTGAGAAAAACAAGCAGTACAGTACTAAGCCAATAAATATGACGATAGATTTCTTCTTCGTAGGTATTCGTTTCAATTATGGTGCATATTTCAAAAACTCTTCTCGAACATAGCTAAATTTCCAATCTCTCCAATTCTGAACCAACCTTGCCTTAACAGGATTATTCAAAGCATACTCTACGGAGTGATGAAAATCTCCTCTATCTCTCACTCTGTGGTCATAACTCTCAAATTGCCAAAATTTTGTCCGTTTTTCTCCTTTTTGAGCTTTTCCATATAATTTCTCATTCGCTTTCTGTCCAGTAAAAGATTTAAAATCTTTTAAAATTTCAAACAATTGGCGTTGACATTTATAAATGACTAAGTGAATATGGTTGGACATAATGCAGTAAGCCGCCAATTTAAAATCTTTGCGCTCATCTAAGAAATGCAAACTGTTTTTTACTATGGTAGCAATATCATGGCGTTTCAACCAAGTCGGACCAGAAGCTGAACCATCTAGCAAATCATCATATTTACCATAATATAATTCTCTTGCTTTTTTAATCAGCTCTTTTATCTCTTCATCTGACTTTCCTTTAGATTTTGCTTCTGCAATCAATACATCTCTTTCATCCTTTAACTGCTGAATGACTCCCTTAGGAAGGCTGCCATATAAAGAAATTGTAATTGCAAATACACCATCTTCGGGCTGATAGTGCGGTAATTTTCTTTGGTAATAATCTTTATGTTTTTTCATTTTGCTACTTGTACCACTACTTGTACCACGAGCATCCTGCTCGTTCGGCTAATGTTGTACCACGAGCATCCTGCTCGTTCGGCTAATGTTGTACCACGAGCATCCTGCTCGTTCGGCTAATGTTTGCAATAAATATAGGACTTATTAAATACAAGTCCAAGTTTTCTATTATAAATGTGACGAGCAGGATGCTCGTGGTACAAGTAGTGGTACAAGGACGAGCAGGATGCTCGTGGTACAAGGACAAGGACAAGTTTAATACCTCACCCGAATCGCCTTCTCAAACTCCACCCAATGCTCATCCGTCATTCGATTCGGAGTAAATAAACAAACGCCAGCAGCGCCATTTTCCATCGAAACACGGATAGCCGTTCCAATTTCATTGGGTAATAAACCATGATTTTCTGGGTCTTTTTCATCACCTTTCTTTTCAGGTTTTGGGCAAATAAACAAACCACTATACAATGGCACACGATTTTTAATAGCCGTTACACCTTCTTTAGTGACATCGCCCACCCATTCTGGTTTTTCGAGATAAAAATCATTGTAGTGCATCGGATAAAAAGCATCCAAATTCCACTTATCCCATTCTTGTCTCACGATTTTTTTCGCCACTGAATTAGGGCCAGGAAAGACCGCCGCATTGATTTTTTTGCCTTTGGCGTGTACTTTTTCGGTGAGTTCATTCACCAAATTGGTAATCAAATCATAACGGAATTGTTTCCATTCCGCTACTTGAGATGGATCTTCGGTTGCCTTAATATCAATACCCGTTTTGGCTTTAAAATCAGCCACGCATTTTTTACCATAACAATAATCATAAGCAGGATATTCTTTATCCATGACCAAACCGTACTTGTCCCAAAGTCCTCTTGCTAAGATTACATCGGGAAAACGAATGTAATCCAAATGAATGCCATCGACTTCTTCGACTTCCGCCACAGCTTCATACATCTTTCCTAAAAACTCATGAACGCCATCGTGATTTGGGCAAAGAAATTTATAATATGGAACATAAGCTGGCTTGTCTAATGCTGATTCTCCATTTCCATTTACGCCATACCATTCTGGTTTGAGTTCTGGCTTTTTGGATTGCACCATCGTTGGAATCCAAGCATGAAACGCCAATCCTGCCGCTTTTGCAATTGCGCCCACTCGCTTGTAAGTTTCTGGCTTTTGACCGCCATTATACATCAATCCGTCAATGCCTTTGGCTTTCCAATCTGTGAATTTTTCCGTTAATTCTTCGTCTGTCGCTTTGCCTGGGCCACTTGCCCAAGCGTAAACTGGGACTTTATACGGTTCGCTATTTGCTGTTTCTTTTTCGCCTGTATTACATGATATTAGTAATATGATAGCTAAAATTCCTAATAAGTTTTTCATTGGTTTTAATATTAATATTTGGTTAGTGAAGGCGAGTAGCCTTATTGTTTTACTATTTTACTTTGCCAAATCTTATCTTTCGATTGTATTCGAATATTATACATCCCGCTAGTTAAACCTTGAATATCAAGAGTAAATATTTCACTCTGTTGAATATCCCTTAATTTTTTATTAATAACGACTCTTCCCATTACATCAAAAACAGTTAATTTACTTTTTTGTAAATTAACTGGTATATTAATATAAATTAAGTCTGAACTTGGATTTGGAAATGTTTTAAGTTTAAAAAAAGCCGTGTTTATCGTTTTTAAATGATTAAATAATCCAAAATTGATTGGATTTCCCCAAACACAATCTGTTTTCTTATAATACTCTAAAATACGATTATTGTAGCTTCCTGAACCAGCAGCGTGATAATATCCTCCGCCTAAGTTTTCTAAATAAAACGTATCAGGAACTGATGAACCCAATAAAAAAACAGCACAAGTATCCCCTATTAGAACTTGGTCATAAAAACTGGCTTTGTGTATTTTCTTTTTTTGAAGATAATATTGAGAGTAATCAACATTCCAATGAACAGCACTACCGTTTCCAAAATTATCAAAATTGAATAGTTCTCTTGGCAATATCGTATCTGAATAGTAAAAAAATGGATAAATTTCCGTAATTGTATCTCTGGTATGTAGTGTATCACCTTGGTCGTTTTCAAAATAATATTCTCTATCCACTATATATATCCAACTACTTGATGTGTTGGATTTTGATAAAACTATCCTCTTCTCATAACCATCAGATTGATAAGGAATACCCGTTATATATTCATGGATATGGAATTCGTCTCCTACTTCAAAATCATAAATTTCTTTCCATTTTAAATTTTTGACACCAGAAGATAAATGGTTATGACTTGCCAAAAGTAAAAATGAAGTATCATTGGGAAAATTAAGAAAATTGAGACTTCTCAACATTCCATAATGTTTGCTCACTTCCAATTTCATTTGATTAACTAAATGTGAAATAGTATTCCCTAGACTATCTTTACAGAAAAATGAAATGGTTTTTAAAGAGTCTAAATCGCTATGAACTATGTTTTGAAATAGATTAGTGACTTTAGCCTCAATATAATTTCCAGAATTATTTGGAAAGCGATAAGCTTCCCAACTTTCATTCAAATATCTTTGAGGTTGAATAGTAATCGTTTCGCCATCTATATTCAAAAATTCAAAAGTAAAATTGTCCGTAATCCTCAATTCCTGTCCCCAAAAAGAGGTATCTGCAAAAGTCGAACAGGTTGAGTTCGTATTTTGAACAATTTTTTTATAGGTTTTTTCAAATGTAAAAACAGAATAGTTCCCTATTATCGAAACGTCTTTAACTACTGGACTAAAATAACAATCATTCGAATTACAAGAAATATCAGTACTGTTTTTTAATTCAAAAATGGTTTCATTCTCCAATGAGAAGAGATGATAATCTTGACCTTTTAAAGATGCAAAAAACAGAAAGTTTAGTATCAAAATGGAATAAAAATGTTTCATTGGTTTTGGTTTGTAATGAATAAATAAATCACCACAATATCGTTGATTTAGGCAATAATTGTGGTAATCTACCTTGCCATTCCCTCATTTAATTCACCTCCAATTCTCCCACAAATAACCAAGCTTCATAACCTGCACCTGTCAAACCTTCTGGAATAATTCCCAATCTATTCACGACTACTTTAACAAATTTTGCTTTTGCATCCAATTTTACAATCGGTTGAGCAACTTTTTTGTCTGTTGAAATATCTTCGGTTTCGCCAGCTAATTCATATTTTTTGCCATCAATAGAAGTATAAACACTCATTTTTTTAGGCAAATAAATCCATGAACCATTTGATTTAAAGAAGCGACATTTTACTTGTGAAATAGCTGTTTCTTCGCCCAAATCAATGACAGCTTCCATATCTTGACCTTCAAAACCTAACCATTCGGTATCGCCAAAATGATTATCATTTCCATAAATTCCATTAAGAATAGTTTGAATGCCGCCGCCGCTATATCGTTTGGCAGGTTGATTTTTAACCGTGATTGGTTTATCTACCGCTTTGTGCAAATGCACTTGGCTTTTCCAAATATTCCCTTTTTGAACGCCATCCACGAAAGTAACCGCTTGAATATCGCTCGATGTTTTGATTTCAAAAGGCGAAGTATAAGTTGTGGATTCATAAGTTGGCGCAGTACCATCCAAAGTATAACGCACTTCGGCTTTTGGATTTTTGGAAATAAGCGACACTTTGACTTGACCATTTTCAGAAACGACTTTGCCATTTACATCAAAGAAACTCTGAGCAGTATTCACATCTAAAGCGTCAAAACGCTTAAAATGATAAGTCAATCGCTTAGAAAAATTGTCGTAATTTCTAGTCAAAGTATCTGACCAAACGACCTCCGCCATTGCTGCGCCTCTAGGATACGTCATGTATTCCAAATGCTCCAAAGTTGGGATATATTCTGTCCAAAGATTAGCTTGTGCGCCAATGATATGATGGCGTTTGTCATTCGCAATCGCTGGCGGAATTGGCTCAAAACTATATACTTTCTCCACTGGCAAATAACCGCCTATTGCCAAAGGTTCGTTCGCATTTAAAGAATTGTAATAATCAAAATAGCAATGCGAAGTCGGTGTCATAATCACGTCGTGACCTTCGTTTGCTGCTTCTATGCCGCCTTTCATACCTCGCCATGACATCACCGTAGCATTTGGCGCAAGTCCGCCTTCCAATATTTCATCCCAACCGACTAGATTTTTTCCTTTTGAATTCAAATATTTTTCTATTCTTTTTATAAAATAACTTTGTAATTCGTGTTCATCTTTCAAGCCTTCTTTTTTTATTAATGCTTGACAAAATTCATTTTCTTCCCATTGTTTTTTCGGGCATTCATCGCCGCCGATGTGGAAATATTTACTCGGAAACAAAGCAATAACTTCATCAATCACATTTTCTAAAAACTCAAAAGTCTCTTCTTTTGGACAATAGACATTCTCCGAAACGCCCCAAATCGTGCGCACTTCCAAAGGTTCATCCAAACAACCCAATTCAGGATAAGCCGCAATCGCCGCCTGTGCGTGTCCCGGCAATTCAATCTCTGGAATAACTTCAATAAATCGTTCGCCAGCATACGCTACTATTTCCTTGACTTCATCTTGCGTATAAAATCCGCCGTAGCGTTTTCCATCGTATTTCGCTGGCTTGACCGAAGCATGATCGATGACGGTTTCTTTTCTAAATCCGCCTATTTCGGTAAGTTTCGGGTATTTTTTAATTTCAATGCGCCAGCCTTGGTCTTCCGTCAAATGCCAATGAAATTTATTGTATTTGTGCATCGCCATCAAGTCAAGATATCGCTTCACCGCATCGACATCAAAGAAATTGCGCCCAACGTCTAAGTGCATTCCACGATAAGCAAATCTCGGTTCGTCATATATTTCTGCACCTTGTACTGGAATCGGAAAAGCTAGTTTGCCATCTGTTGAAAAAACTTCGGCTGGCATCAATTGTAATAAAGTTTGAACAGCGTAAAATGCGCCTTTTTCTGTTTTGGCGAGAATCATAATTTTATCTCCTTCCACTACTAATGAATAACCTTCTTCATTTTTAAATTCATCATTTTGAACAAAAATTATTTGTCCAAAATCTAAAAGGGATTCTTTTTTATCTTTTTACCCGTGGACTTTTCAATCGTCGAAATTAAATGATTAGCAGCTAATTTAAATTCTCCTATTCCTCCAATTTCTGTATCGCTTGTGATTTTAAAAATGGCTTCCGTTTTTTCCACCTTTTGAGGCATGGGAATAATGGAAATTTCATCGGGTAATTCTGCTATTTGTTGGTTGGAATTGCAGGAAAATAGCAGGATTGTAATTAGTAGTAAACTGTTTAGTTGTAAAAATTTCATATTGGTTTTCATTTGGTTTTATAGGATTTTTGTATCAAATATATTTATAATTTCAAAAAGTGTGTTCGCACACATACGAAAATAGTAGTTTATTTTTCTATACCCAAATTTTTTATGAAATTTACATTCTAAATCAAAACGATGCTATCCAAGCACTATTCGCCAACGCATGCATCAACCGCCTCGAATCATCACACAAGATGATTTTATCAAAATACATTATTTGCGTTAGAAGGTTATTTGAAATGGCTTTTCCTAGTGGGATTGTGACTGAAAGGTTGTGAATAATGATTTCAGCCTACGGTGAAGTGATTCAAAGGCATTTTATACGTTTGCGTTCGGATAGTTTTAAGGCGGCTTTTCAGTTGTTGGGCATAAAAAAATCGTGGCACCATATCAAAACACAAAACAAACGACTGCGAGAGTTAGAATACTTGTGTTTGAAATACGCAACGCCTATTCGCAATCAATTGGTGCATGGCAATTATTGGGCGTATCAGCCTAATGAATTGGAATTATTGTATAATATTGATAAGGCTTTTATAACAGAATTGGAGCTAATGGTTCAGAAATATTGCAATGGGAATACAATTTTAAACCATACACCAACGCAATTTGGAGCTAAAAAAGGAACGATTAATGATACATTGAAAATCGGACGAATTTTGAATCAAAGCCCCGGTTTGAGACCAATGCCTTTTTCGGAAGCAAAGAGGCGATTTGATGGGGTTTAGAAATTAGAATGATAAGATACAATACACTCCCAGCAATTCTCATTATGGAAAAAAAGAAGCAAAAAACAATGGCGACGGCTATTTTCGACAATTTTCAAGAAAAAGGGCTAACTGTGATAATTTGTAATTTTAATATCTTGCATACAGCTACTTAATCATGTTGCGCAGAGCTGCTTTTCTTTTTATAGCTAAAAAAAGAAGCAAAAAGTTAAATATTCCTTATGGAGAATTGCTGATACGCTCCTGTATGATTTTGATTAAATTCGACAGTTTTTTTGCAAAGCAAGTAAAAATAAATTCTGCCTTTATAAAAGGCATAGGAGTATGAAAACATAGTTTTCACAAGCAACATTGAACTTTTACGGTAATCTCTTAG
>CALOED010000120.1:0-7245 GCA_942492005.1 uncultured Saprospiraceae bacterium
ATTAAATCATAGATGGCTTGATTTGCTACTAAGAGCTTGTTGTTCCTATCAAAAATCATCCCACGAGAAGGATATATATTAACTTTTTGCACCACGTTGGCACTTGCTTCTTCGCTAAAGGAAGTATCTACCAGTTGTAGTTGTATGCTTTTTAAAAGCAAAATAATAGCCGTCGCTATAAATATTCCTTGAATGACGTATTTTCTAGTTTGATATGTATCTTGCATAGTTTGTTTACTCTTCCTCTAATTGTTTTTAGGAGACAATAAAGAGCTATAATTCAATACTTTATATTATTTTTCAAAACAGGTTATTGCAGATTGAATGTTGCCTTTTCCTTAATGCTATAAAATTACGATAAAAAGAGGGATAAATTAAAATGTTCGTGCATTCTATTTATATTGAAATAGGAAAAATAGGCTTCTTATTGTTTGTTTTCTCTTTTTTAAAATTGAATGGATGCAAACGGCTTTAATACAACGATGAATTAAGCACGTATTTCAAAAGTTGAAATTAAAAATATTTAAAATGAACCATGATTTTTAAAACAGCAAATTATTCCTCAAAATCGTTATCCATAAATAAAGAATGTCTAATCCATTAGACTTTATTCACAAAACTAAATCCTATTACATAACTAACTGATAATGAAGATAGACAAAGCGGCTTCGCCACTTTGTGAATAATGGCTATTATAAAATTAAAAATTTATGAAAAAAACAATTTACTACTTATCCTTCCTTGCTATCCTAGCGTTGAGTTCTTGCGATTCTGTTATTACTTGCGAAGAGCCTATTGGCGTTATGGTTCGTATTCAAAATATATCGGACATTGACGTGGATAATGTAACGCTCAATGACGTTGAATTTGGAACAATAAAAGGAGGTGCAACTACTGATTATATGGATGTAGTACAACTCACAGTCATAGACGATTATATTGCATCTAGTTTTAGCGCAAAAATTGAAGGTATAGACCGAAGTACGGGAAATTGCCTATTCTGTGGTACAGGTATGGAAGATTTGCCAGAGGGTTTATACACCGTAGAACTCGATGTGCAAGGAGATAAAGCGGAGGGCGAAACGTGGGTTACAATAACCTTGAAGAGAGATTAAAAAGAGTGATTTATAAAATCATTAAAAGAGCCACAAGGGATTTTTCTTTGTGGCTCTTTTATTAGACATTTTTTTAAGCCTGCCTGTTGGCCAACAGCCACGGTTTTAAAAAAAAAGTATAGTACATTGTTTCAAAAATAAGTTAATCTTTTTTTCAATGGTGGCTTGCCCCATTGCTTTTGAGTAAGTCGAGGCAATGGGGCAAGCCACCATTGGATGAATAAAATCTACTTTTTGGGCAAAAATTGTCAAAGAACCAAAAAAAGTATAGCAGTATGATAAATAAAATATAGGCTTAAAGTCTTACTATGTGCCTATTGTGCCTGCTGTCGGCAGACAAGTTTTAATATGTTTTTTTGTTTTGTATGGTTTCAAATGCCTTTCTCGTCATTAGAAGCGGCAAACCTATCAGCACTAAAGCTACCAGATTGATAAGGAAAAGATTGTGCATTGCTCCATAAAAAACGGTAATGGAACTATCTATCAGAAACCACGACAACAGGCCTATCCAAAGGGCATTGTACGCCCATTTTTCTTTTCGCTTAAAGGCATATTCTGATATAAAAATCATCAGCGTATGAAACCCAACTATCGAACCGCCAATAATTCCAAACAACCAATTTTTTAACCTCAATACTTCTGGAGAAAATGCCTCGCCTCCAAAAAAAACGGCTCTCGTTCCGTCATTGTGTATTTCAAATATCAAACTATTGCCTGCAAAGGCAACCAGTACTCCTACTCCCAAAGTCATTACGTTGGCATAGGTCAGCCATTTTTGCCAAAAAATAAAGGTTGAATTTTTCATTTTGTTGTTTTATATAAAAAGCGTTCGAAGGCAAAACCTTGAACGCTTTTGTAAAATTTATAAATTCGAAAAAACAATCAAAAAGTCACCGTAATTATTTGCCTACTTTGCGTATCTGATACCTAAACGTCAGCATAAAGTAACGACCGAGCGAATTAATGACTTCTTCTTGTGTGTAGTTTAAATTGCTTGACCAATTGATTCCCACATTTCTATTCAAAATATCCATTGCGGTAAAGCGTAACTCCGCACGGCGATTTTTCAAGAAATAGCGGCGAACCGATGCTTGCCAAATCGGAATAGATTGCTGCGTGCCTACTGCGTCGCCATCGTATATCGTATAATCAAATTCGGTACTCACTGACCAATTTTCAGTAATATTCACCAAAAAATCGGCTGAATATCGCTGCGTAAAATAGGTCTGATTGCTTTGCCCTGTATTTTCAAAAACGGTATTGCTATAAGTAAAATTAGCTTCTACTTGAATATCCACGATGTCTTTTCCTCTGTTTTCAATCTGAATACCACCAGAAGTATTGTAACGAGTTTGAGGAATTTCTAAAATTAAGTCTTGCGGAATACCTGATAAATAATTGCCTACATCATCAAGATTCGCAATAGTGGAAATACTGCGAGTCATGGTAGCATTAGTATTGAGGCGAATGCGAGATTTCAAGGCTCTTATCGGCGTGCTATACGATGCAAAACCACGTAATGTCATTCTAGAATCCACGTTGGTCGGTTGTGTCAATTGTCGCTGAAAACGGTCAATCGCTCTGATTTGCGTGATGTCATTTTGAGTGTAAGTACCTACTAGGTTAGCAAAAAAGCTACTAAACGTAAACTGGTCAAAATTGACATATTGCAAACGCAAACGGTGCGTATATTCTGGACGCAACTCTGGGTCGCCGATGTATAAATTCAATGGGTCAGAGTTATCGAGTACGGGTTGCAATTCGTCAATGTCTGGCTCGTTGGCAGAAGTATTGTAGGTAATTCTGAAATTGTGTGCCGTCCCTAATTCATATCTCCAATTCAAACTAGGCAAAAGGAAATAAAAAGTAGGTTGGTCAACCACGTAATTCAAGTTCGTAATTTCCCCGTCCAGTTGCGATACTTGCCCATCTATACCAATACTCAAATTGGATTTGCCCTTAATTACTCGAAGACTTGCCCCAGCTTGATGATACAGGTAATTCGTTTGGTAATTGACATTCAAAGTATCAATAATTTCACCTGTCAATAAATTGGTGAACGTCTTATCCAGTGGCTGCGAATAGTTTTTGTGGTTGTATTTCAACGAAAGATAGCGACGCTTGCCCAAAGGCTCGGTGTAAACCAAACTAGCGTTGTAGTTCAGGTTTTGGTTATTCTGTACCTGCTGTTGATTGATGATTGCCAATGAGTCTGGGTCATAATAATTCAACAAAGAATATAAAATAGCGTCTTGATTGGTGTTTTGATTGGTCAATGAGCCAGTAGCTGCTATGGAGCGACCAAGTTTTGCAAACTTGTGGCGAAATGTCAAACTGGTATTAAAACTTACTTTATCGCTATTGGCATCGTAGTCACTCGCTGCGTCATTGCTCACAATATTTTCGCTTGTCAAGTTTTGGTTAGCAGAGCTATTGTCATATATAGCTTGATTGTAAGAAGCATCCGCTCGCCAAATCAAACTATTATCGTCATCAAATTTGTGACGCAAGTTGGTTTGTATTCTATGGTTTCTAAAATTACTCAACTGCGTGTCTGCTTGCTCATAGAAGGTATTTCCGAATCCGCCAAAGATATATTCTCTGTCAATGGTACGTTGCAAGTCTTTTGTAATATCTGTATAAAAATAACTCACATTGAAGTTAGCTTCTTTTTTATATTCATAATTCAAATTCACACCGCCTGCGCCCGTTGTCACGTAACCATCGCTCAAGCCGCTACTAATCGGCAAGCCCAAGTCATTGGAATTGAAACGTCCGCCGCCACCACGCATGATATTGCTAAACCCGCCCATGAAGTCGGCATATTCACGAAAAGAAAAACCTTGCTGGTTGGTATTATTTATCATTCCGATAGCGGAAGTCTGTATTTTTTCCGTAAAACGGTTGATATTTCCTCTCAAGGCAAAACGTTCTTCTGTACCGTAGCCCGCTTCTACATTCCCGAAATAGCCCTTTTTTACGGTCTTTTTTAAGCGTTAGATTTATGGTTTTGCTGCGCTGTCCGTCATCTACACCCGTAAATTCTGCCATATCCGATTGTTCGTCATAGACTTCTACCTTATCAATGGCATCGGCAGGTATATTTTTGGTGGCCGTTTGTGGGTCTTTTCCAAAAAACTCTTTGCCATCCACCAGTACTTTTTGCACCTCTTCGCCTTGTGCTTTTACCGTTCCGTCCTTATCTACTTCTACGCCTGGCAAGCGTTTGAGCAAATCTTCGGCTACTGCGCCTGGTTGTGTTTTGAAGGCATCGGCATTGTAAGCGATGGTATCGTTCCGAATTTCGAGTGGCACGGCATCCGCTTTCACTACTACTTCGCCGAGGTCGGTGATAGCGGCTTCGAGTTTAATAATGCCCATATTCACATCTCCGTCCGTAATTGTGATAGCTTTGCTAAAAGTCTTATATCCTATGAAGGTCGCTTGAAAAACATAAGCACCGACTTTGGCTTTTTTAATGGTAAAAGAACCGTCTTCCTCCGTTACACTAAATTTGTAAAACACCGAATCTTCGGCATAAAGTAAGACAACCGTTGCGCCAGCCAAAGGCTCTCCAAGCGTATCTTTAAGGTTGCCCGTTAGGTTAAATTTTGTTTTCTGCGCATTAGATGCCGCTCCAAGGAACATCAAGCACACAAGGAGTAAAAGTATTTTTTTCATTGTTGGATTTTTAAAAAATGCTGGTTGGATTACGTTTACTCAACCTCTCTCGGTGTGATTGAGTAAACGTTTCTATTTTTTTAATCTAGTGTCTAAATCTTCTGCCGCTACCGCCACGGTCTTTGCGCATTTCGTCCATTTTCTCTTTGACTATTTTCTTAAACTCCTCACGAGTCACCTCTTTTCCTTTTGTTGGCTTTTCGATAGTGCCTTCATCTAAGGTTTTCAAAGTAACCGTTTCAGCAGTGATAACATTATTAGAACCATCAATTTCTACTTGCATCACCATCCCCGGCAATTGAGAGTAGTTAGCCGGACCATCCGAAACAGGTATAGAAGGCGTGTACCAAGCGACTACGCTTTTTGGGCCTTGATTCCATCTCCCTCTTCCACCACGACGGCCACCTCCTTCGCCTTCTTTTTCATCCTCTTTTTTCACTTCCTCCTTTTTACCACCCTTGCCCGTTTCATCCTTCTTTGCTTCATCTTTTGCTTCTTCCTTCTTATCATCATCATCATCCTTTACTTCTTCGTCTTTTTCGTCTATTTGCAAAATAGCCTTATAGCAGACGTAGCCGTTGATGGTTTTGGTTTCTTTCGTCAATTTCCATTTTCGCTCTTCTATATCATCTGTAATCAAAAAAGTTTTTCCCAGAAAATCACGTTTTTGAACGACCGTTTCTTCTTCCAAATCCACATAATAACGGTCATTTTCGCCACCGCCCATCATGCGCATCATAAAACGTCTGCCACGGTTGCCGTCCAAATCGCCTTCATCCACGTCCTTTTCTTCTTCTACTTTTTGGAATAGTGTAGCAGATTCATTGAAATACAAAACCTGTTTCATGGTTTGAAATTCGGGAAGCATTTTCTTCATCTCATCCGCTCGGTCGCCTTTCAATTGCTTATGAATATTGACTTTCGTGACATAAATGATTTCGCCTTCTGTCTGCGCAAATACGCCAAAAGCGAAGAATATAAGAAGTACTGTTAGTAAATTTTTCATTAAAAATATTTTTAAAATACTAAAAAGTATAAATGAAGTTTTAAAAAAATGAAACCTAAAAGATGATTTTTCATCATTCGCATTAGACGGGTAAGATTGTCTAAGGTTTAATGCTTCAAACGTTAAATTGAAATTATTCTTCTACATACTCAATCGTCACAATCACAGGGCAAATCATGCGAAGCATTGCCGAAACGCCGCAGTACTTGTCTTGTGATAAATTGACGGCTCTTTCTACTTTTTTGCTATCCATATCCTTGCCATAGAAAATATATTTCAATCGGATTTCTGAATATACTTTTGGATGCTCTTCCGTTAAGTCGGCTGCTACTTCCATTTCGTATCTTGCAAAAGGAACTTTCATTTTTTCGAGCAGCATCACTACGTCTATGCCCGTGCAACCTGCCAAACTCGCTAATAGCAGCTTTTTAGGGCTTGCGCCCGAATCTTCGCTCATTGGCGGTGTCGTATCGGTTCTTACAATATGGTTTCCGATTTCGTTATCGAATGCCATTGTTCCTTTCCATGTTGATTTTATCGAATGTGTCATTTTATTATTTTTTGTGCCTTAGTAACCGTAAAAACAACTCCGCCATTTAGCTTTATCTTTTTACCGTTACTTAAAATTCATTTCCTATATTTTGAGGCGTTACCTAATATTATAGCTCAAAAATATGGCAAATTCGTTAGTTTTAGACTATGTTTTTCTTTTTTATACAAATCATAACATTCAACTTTTTTTATGAAAAATCATATTTGGGTCTTGCTTTTGTTCCCGTTTGCTCTTGCTGCGCAAAACTTCACGCCTGGCACTTCCTATTTCGATGCCAACAATTATGTGGAATACATAGCGGGCAACTTGCCTATTGTAATTTCTGTTCCACATGGCGGATATTTAGAACCATTGAGCATTCCCGACCGAAATTGTAACGGCTGTACTTATGTGCGAGACGCTTACACGCAAGAACTGGCAAATGAAATAAAAGCGGCATTTTTTCAAACTACGGGCTGTTATCCGCATATTATTATCAACCTATTGCATCGAAAGAAATTTGATGCCAATCGAGATATTGCGGATGCTGCTGACGGCAATCCTACGGTAGAACAATCGTGGCAAGCCTACCACGATTTTTTGGATACGGCCAAAGCTACGATTACCAGTCAGTACAGTCGGGGATTATTTTTGGATTTGCACGGACACGGGCATACTATTCAGCGTATTGAGTTGGGTTATTTGTTGAGCCAAGCCGAGTTGCAGTTGTCGGATGCTGCCTTGAATACCAATGCATATATTAGCCAAAGCGGCATTCGGCAGTTGGTAAATGATAATTTACAAAACTATACGCACGCTGAATTGCTACGAGGCAATGCTAGTTTGGGAACATTATTGAGCCATCTGGTGGTTGAGTTCAGAGTTGAGTTTATAGTTTATAGACTTCAGCC
>CALOED010000121.1:0-13171 GCA_942492005.1 uncultured Saprospiraceae bacterium
ATCACAACATATTATTATTTGCGATTGCCTACTGTTATCTACTGCCTACTTATTTATTATAGCTCTACTCCAATAAAGCTTTACGAGATAAGTCAGGACATATTCATACCAGTAAGTATAGAGTTCGCTATCTCCAAACTTCATTTTCTTACTTTTTCCTAATTGTCCTAAAAGTCTTTTTCTAGTTGTAATTGTTATTCGTTTTTCACAACGAATGGTGCAAGTATAGGGGCTAAAATCTTACGGCGCAATACTGTGTAAAAATGACACGTATCAAAATGTGCCTTAACTCATTTTTAAAATGAAGGGCTTAAATTACTGAATATCAACAAATTAAAAACAACAATAATTTATAATTATATTTAATTTAAATTAATCAGTATTGCTTATATTTACTTTAAGTATATATGACGATTCGCAACATCCTATGTCATTATACAAATATTGACGTATAATATTTTAGTTTAAAAACTTAAACAGGTTAAAATCTTTATATGGAAAGTATTTTAAAAGTATAATTTGGCAAGAAGAAGAAGTATATTTATTTGATTATCAATACATTTCTAGCGAAAAACACCCCCTTTTTTCGCTAGAATTTTAGAGGTGTTTTTCTTTTTTTGCCAAAAAAGAAGCCAATAATGCGTTTAATTTTTAATGACCATGCCGCTTTTTGTCTCTTGAATTTCGCCATTGGCTATCACTTTTTTTCCATTCACCAAGACGTATTTCATTCCGCCAGATAACTGTTTGGGACTCAAGTAAGTAGCATTTGCCTTTATTTCGTTGGGCGCAAATAGCAAAATATCCGCATAATAGCCTGCTTCGATTCGCCCTCTTTTTTCTAATTTAAAAAACCTTGCTGGCTTATCTGTGATTTTATGAATAGCTTCTTGCCACGATATAGCTTTTTGTAGAATAACGTATCGCTCCAAAAATTCGGTGAACGCACCATAAGAGCGAGGGTGCGGATGCCCAATCGTTTTGGGCGCATTAATCGCAGGTAACTCCACGAATCGGTACAAATCATGGCTTCTTGCCAGAGTATAGCCGCATCCATGTCATTGGGATGAATGCAATGATACACAATCCACATTTCAGTGCTTTTGGCAAGCAAATGTGCGATGGTTTCGGCAGTAGTTTTGCCGATGAGTGCGGCTATTTCAGCTACATTTTTGCCAAAAAAATCGGGGAAATCATTAGAAATAATTAGCATCTGACTCAAATCAAAGCCTTGCTGACGAATATGCGCAGCAATGTCTGCTATCACAGAAGGTTGTTGCACTTTATTGGCTACGGCTGCTATCCCGTCTTTTAAAATATACTTAGGAATAAACGCCCGCAACTTAGTAGAAACTGCCGTGTAAGGATACACATCTACCACTGCTCGATGTTCATTTTGTGCATTATAATCCTCTATTGTTTCCAATATTTTAGGAATTTTGCCCCAGTTGCGCTGCTCTGCTGCCTTCAAATGGCTTACCAAAACATCTATTTCCGCCGCTCGCCCTATGGTCAGTGCCTCTTCTACGGCTTCCTCTATTTTGTCTCGTTCGTTTCGGATGTGCGAAGCATACACGCCCCCTTTCGATTTTACGACTTTCGTGAGTGCTATCAGTTCGTTCAACTCTGCAAAACACCCCGGAGCGTATATCAATCCTGTGGACATTCCCAATGCGCCTTCGTCCATCGCTTGCGCCAAATCGGTTTTCATCTGCTCCAATTCCGTATCCGAAACCTTGTTCCAATCCTCCAACACACCACCTCGCAGCGTGCTGTGTCCCACCAAAGTCGCTATATTAAACTGTAACTTGTCTTGAATGGCTTCAAAATATTCGGTAGTGCTGCGCCACGAAAACGAAAATCCTATTTCGTTGGATAATTGCTGCATGGTAGGCACAAGGTGTTTGCCAATGGGCGCAGGAGAAGTTCCGCAATTCCCGAAAATCTCCGTAGTGATGCCTTGATACAATTTATGGTCTGCGGCTCTCGGGAAAAAGTAGCCAAACCCCGTCGAAGCGTGCGGGTCAATAAAACCTGGCGACAGGAACAATCCCGTTGCATCAATGGTTTCCTTCGTTTCTATATGAGATAAATCGTTGGTAATACATTCTATTTTACCATTTTTAATACCAACATTAGATATAGTAGGTAATTCGTTTTTTCCGTTATAAATCGTTGCGTTTGTAATAAGTATATCAAGCATAAAAAGGGGATTTTTGGATTGTTGAGATTGTTGGATTGTTGGATTGTTGAGATTGTTGAGATTGTTTGATTGTTTGATTGTTGAGATTGTTTGATTGTTGGATTTTTGGATTGTTGAGATTGTTTGATTGTTGAGATTGTTTGATTGTTTGATTGTTTGTTTCACTTGCTTGGCGGTAGCTAATTTAGGGTTTGCCTCGAAAATAGGTTTTGCAAAGGCAAACAAGAGAAAATATGTTCAAAAGGTATTTTTATTCATATCAACCTATTGTCCTTTGGATATTTGCCGTTTTTTTGAAATAAAATATGTTTTATTGCATGGATAACCTGGCATTGAAACCTCGAAATGAAGGTTTTTCGTTCTCTTTTAAGGCAAACTTTCCTAAAAAATTATCACGAAGCATTGATTTTTAGCAAAAAAAAAAGGTAAGCCCTAATCTAAACAATCCAGCAATCCAACAATCTCAACAATCCAACAATCCAACAATCCAGCAATCAAACAATCTCAACAATCTCAACAATCAAACAATCAAACAATCCCTTCTACTTCTCTCTCATATTCAGATTAATATCAAAGTCCGTAGGATTTTGGAACATTTTGACTCGCTCGACAAGAGCCAATTTATCATCGGGATTAAAAAGGGCGTAATCTGCCTTGATGATGGCGTTGAGTTCTTTGAGTACCTCTTCTTGGCTTCTCCAAAAATTATTACTCACTACAATATCCATCAGCACAATATTTTTCAGGCGTTGAATGTCTTCTTGAAAAATATCGCTTTGTGTGGCGATACTGTCCATTTTAGCAATTACTTTTTGGTGAATGCCTTCTCCTAGCAAGCTACTGCCGCCCATAAAGGCTTCATTGGGCAAATACCAACTTGGATAATAATATTCAACGCTATCGGTAGCATAGATAAGGAAATGCAATTCTACAAAAGCGTCGTCTTCTTTATCAACGGTTTGTTGTGCTTTTTCATACAGTTCTTTATAATCATAAAACAAACTAAAGCCAACGCCTCCTTCGGGCAATCGAGCAGGTTTGAGCGCAGGAAGCGGCTCATTGACCCAAAACAAATCGGGTACTTCGGGCGATTGACTGAAATCTATTTGTTGGAGATTCACGATAAGCGTGTCTCGGAGTGCCAAACCTGTTCGGTACATTTTAGCAAACTCCAATGACGTTTCCGCTTCTTTGTATTGTTTTTGATAAGCCTCTATGAGTTGCCCCGCATTTGTGCCAAAGAAGTTGGCGAGGCGTTTTGTGATAATATTTTGGGCAAGGATTGCGCCTTTTCCTTTGGTATCAAATTTTACGCTGCCCGCATATATCCATCCTTTTGTGCCATCGGCAAGCTGCACTTTGAGCCACGGCTCATTGAATTTTATACCTTGCAAGGTTACTTCTTGCGTAAAATCGGTCAATTCATTTAAGTAATAAAGTGTCGTGCTTTTCTTTACTCGCCTGATTTCCTTGCTACCATTGATAGAAGGCTTATTTCTTATAATAATATTATCTCCCGTAGTCACCAATACCAAACTATCCTTAACGTCAATAGGTGCGCCATCTTTTTTGTGATTGCATTGGATAAAAAATAATGCGCAAACGGGCAAGATAAATAGGAATTTGATTATTTGGTGCATGATGTCGGTTTTATAGTCGTGGATTAAATGAATCAAAAAAAGTTTAATTTTTCTACTTCACCACTCAATAGACAATTAAAATAATCCATGTAATTCTCCATTCACAAGATTGACGATATGACCCAAATCTTCTGGATTATTAATAAAATCGTAATCGTCCGAATTGATAACTAAGAGCTTACCTTCTTCATAATTGTCAATCCAATTATCGTAACGTTCGTTGAGGAGTTTGAGGTAATTAAGGCTGATACTACCTTCATAATCCCCTGCCTCTACTATGGATATGCTCCACCAAAGTCGGTATGCTCGCCTTCAAATAAATCAATAAATCGGGCGGATTGATATTGGAAATCATGGTTCTGAAAAGGCTAAAGTAGTTCTCAAAATCTCGCTTTGACATCAATCCCATTTCGTGCAAATTGGGCGCAAAAATATAAGCATCTTCATACACCGTGCGGTCTTGCGCAATGGTTTTGTCGCCTCGCTAGATATCCAAAACCTGCTGGTAGCGGCTATTCAGAAAGTAGATTTGGAGATTGAATGACCAACGGTGCATATCATCATAAAAATCACTCAAATAAGGATTGGGTAGCGTATATATCTTTAAGTGTGGTGTCCATCGTCAGAGTGTTTACCGCAAAAGGCGTGTAAGTGTCGTTTTGCCAGCTCCGATGTTTCCAGCTATGGCAATATGTTTAGGTTTCTTTCCTGACTGCATTTCACTCATCAAATTTTGTATTTTCCGTTAGGCGACGAATTTACAAATTTAAATGCTGAAAATGGAAGGAATATCCTTTAATAAGTTCCTGAAATATAAAACGACTACTTTTTAACTCAATACAAACATACGAGCTGTTGTGGATTAATAATTAGCAACCTAGGGGGCGTGACGTGGCTTTAAAATTTGAAATAAATAAAATATCTTACTATTTATCTATTGTGTTTAATATGGTTTTAAATTTGCGAACAGTAAAATACTGAAAGACCAATGCTACAAAAATGACAATCAAACCACTTACTTCAAAAACATTTTCCGCCTGAATGCTAGACAAATGCGTAATCGCTGGATGAGATTTGAAATTGGGGTCATACTCAATAATACTAGAGTAAGCATTGGGCAAAAAAGCTAAAATGCTGAATGCCGAAACGCCTATCAGTCCGAGCAGTACTTTTTTTGATATTTTTCCTGAAAAAGATAGAATACTGACCAATGCCGCACTCATATATGCCGCCATCCAAAGCCCCGAATCGGGGTCATTCAGTTGAACTGCGGCAAAGCCAATAAAGGCAATCGCAAAAATGAGGTTGATATATTTTAGATATTTCATGTTTATTCTAATTGAATACAATTCGATACTTTCATTTTGATGGCGTACTTTTCTATTTTTGTTACGAATAAAATACTTCTTCAGCAATACTTCCACTTTTTTGGACGGGCTTCGGTTAAATTCGTTTTAAATGGTCAATATCTTTTATAAACTATATGATACTTCTATCAACGCCCTCAAAGTTTTGACTTTGGGTATTTGCATTTTTTATGGAAATACTGCTTACTCTCAATCTCAAACCGAAATACCCCAACCTACGCCACCCAAAAAAGAAACGCCTTCGCCTGCTGCCAAAAAACTCAACCCTTCGGAAATCAATTTTTTATTCAATTATTATGAGCAAGACGGCAATAATTCTGCTGTAACGGGCGGCACAGGCAGAAAAACTCGACGACAAGGCTGCAATGATTATCGTCAATGTGCCAATAGATACGACTTATACCATGAATGTGGATTTTGGTGTAAATACCTACACTTCCGCCTCTTCCGATAATATCAACTCCATTACTTCCGCTTCGGCAGAAGATACGCACGGGTATTTAAATTTTAGTTTTGATAAAAAAAACAAAGAAAAACGCCTCAATCACGGCATCAATGTAGGCAGTTCGGTAGAGTCAGACTACATTTCGTTTTCCTTTGGCGGCTATCAAACACGGACTTCCAAAGACGAAAATCAGACATGGACAATTAGCGGCAACCTGTTTTTAGACCGTTGGCAACTCTATTTCCCCAATGAACTTCGTGGTTTTGCCTCCGAATATCCTGGCACCGATAAGCGGCGTTCTTTCAATCTTTCGGGCGTTTTCACACAAGTTATCCATTCTCGGATGCAGCTATCCGTCGCTACCGACCTCATCGCCCAAGATGGTTTGTTGGCTACGCCATTCCATCGGGTATATCTCTCGCCCGATACCACCGTTACTTTCGAGGTCTTGCCCGATTTTAGGTTCAAACACCCGACTGCGATTCGGTTACATTATTTTTTGGGCGATTGGGCGGTTGCCCGATTTTATGCTCGGTATTATTGGGATAGCTTTGGCATTCATGCTGGCACTTTCGATGCAGAATTGCCCATCAAAATTGGGAACTCCCTAGTCGTATCGCCCTTTTATCGGTTTCATGCACAGACCGCTGCTCGGTATTTTCAACCCTTTGCCCAACACGCCCCTACTTCCGATTTTCATACCTCCGACTATGATTTGTCGGCTTTTGAAAGTCATAAATATGGCATAGCTATTCGTGTAAATCCGCTTTATGGCGTTGGCAGGTTTAATATCTTACAACGGCTAACGATGTTTAAATATATAGAATTGCGGTATGCCAATTATCAACGCAGCGACGGACTAGAAGCGTTTTCGGTAAGTTTGGATTTGGGTTTTACGGTTAGTCCGTGATAAAATCACTCAATATCAATTAGTTGCCCCATTGTACTTTGGTTTTCAATGTAAACAAGGCAGCAAGCTACCTTGGAGTATGTAAACAAACTTTTGAAACAGTGTACTTAGCAAACAAAAAAAAATCCAGTGAACAAGTTTTAAGGCTTGCTCACTGGATTTTTTATTTTTATGCTTAGTGTATGTTTAAAAATTAAATTTCATAATCTTGCCAAAATAATATTAATAAAAGCGATTTGCATAAAACAAACAGAAGATTGTGTTGTTTTCTCAAAATCACGGCTCAATCTTCTATAAAAATTGAACCAACCAAAACTTCTTTCAACTTGCCATCTTCCAGATTGAGGCACAAAACCTTTCTCTGTAGGTGGCTTTTGCGTCACTTCAACTTTCCAGTTGTAGTAAGTCGCACATTCTTCAAAATCCCCTCTATAAGAATTATCTGTTCGAAGGAGTTCGAATCTTGGGCTAGCTTTTTCTAATTGCCACAACAATTCAATCCCTCCTTCTCCATCGTAAATATTAGCTCTTGAAACATATAAAGCTAATGGTAAACCTAATGTATCTACGGCTATATGCCTTTTTCGCCCATTCACTTTTTTTCCTCCATCAATTCCTGTCTCAATACTAATCAAAGAACCTATTTTTACACTTTGGCTATCAACGGCTACACATGAAGCATATTTCATCCTTACTTGTCTAACTCTTTCTAGTTCAACTAGATGCGACAGTAAATTACCCCATGTCCCATCTTTTTGCCATTTTCTGAAATAATAATAAACACTTTGCCAAGGCGGATAACTACCTTCTAAATTACGCCATTGTAATCCAGTTCGACATACTCTTAGTATTGCATCTACTACATTTCTTATACAATATTTCCTCCTTCTGCCTGTATCTACAAATTCTTTTATAACTTCCCATTTCAGATCGGTCAATTTGGTAAATTGCTTCGTGCGAAAGTTTAATCTTCCTCGTTCTACTACCATAGTAATTTATGTTTTAGTAACCACAAATTACTGACCGATTCTTTTATTTCAAAATCTCTTAATTTTTGACCAGGTTAATTTTAAACATACTCTTAGCAATTGACTTGCTGCTCACTTATCTCACTATCACTTTTTTAGTCATTTGTCCTTCGGCGGTTTGCAATTGTATCAAATACATTCCTTGCGCCAACTGACCGAGCTGAACACTCAAAATATGTTCGTCGCTATTGATATAAAACTGCTCATCTGAAATCAATTTACCGAAAGTATCCATTACTCGAAGTTGTACTTTTTGGTTCGCTAAATGTTGAATAACTACGCTAAATTGGCCGTTATTCGGGTTAGGGAATATATCCAAAGTTACGTCTGTTGGTAAGGTAGAAGTGTTAGAAATAATCGGAACGGTTGAAATTTGAAACTTATCCAATGCAATTCCATTTCCTACTTCTTCTTGCGAATCAGAGTATAGCAATACTCTAAATTTTACTTTATCGTTGCCGATGCTATTCAATAACTGAAACTGTTTGGTTTCCCAACCATTAGAATTGCCCAGCATAAATGCGCCCAAATTACTCCATGAAGTGCCATTATTAATAGAATATTGGACTCTACCTCGGTCAATAATTTGGCCCAAATTATAATTAATATCAAACACCAAATACGGGTCGGTTGTCAAATTGGTAAAATCGAAACAAGGCGAGTAAATATTACTATTTTCTCTCTGATTGTATTCGCCCGTCAGGCTTGTCATCCATACTTTTGAGCCATTCGATGCCGTATTGATAATAGAGTTGGCAGGTACGCCCCATTCCCATGTAGCAGGCGTAGGCGTAGTGATGCCACTGCCCCAGTAGCCATTGTGCGATTCAAAACTTTCGATGTAAGGAATATTAGAAAACGTTGGTTGATGAATGATTTGTTTTGCCAATTCATTGTTTGCCAATGAGGTATCATTCGCCAATTCTATTCTTGCCACAATATCATAAAAACTTGCTGGCGTACTCAAGTCTTGCGGCAAAGTAAACGTAAAGTCTTCTTCGTCGTCCGTTCCCAAAGGCGAAACAATCGTAATGGTATCCATCAAAGGCGAACTGCCATTCAGTTGGATAGACATTGGGATTTTTTCATCTATCAAAAACGTCTTACAACCGTGATTTGCTATTCTAACCGTCACGAACTCTTGCCCCAAATCACAAGCCGTAATTGGCGAGATGATTTTTTCTAAACTCAAATCATAAGCAGGCATGAGTGTAATGGCTTTGGCTACTGCTCGCTGACTGATAATGCCTTGCGTGCTGTTCATGGCACGAACCGAGAACCAATATTCGTAATTGGTTACTAAATTATTAATATGAAAAAAGCTATCGGTAGTCGTTCCGATAGTGTGAATACCTAACGAATCAATTTGTAGAACTTCGTATTCTGTTACGCCTGGCAAGTGATTCCACTTCGCCAACACTTGCTCGCCACAAAGCGGGCTATTATTATCAATAGTTAAACTAAAATTTGGTCGTCCTGCTATTGTAAAGGTCGTATCTGATTGGTCAATCACGTTGCCTGCGCTTACTCTCACTAAAGCGGAACTGGTAAATGCGTTCGGAACATTGATAGTCGCATTGCGCTGACTTTCTGGAAACGTAGAGATAAGTTGCCATGTTGTCCCGTTGTTCACGGAGTATTCTAATGTAAAATCGCCCGTAGTGCCAGTAGCAGTCCAGTAGATGGTTTCGAGCGTATTAGGCACCCACTTTTCGCCGCCAAACGGATGCGTCACAATGATTTCTGGCATATAAACCTCCCAAACCAAACCGTAAACTTGATTGCCACTTGTTATCGTATTTCCATTTACCACCAAATCATAACTGCCCGCAAGAAGGGTATCTGCCGTTATTTGAACGATATTATTAATATGGTCTTCGCCACGAACGGCTACTGCGTTTGGTGTATTTGGGTCGAGTACCCATGGGCGAATGGTATCCGTTCCGTTGGTTAAAAACAGGTCTAAATCATTGGTTAAAGAAATAGCGGCATTCGGACTGCCGGGCAAATCCGTCCAAGCGAGGGTCGCTTTGAGCTGTGCCGAACCTTGCGGAACGGTAATATTAATGGTTTTAGAACCGTTTTGCGAGACGGAATCTACCGCCCAATTGCTGCCTTCCATCGCCTGTGCTGCTCTCAATCCGTGTATTTGACCGAAGCCGTATTTATAATCAGGGCCTGCGTTTCCAACATCATCCGCCGTATTACAAACCATAGCTTTGATGAGCGAAGCCTGAGGATTAGAACCCGCATTGAGTTGTCTGTAACGCTCATACAATTGCGCTACTGTACCCGAAACGCCCGGGCAAGACATGGAAGTTCCGCTCTTAGAACCATAAGTATTATCCCATTCGGTAGATAAAACCCCCTGCCCTACTCCACTGATAATCGGTGCTATTCGCCCATCAAACAAAGGACCAAAACTACTAAAACCCGTAATATTGCTTGACTGATTGGTAGCCGCTACGATGAGTGAATTTTTGTGCGTCCAAGAAATAGTAGAAAACGGATTCGGGCAATCGTTCTGCCCATTTCCAGCACTGTAAACGTGTGTTAAATACGGAAAATCCACTACCAATTGGTCAAGATTTCCAACAAATCCGCTATAAGGAATCGGGTTATCGCAGTCAGGGCCAAAGCCGTAAGAATTGGAAGTAATGACGATTCTTTCGTTCATGGCTGCGTTTCTCATGGTTACGTGAGTAGGGTCGGGCGTAGCGGTGCAGCAGTTCCAGTTGTGAACGGTAGCCTCTGGAGCCATACCGAGTGCAGCCGGATTGAGCCAACCTGCGCCAGCTATTGTTCCCGTCACGTGATTAGCATGGTCGGGCGAAGTCGCACTATTATAAAGGTATTGATGCCCTGTGACACGAGTTCCAAAATCGGTGTGCGGATACAAATTGGTATCCCAAACGCCAATGATTACACCGTTGCCTTGTAGGTTTCTGCCGCCCGGATAGTTGGCACTCAAGGCATTGGAGCGGTGATTGGCTTTGCTTCGGATGTTGTCAATTTCAAGAAGCGGCTCTACGGCTTCTACCCAATGAATGAGAGGCGATTGGAGGAGTTTTTGAAAATTATCCGTCTCCAAACGAATTTTCATCTGATGATTGATTGGGTCGAAATACAAAAAGTCTCCGCCTTGATTCGCTACCGCTAAGGTAATGTCATCGAATGATACATTTTTAAAATAAGAAATGGTCAAATCTGCTTTTCCATCTTCTTGAATGGCGTGGGCAGGCAGGTTATTCAAATCCAAATCGTATTTCCAACTGGATTTTATCATGCGAACAGAACGCACTTTTACGGACTCTAAAAATGACTGCGACACAGTCGAAGGGATACTTGCGAAATAGGCTTTGTTTGGGATGTAACCATCTAAAACTACGCCATTAGATTTTAGCAACTGCAAGCGGTTGGCGTTCGGCATTTCAGAAAATTGCACCAGAACATAGTAATTGCCATCTTGCAATGCCGATTGAAAACTCGAACGATTGCTAAAGAAATCATTCAAATTTTGAGTGGGCGTAAATTGTTCCGCTTTGAGGCGAATCGTGTAACCTTGCTGTGCTTGTAGCGAAAAACTGGTAATAAAAAACGTAAAGAGTAAACAAAAGATAGTGTAAATTTGATTGATTTTCATGCTTTCTTTTTAATGGATATTTTAAAACAGAAAATAAAGTGGTCTATTATTTAATGTTTGTAGGTCATCCAATTTTTTTTTGTTAAAAAATGAAAACTAGGTAAAATGTTTTTTTTAGGAGAAACTGCTGTTATAAAGATGATTAGCTTAGATAAGGTTCTAATAATCAGCGAAATTAAAGAAAATAGCTATTGAAACTTTGTTTTTTTTGTCTGTGAATTGTCAAACGAGAGATTTAAAATCATACAAAACGAAAAAATACATTAAAACCTGTCTGCCTGTCGGTAGATTTTTATTTTGTAAAGACAGGATTTTATTTTAACTATCAACATGAAAACAATCCAAGATTTTTATTCCGATTTGCTTCGTCGCAACCGTTCCTTAGCCGTTGTAGGTTTAGGCTATTTTGTTTTATTTGCGTTGCTTGTTGCGCTGTTTCTATTTGACAGCCGCCAATTATTAGGGCTTAATATTTGGGTAAAACCCATGAAATTTGCCATTTCTATTGGTATTTTTACTTGGACGTTTGCCTATCTGCTCGATTTAATCCCTATTAGTTCTCGTCGAAAAGCCATCTTTTCCAATATTGTTATTTACACCATGCTCATCGAAATCATTATCATCATTGGTCAGGCGGCGGCAGGTCAGCGGTCGCATTTCAACATCGAAACGCCCACGAGCAGTATATTATATAGCGTCATGGGGCTTTCTATTTTGGTGGCATTTATTATGATTTGCTTGACTACTATTGATTATTTTCGCCTAAAAACGCAACTCTCTCCTAGCCTACTTTGGGCAATTCGTTTGGGGCTATTGATATTGATTTTTGGGAATATTGGCGGTATTATGATGTCTCAATCTTTGCGGCATTCGATTGGTGTAGCCGACGGCGGCGAAGGATTGCCGTTTGTGAATTGGAGTACTATAGCTGGAGATTTGAGAGTGATGCACTTTTTTGGAATGCACGCCATTCAACTCTTGCCATTAGTAGCGTTGGGCTTAATTAAAGTCATAAAACTGGAACAACATCGCCTTTACATTATTTTAGCTTTAGGAATTGCTTACGCTGGCTTTGTGGCATTGGTATTTTGGCAAGCACTGAATGCTATGCCATTTTGGATTTTATAAAAAAGCGCAATTAGCAAATCGCTTTGACTTTAATTAATCGCCTTCACTAATCTCAACTATGAATAAATTATTGCTAACATTTAGCTTGTTTATTTGGGTGAGTTGTAATAATTCAACGGAATATCAGAAAGCAAAAGAGGATTTCATTACAGATAATTCACCTATAATCAGCGAAGCTAAACCTTCTAATATCAAAAACGGAACTGGCGAACTTATTCCGATTGATGCTACTGACAACCAATATTTTGATGTATTTCCTTACTCTAGAGATACGATTACGAAAGAGGGTTGGCGCATTCAATATTTTGTCAAAGATGATAGCACTCGATATTCTGATTTATACATTCAGTGGTCGAAGGGCAGTTTCCAAAACGTTTATCATTATCCTTCCGTTTTGGAATTTAGGAGTTATTTTATTCCCGAATTTGTTTCCGAAACTTCCTCTCATTTGCTATTAGAACACGGTTGCGCAACGGGCTGTTGGGCAGTTTTGGCATTAGCCAAAGACAAATCTTTGCCATCCAAAGATTATAACAACTTGATTGATTCTGATAACGAATTGGGCTTGCTCGTCCATCTTTCGGATGAGACTTATGAAGAAGAACAGTATGTATTGTCGGTCATTGATTTGAAAAAAGGAAAAGAACACGACATCCGATTTAATCATATTTGTAGCGATTCTCGCCAAGTGAACTGCATAAGAGAAGTTGTTTTTAAGCCCCAAAAAGTTACGGTAAAAGTCGAATTGCGAGAAAATTATCAAGCGACTGCGCCTTCTTTGTATTCAAAAACAGTTGTATTAGACTG
>CALOED010000122.1:0-8122 GCA_942492005.1 uncultured Saprospiraceae bacterium
GTTCAAACCAATTTGATTCTGTGTGCTGCTTCTCTGTGAGAACCTTGCATAACGTGAGTTAATAATCACAAATCATTTTGACAGGCGGCAGTTTTAACGGGCTACTCAAATTTCCAGCCCTATCCTCTACTTGCACCTCATAGACGATTACTTCATCTGCCGCACCCGCTTGTCGCAAACATGGGACATCTACCGAGTCGCAACAAACATCCGTCGGGTAAATCGTAATCGTTATCTCGCCCGATATGCCGTTTCCGATGCCTTGACGTGGAATTTCCGGCATTTTAAAAGGGAAAGTTCGCCCAATCGTAACATCCGTCAAAAACAAATTAAACGTTGTATCCGTATCTTTTGCGCCTAAATCGCCGTCGCCATCAGTGAATGCAATGGTAATAAAATTCGTGTCTTTTGACTGCCGAACGGTATCTTTATAATAGCTAACGAATGTCAAAACGGGTTCGTCGGGGTATTCTGGCGGAGTGATGCACGCTTGCGCCACAAACATTAAAACCAAAGATAATCCAAGTATATTTTTCATATTTTCTATTTTCAAAAAATTGTATGTTGTTTTGTGTCCTCGAATTGATTAGACTTCCAAAGAGTTTTCCATTTTCTATTAAAATATTGATGCTTTTACTTAGTAAAACGAAATAAAACCAATTTTGTGCATGATGATATCAGAAAGAAACCATTTACTTCAAAAAATTGCTACTGTTACGCCTTCTAGTTTCAATGACCTTGCATTAGAAGTCTTTCGATCCAAAAAGCGCAACATAATTCATTACCGCCAATTTATAGAAATTCTTCATATTCAGCCGCAAAACATCACGAATTTACATCAAATTCCTTTTTTACCTATTTCATTTTTCAAAACGCACCAAGTCCAAACGGGCAATTGGGCGCCTCAAATCATTTTTACAAGTAGCGGCACAACTGGGCAAACGCCTAGTCAGCACTTCGTCAGAGATATAAACTGGTACAATCGTAATACGGTTGTGGGATTTGAGGATTTTTATGGAAAAGTAAGCGATTTTTGTTTTTTGGCACTGCTTCCCTCCTATTTGGAACGCACGGGTTCGTCTCTTATTCAGATGGCAGATTATTTTATAAACCAATCCCAATACACTGAAAGTGGTTTTTATTTATATAATTATGAAACGCTTATCCAACATTTGAAGGTTTTGAATGCTCAAAAAACACCAACTATTCTCATAGGCGTAAGTTTTGCGCTTTGGGAATTGGCAGAACAATTTCCTACTTCTTTGCCTCACATTACTATCATGGAAACAGGCGGCATGAAGGGCAAACGGGAAGAAATCACTCGTACTGAATTGCACAATATCTTAAAAAATGCTTTTGAAGCAAAAGCCATTCATTCAGAATACGGCATGACCGAATTGCTCTCACAGGCATACTCCAAAGGCGATGGCATTTTTGAAGCGAGTGCTACCATGAAAATCATCATTAAAGAAATGACAGACCCATTCGCTAGTCAAAAAGTAGGAAAATCGGGCGTAGTCAATATCATCGACCTAGCTAATTTGGATAGTTGTAGTTTTATTGCTACGCAAGATATTGGGCGAGTTTTTGAAAACCAAACGTTTGAAATATTGGGTAGAATGGACGATAGCGATATTCGAGGCTGTAATTTGATGGTTTTGGATTAGTATTTTTTATTTGAATTTTTGCCAACTTTTCTTCCAATAGTTGGCTATCCATTCGGGGTTACTGCTGGCATTTGCAGTTGGAATTTTTTCGATGAGTTTTCGGGTTTGGAAGTCGGATTCATTGTACACGAAAATGCCTTTTTTATCTTTTCCATCGCATTCGTTTCCTTCTATAAAGCCCCTTTCGATGGCTTCTACGCCTTGTATTTGAAACAAAAAACTTTGCCAATGCGCATTTTCGCAACCAATCTCGGCATAAGAATAATAATAGTTCGTATTGCTGATATGAATTGGGTTTAGAAAGTTAATAAACCGTTCGATATATTTATAATTTTTCGTGGCAGCATCGTATAATAAGAGGTTGCACCAACCTGATGTATTGGCATAAGAAAAAAATATATCCTCAAATCCATCTTTATTAAAATCCACAAATGATAACTCCTGTGGCAAAATGGCTACTTCTTTACTTTTCAAAATCCAGCCTCTATCGCTACTCCACACCGAGAGGGTGTCTTTATTGGAATAATTCAAAATATAGATAATCCCTTCATTTTTAGTGGTATCGGCTTTTAGCGTATTTTTATTGGTATTGACCAAATCAGCTTGATTCTCTTTATTTTCGGTTGGTTGGCAACTCATCAATACTAAGAATGAAAAGATAAAGGCAAGTCGTCTCATATTTTTTTTGATTTTAAAGATAGTCAAATCAGCAGCGAATTGAAGCATAAATTATAATGATTTGAACACAAAAATTTCATTTCAAACCTAAACTCTAAGCATTTTTAATCTTTGAATTGGAAAATCATCCCACAATCAAACAATCTTTACATATCTTTGCACCTCAAAAATTTTAGAAGCATTGAAGACGAAAACATTAAGACAAGATAAGGTAGGCGTAGTGACATTGGGTTGTTCTAAAAACTTGGTGGATTCCGAGAATTTAATCACTCAATTGCGAGGTAATGACTATGAAGTGCATCACAATAGCGCAGAACAGGCGAATGTAATCATTGTGAATACTTGCGGCTTTATAGATAGAGCGAAGGAAGAGTCGGTGGATACGATTTTGCATTATATCAGTGAAAAAAATCATGGATTGATTGACAAACTCTACGTCACAGGTTGCCTTTCGGAGCGATACAAGGAGGATTTGCAACAAGAAATGCCCGAAGTAGATGCTTACTTTGGCACTTTGGAAATGCCTCAATTGCTTGCCAAACTCAACGCTGATTACAAGCATGAATTGATAGGAGAACGATTGATTTCTACGCCTTCGCATTATGCGTATATGAAAATTTCGGAAGGCTGCAATCGGACTTGCTCGTTCTGCGCTATTCCGCTCATGCGTGGCAAACACATCTCCCGACCGATTGAAGAATTGGTAAAAGAGGCTGAAAATTTGGCTCGAAAAGGCGTAAAGGAAATCATGCTGATAGCGCAAGAATTGACTTACTACGGCTTAGATATTTATAAAAAAAGGCAATTGACCCAACTTTTGGATGCACTGGCGCAAGTAAAGGGCATCGAATGGATACGATTGCATTATGCGTATCCGAGTAAATTTCCTGTGGAGATTTTTGATGCAATGGCTCGAAATCCGAGTGTTGCTAACTATCTGGATATTCCTTTGCAACACGCTAACGACGATGTACTGAGAAGAATGCGCCGCCAAATCACTCGTGCCGAAACCGAAGCATTGATAAACGAAGCTAGAGCGAAAGTGCCAAATATTGGCATCCGAACGACTATGCTCGTGGGTTTTCCGGGCGAAACGGAGGAAGAGTTTCAAGATTTGTGCGACTTTGTAGAAAAAATGCAGTTTGAGCGATTGGGCGTATTTATGTATTCGCATGAAGAAAATACGATTGCTTACGACTTGGAAGACGATGTGCCTGCGGAAGTGAAACAAGAGCGAGCTAACCGAGTTATGGAAATTCAGATGGAAATTTCTTTGGCAAAAAATGAAGCCAAAATCGGCAAGACCTTCAAAGTGCTTTTTGATAGAAAAGAAGGCGAATATTTTGTTGGACGCACCGAATATGACTCACCCGAAGTGGATAATGAAGTTTTGGTAAAAGCCAAAGACAACTACGTGAGAATTGGCGATTTTGCAAATATCAAAATCACTGACGCTACGGAATATGACTTGTATGGCGAGTTGGTTTAGCATGAAATGCTAAAATAACTACGCTTACTATTTTTAAAAATTTCTTTGTAATAAGGAAAGAATAGTAAGCGTGGTTATTTTTTTATAAATTAGTTGCCAAATTCATTCTTCACAAAAACAGGACAACGCCGTGGACGATATTACAGCAAAAAATTCTGAAAATTCAAATCCGAATCCAAAACCTGACCACCATAAAAATTTTAGTGATGTATGGCGGGATTTGCAAGTGACTTCGGGCAGGCTCATCAATCACATTGGTCATTTTTTGCATGACATTACCGATATCAAGGAGGGCTTAGACGAGCAAGGAACTAAAGTTTCCATTCAGAAAAACATTCAAATCAAGGGTTCTAATATTTGGTTGCTGATGTCGGCAATCATGGTGGCTTCGTTGGGTCTCAACCTCAATTCGCCAGCCGTTATCATTGGTGCGATGCTTATCTCGCCTTTGATGTCTCCGATATTGGGCATTGGGCTATCCGTTGGTATCAATGATAGGAGTACGCTCTATCAATCCATGTATCATTTTGCAATTGCCATAGCGGTGAGTTTGATTACCAGTGCGTTGTATTTTGCAATTACGCCACTTAGCGGCGAACATACTTCTGAGATTTTGGCACGTACCTCTCCTACTCTTTTGGATGTTTTGGTCGCATTTTTTGGTGGTATTGCTGGTATTGTTTCGGGTTCACGTGCAGAGAAATCGAACGCTATACCGGGCGTGGCTATTGCTACAGCATTATTGCCGCCGCTGTGTGTGTCTGGCTACGGGTTGGCTAATGGAGAATGGACGATTTTCTTTAATTCGTTCTATTTATTTTTCCTCAACTCTGTCTTTATTGCTTTGGCAACTTACTTAATAGTTAGATTGTTGGGTTTCAAAATGAAACAATACCAGAACCCAAAAGAACAAAATCGTTCGACATGGATTGTGTTTGTATTTGTGGCTTTGGTGGTTGTTCCAAGTATTTTCATTTTGAGAGGCGTGATGGAAAAAGTCAATAGAGAGCGAAATGCCAAGTATTTTGTCTCAAAATTCTTAATGGATGATGACCGTGATGTAGATTACGAATGCTTGCCTTTCCTCAATAGCAAAGGCGAAGAAACGGACTCTTCTGTTTTGAAGGTTTCGATACTAGGAGATACGATTAGTCGAGATTCTATCCAATATTTTCAATCGCTTTTGCCTACTTTTAACCTCCGACGAACGGGGCTTAAAATCATTCAAACGCATTCCGAAAATTATAGCAAACTCTTAGAGGAACGGGATAATAATTTTTCAAAAGAAAAAGAAATATATCAAACCTTAGTGAATGATAAAGAAGCCAAAATCAATTATTTATACCAGTATATTGATAGTTTGAAGTCGCCTACGGCTTCGCTTAACGGGCTAGAGTTGCTTTATCCTAATCTTGAAAATATGCAATATGGCGTGATGGTAAATACGACGGGCGATAAAAAAACGACATTGCCTACGCTTACTTTGAAATGGAAACCCAACACGAGTGCCAGATATCGACAAAATACTTCTGATATACTTGGCCAATATACGCAACAGCGGCTAGGGCTAGATACTATTCAGGTATTGCAGCAGTAATTTATATCATAATTCAGTCGTAATTTTAGTGTGAATAATAGATTCAAAAAGGGCATCGAAGTGTTTTCGATGCCCTTTTTGAATAGCTATTTTAATGGGTTAGTAAATTCATCGAAATAATGTTTTCAATAAAATAATCGAACGTAATTTTTTCAGACTTGGGGAAACCTGCTTCGGGTTCAACCGTCGTGATAGCTGCCTTTCCTATAATATACCTCGATTTTACTTTATTTTCATCGCTATCGCTGATGCCAAACAAGCCATATTTTTCTTTAGCATTTGCAATTTCAGCTAATTTTTTATCCTCAATAATGACTTTCAAGCCCCAAGCGTTATGAAAAATCAGCGGCACGCCTTTTTGATTAGTCCCCACGTATAGCATCGAATGCCCTCTTTTATAAATAACCGTTAGGAATGGTATTCCATTTTCTGCAATAGATTTCCCCTTATCGTCTCTCGTTCCAGATAAGGGGATGACTTTTCCTACGTTTTTTTGCTGGCTAGAATTGCGAGGCAACCAAATACCAAAAGGAGTCAGAAAGTCTTTCAGCGTAGCCGAACAATCTCGACCGCCTCCCAAACCGCCCCAACTGTATTTATTGCCCATCAGCCCATCAAGCAGCTTTCTGATGTTACTTTCATTAAATTCCAATGGCATCAGCTCCATGTCGTCAGCCGCGAGTTCTACTTTATCAAAAGCCGTTTTGCCGTTTTTAGTTCGGCGAGGTATGCAAACTGTATTATTTTTAAAAAGAGGCAAGAGCGTTCCTATTTGAGCTTTTTTAGTACCATAACTTGTTTTGAGCAAGGTATTTTCTTTGGTAATAGCCATAAGCAAACCGCTTTCGATTTTCTTTTTTTGTGGGTTAGAAACTTGCCCAATATCGCTCGATTTTATCCAACCTGTGCTATAAGGCGAAGCCACAAAATACCACATTTCATCTTCCGATTGATGCAAAATGAGTACGGGCGTACCCATCCAAAGCGTCGTATATTGAAAATAATCAAAAGGATAACCTTCGCCTGCGCTTCTTACTCGCTTGAAGCAAAACTCATCCGTTGGCACTTCTCGCACGTTGGTTTCGTTGAGTATTATTCCGTATTCTGCGATGTTTGGAAAAGCATTCGGGTTGATGTTTTTATTTAAATCTTCTGCCCAGTTATCCGTTAGCGCATTGTAATTTCCTTGAATGCAAGGGCTTTGCGGGTTTTGTTTGAAATAAAAATGGACTTTAAAAGCAGGCGATTTTTTGAAATTTTCAGCAAACGAATCTTTATTCTGCTTCCAAGCATAGAAATAGTTATCTCTAAAATCTTTGTTGTCATATCGCTTATTGTAGTGTTTTTTGAAATTTTCATTTTCAAATATTTCACTCCATTTCACATCTTTTACATTATAAAATGCGACATTATCAATTGGCAATTGCCCAAATATAACTATTGATATTAAGATAAAAAACAAACTAAAAATCCCTTTTTTCATTTACTTTACTTTTATAAAACACTCCAACTACGGGCGCATAGAAAATCCCAAAATCAATAAGACTAAACCTATCAACAAGGTTACTCCTCCCAGCATCATACCCAAACCTGCCCAAAATGTAATCTAGCTCTCCCCAAGCGGCTAAACTAGAAACAAGGAATATCAATGCGCCTCCAATCATACCGATAATTCCTAAGAAAATATAAACTCCAGCAGTCAAATCGGGGACACCTGCTTTGTCGGTTATTTTATTTTTTTTGACAAATCGCTTGACCAGTCGCTTATTTTTCCATCGCTCAAAACGACTTTCTTTCTTAATCGAATGAGTACCAATGAAGGATTCGGCAGCCATTTTGGCTTCTGCGTCAAAACCTAAACAACAACAACATAAAAGAATAATTATGTGGCTCTTTGACAATTTCTGCAAAAAGAAGATACGCTTTCTCGTCCAATGTGGGCTTGTCTCATTGTTTATCAATGACTTAGAGCAATGGGGTAAGCCCACATTGAACGAGAAAGCAGAAATTGTCAAAGCATCAATTATATTTTTCATATTAGTTATTATTCACAAAGCTGCGAAGCCGCTTTGTGAATCTTCATTATCAGTCAGTTACGTAATAGAATTTAGTTTTGTGAATAAAGTCTATTGTACTTTTGGGTGCTTTAAGCATTTTTTGCCAACTGATTGTTAAATTGTTTGCCAGCCAAAAACTTGAAACAATTTAACAATCATAGCGATGTCAGTAATTCGTCTTTTAGGCATCTCTGAGGCGTTTCAAGAATCGATTTGAGATTTTCACAAAATGCTCTTCTGTGACAATTCCAATCAAAATATTTCCTTCATTCACCACCGGCAAGCAACCGATTCCATTTGTTTGCATGATTTCAATAGCCTCCAAAATTGGCGTATCCGGATGCACTGTTATGGGGTCTTTTACCATAATATCTGCTACGGTTGTTCTTTTCTGATTATGCTTATGGCTAGAATCCGAAAAATACTGAATCAATACTTTAGACGAAACGAGACCTTCCAATTTTCCTTCATGGGTTTCTACTGCCATGAATCGCAAATCCCTCCATTCCATCATGTCGGCAGCCAATTCTATAATATCTTCTTTTTGTGTGGTAAACAAATCCGTTTCCATGATTTCATCCACTACTAAATGCGTCGTTTTGTATTCTTTCAAATCTTTGATTCACTCGTAGCC
>CALOED010000123.1:0-24979 GCA_942492005.1 uncultured Saprospiraceae bacterium
ACCAAATCATTGATGAATGGACTTTTGCCGATATTAATTTCATTACAGACAACTTAATGAAAGAATTGGCGGAACACAAGCAAGGTTTCAACTCGGTTTATATGATGTTGCACTCAGGCGCACGTGGTTCTAAGCAGCAGATTAAGCAGCTTTGTGGATTGCGTGGATTGATGGCAAAACCTCGTAAATCAGGTGATACTGGAGGTGCGATTATCGAAAACCCAATTCTTTCTAACTTTGTAGATGGTCTTTCGGTATTGGAATACTTTATCTCTACGCACGGTGCTCGTAAAGGTCTTGCCGATACGGCTTTGAAAACTGCCGATGCAGGTTATTTGACACGTCGCTTGGTGGATGTAGCACAAGATATAGTTATCAATGAAGAGGATTGTGGAACACTTCGAGGTATTGATACTTCTGCTTTGAAAGAAAACGACAATATCATTCAAGACCTTGCCGAGAGAATCCAAGGACGCTTTATATTAGAAGAAATCACGCATCCAAGCTCAGGCGAAGTCATTGCAGAGGAAGACAGTTACATTACTCCAGCATTGGCTCGAAAAATTGATGATGCAGGTATCGAAACCGTTAGAATCCGTTCTGTACTCACTTGCGAAGCCAAACAAGGGGTTTGCAAGAGATGCTACGGTAAAAACATGGCAACCAACCGTATGACCGAAATCGGTGATGCAGTGGGTATTATTGCCGCACAATCTATTGGTGAACCGGGAACGCAATTGACGCTTCGTACTTTCCACGTGGGGGGTATGGCATCTCACGCCGTTGCCGAAAACCAATTGATTGCTAAATTCGATGGTATCCTTGAATTTGACGGACTTCGTGTGACTACAAGTAAGAATGACTTGGGAGAAGAGATTGACGTAATATTGAGTCGTGCGGCTGAAATCAAAATTTTAGATAAAAACAACAAGCAACGTATCCTGTCATCTCATCACTTACCTTATGGTTCTCTTTTTGTAAGAGCAAAAAACCATTAAGAAGGGCGATGTAATTTGTGAATGGGACCCGTATAATGCGGTTATTATCTCTGAATTTAGTGGTACGATTGAATTTGACGCACTTATAGAAAATCAAACTTACCGTGAAAAAATAGATGAGCAAACGGGACACCGTGAGAAAGTAGTTATCGAATCGAAAGATAAGCGAATGATACCTATTATCAAAATCATGAATTCTAGCGAAGAAGTAATTGAGAAGTTACAATATGCCGTATGAATGTAACACATCAATGTGGAAGAAGGCATGGAAGTAAAAGCGAGTCTTCAATTGGTTGTAGATACCTCGTCGGTTGGGTAAAATTCAGGATATTACGGGTGGTTTGCCACGTGTAACGGAGCTTTTCGAAGCTCGTAATCCTTCAAACCCAGCAGTAGTTTCTGAAATTGACGGTATCATTAGCTTCGGTAAAATCAAGCGTGGTAATCGTGAAGTTATCGTAACGACGAAAGACGAAAAACGCCGTAAGTATTTAGTTGGATTGTCTCGACATATCTTGGTTCAAGAAGGTGACTTCGTAAGAGCAGGTATGCCGCTTTCTGACGGTGCTATTGCGCCTCGTGACATCCTAAACGTAAAAGGACCTTTTGCCGTACAGCAGTATTTGGTCAATGGCGTACAGGAAGTCTATCGTTCGCAAGGTGTGGGTATCAATGACAAACACCTCGAAGTTATCGTGCGTCAGATGATGAAACGTGTTCAAATCGTGGATGCTGGAGATACGACCTTCTTGGAAGGCGAAGCAGTGGATAGAATTGATTTCTTTGAAGAAAATGATAATATTTACGATAAAAAAGTCATTACAGAGAACGGAGAATCCTCTAATCTCATACCAGGACAAATCGTAACACTTCGTCAGATTAGAGAAGAAAATTCATTCTTGCGTCGCAATGATAGAAAGATTGTAAAATACCGTGACGCTATTCCTTCTACTTCGTTCCCGTTGTTGCAAGGTATCACTAAGGCTTCTTTAGGCACGAAGAGTTGGATTTCAGCAGCTTCGTTCCAAGAGACCACTAAGGTATTGAGTACAGCTGCTATTGGTGCTCGTCAAGACTTCTTGAATGGCTTGAAAGAAAACGTAATTGTAGGTAAGAAAATACCGGCAGGTACTGGAAACCGCAAATACGATAAACTTTTTGTAGCAGATAAAGAGCAGTATGAGCGTATGGCTTATGAGAAAGATTACAGTAAAGAAATGGGCGGACGCTACTAGCCAAACCTATTTTAGATTAATAATGAAAAGGGCAGTTACCTGCCTGTCGGCAGACAGGTTCGAAAGGGTAACTGCCTTTTCTAGAATATCGAACCTGTCTGCCGACAGGCAAGACCGCAGAAATGAGTCTTCCTACTTAGAATGGTTGTGACTTATAGCGATAGCTACTTCGATACCTGTTTGCCGACAGTTGGGTTCGATACTCGATATTTGATATTCGATGCGGTATTTTATAAAATTAGCTTATAAAGGAACGAACTATAAAGGATGGCAAATACAGCCTAATGCCCCTTCTGTGCAAGAAACCACCGAAAACGCACTGTCGCTTATTTTTAATCAACCCATCAAAATAGTAGGATGCGGGCGTACTGATACAGGCGTTCACGCTAAGGATTACTATGCGCATTTTGATTTTGATAATGAAATTCCGAAAGGGTTTCTGCCACGTATCAATAAAATCCTACCGCCCGATATTGTTATTTATGAACTCCAGCCAGTAGAAAATGCCGCTCACGCACGCTTCGGCGCATACCATCGAGCTTATCAATATCATATCGTTTTTGATAAAAATCCATTTGAAATAGACACCGCATGGTATTATTATCGAGCTAGAAATTTGGATATTGATAAAATGAATGAAGCGGCTCAATTGCTATTGAACTATTCAGAATTTGGACCATTTTGCAAAACTGGGCATCAAGCCAAAACGTTGATTTGTGATATAAAACGCTCAGAATGGGAAGTAAGAGAAGACAGATTAATCTATCATGTAGCGGCTAATCGATTTTTGAGAGGCATGGTGCGCCTTATAGTAGGAATGTGTATTAATATTGGAATTGAAAAAATAACCATAGAAGACGTAAAATGGGCAATGGACAATCAAACAATACTCAAAAAAAGTTATAGCGTGCCGCCTGACGGCTTGTATTTGTGTGATATAAAATACTAAAGAGTAGGCAAAATGGTGATTACCTACTCCCTAGAATAAATTTAAATTTATATTTTTTTATGCGTTCCGTCGCAAAACATCGGGCTGCCACTGTGTTTGCACTGACACATATAAGCTGTTTTGGTTTCTTCTGCTATAAATACCTTAGGTGAAAATTCACTCCCTTTGTGCGAACCATCGCAAAAGGGCTGATTACTGGAGTTTCCACAAGCACACCAGGCATAAGTTTTTCCTGCCTCTAAATCTACTGGAATAGGATTTCTTGCTGCAATAGTTGGTTTTGCCATTGTTTTTGTATTTTTTTAAAGTGTTATTCAATACTCTGTAAACATTTTAAATGATACGTTGTTGCTTAGAATTACTCTAAATTGAATATTTCAAACTTCAAGAAAGTTATGGGTTGTGTAATGACAGATTCCAAAATTCCATTTAATCAACTCGCCCCAAATCATATTGCACCTATTTTTTTACTTCCGTTCTGTACTTTTTGCTGCTTCCCAAAGTTTATCCATACTCTCCAAATCCATTTCAACCAAAGGCTTAGGCGCATGATGCTCAATATATTCAAATCGTCTTTTAAACTTTTTATTGGTGCGTTCCAATGCAATTTCGGGGTCAATGCCCATAAATCGAGCATAATTAACCAATGCAAATAAAATATCACCAAACTCATCTTCAAGCTTTTCGTGTAGCGCATTCGCATTTTTTGCTTCTTGAAATTCACCAATTTCTTCTTCTACCTTTGCCCACACCTGTTCGGTATTTTCCCATTCAAAACCAACTTTAGCCGTTTTTTCTTGCAATCGGTAGGCCTTCACTAAGGCAGGCAAAGCATTTGGAACACCTTCGAGCATTGATTTTTTGCCCTCTTTGAGTTTGAGCTGTTCCCAGTTGTTTTTCACATCCTCTTCCGATTGTATTTTTAAATCACCATAAATATGCGGATGGCGGCGAATCAATTTTTCATTGATGGCTTCAAGCGCATCACCTATGTCAAAAGCACCCTGTTCTTCCCCAATTTTGCTATAAAAGACCAAATGCAACATCAAATCCCCTATTTCTTCCTTTACGCCATCCAAGTCTTTTTCTAAAATGGCATCCGCCAATTCGTACATCTCTTCAATCGTTAGCTTGCGAAGGCTTTCCATCGTTTGTTTCCTATCCCACGGGCATCCCGCTCGCAAGTCATCCATAATCTCAAGCAAATGCTTAAAAGCTGCTAATTTACGTTCCATGATATTGTGTTTTTTTTTATAATGCTTAAAGGCACGGCCGTTTTTTTTTTTGGAAAAAAGAGCAATTAGCCCAACTGTAAAAGTATTAAAACAGATGATAAACCTCTTTAAGAAAAAAAGAAAGGATGGAAAAGGTTAGAGGAATTTATCGCCCTCCAACGGCTATTTGATACAACAATCGTTGCCCCTGACTGCGAACTGCGCCTTGCCCGCGTTGGAAAATCTCGGAAAGTAAATCAAGGTCGTTGGTATATCTGAGCGTCTTGAGTAGAAGCTCATTTTCCTGCTGTTCCCATGGCTCATAAGCCCTAGGATAAATTTTGCGAGCGATAAGCATCGACTCCGCAGTAAGATTAGAAAGGGTGCGCTTTATTGGTATTTCGCCAATCGTGCGCTTGAGTTGTTGAATATTGTTAGGAGAAATCGTATTGAATGTACTTTGTTCAAAAAAGTCAATCTCTTCCCACGGCTTATTGATGTTTGTAAATTCCGTTTCTATCTCGGCTTCGTATCTTTCAAAAAAGTTAGAAATAACAGGTTTGATTTTGCTATAAGTCGTCAGCCCTTCAAGGATGCCGTAAAAAGAAAAATCCTTGACATATTGATAAACGCTTTTAGCTTGCGTACCGACTAAGCATTTTCCGACTCTCGCTACCGTAGGGTTGAAACCACTATTTTTAAATTCTTGCAAATATTCAAACATTCGGTCATCCGAAAAATAGGCGTAAATATCTATTTCTTCCTGCTCTTGCTCAGAGGCATTTTCAGCATTGGTATTATCTGATGAATGAGAAGAAGTTTTGGAAAGTCGAGTAGAAGGCTTACTATTATTGGTATTTCTGATATAATCAATCGCTATTTGCAAGGCACGAATTGCACTTCTGGAGTTAGAAACATCAGAGATAGGCAATGGTTCGCCTGTATCTGGATGATACCCCGATGCCATACTATCTAATACTTTTAATGCTTCTTCTAATGTCATGATAGTTCGTGAAGAATTGATTACAGGTTGTTTGTAGCTTAAAATTATATTGAATAATCTTGTACCTACTTGATTTTGAGCGCAAGATACATTTTTTTATTCATATTTGAAAGCATTACTTTTTGCTGCAATTGCTTTAGAAAAGTGCTTTTTGATGGATTGCACTATAAAAAAACGCAAAAATGTAATTTTCAGTGTGTAAAAGCTACTGATAAAAGTGCCTTTTAAGAAATAAAAAAAAATTAAAGGAATAAAAAACGATGCCATACTATTTTCGATTACAATATAAAATGCTCAATCGCAAAATTATCGAATTTGGCTTGCCACCTTTGGTCGGCTATGTTTTGATGACAATAGGTTTTGTAGGATTGTCTTTTTTTATGTTTATGAAATTAGAATCGGCATTATATATTTATGGGTTGTTAGCCATAGGAGGAGTAGTGAGTTTGGGAGAAGCTCAACGAAATGATTTTTTGAAAAACTGCTTTTCAGAGCGAACCTATAAGAAACTAAGGGTTATTGAGAATTTAATATTAACACTACCTTTTTCGATATTTTTATTTTCTAAAAATGAACTCTTGGTTGGTGTTACTTTATTGTTTATCAACGGTTTATTGGCTGTTTTTCAATTTCGTAATGAATGGCATTATGCTTTGCCAACGCCATTTTACAAAACACCATTTGAGTTTTTGGTAGGTTTTCGGGCTACCATTTGGGCATATTTACTGATATGTTTTTTAGTGGTAATGAGCGTTTCTGTGGGCAATTTCAATTTAGGTTTATTTGCGTTGTTGGCTGTATTTTTAGTAGCAATGTCCTATTATTCAAAGCCAGAAGAAACATTTTTTGTTTGGATGTATAGCTTATCAGCTACTCAATTTTTATTCAAGAAAATACAAATAGCCTTCGTTCATTCCATGATTTTAGCACTGCCCATTGCAGCAACGCTATTGGTAGTCAATCCTATGAAATGGTGGCTAATAATGGTAATTCTATTGATTGGGACTTTGTATTTGGTAAGTATGATATTAGCCAAATATTCGGCATTCCCGAAAGAAATAAGTGTGCCAGAGGGAGTAATATTGATGTTTGGAATTGGCTTGCCACCGCTTTTGTTGGTTGTCGTTCCTTATTTTTATAAAAAAGCGAAACGCCAGATAGGATTGGTATTAGAATAAAATTGAATGATAGAAATTATAAATTTACAAAAAAACTATGGTGCGAATACCGTGTTGCAAAACATCAATTTGAGTTTTGAAAAAGGGAAAGTATATGGAATAGTGGGCGAAAATGGCGCAGGGAAAACAACACTTTTCAAGTGCATTGCAGGGTTAGAAACTTATAAAGGAAGCATTGAGAGCGATTTGAAACCATTGAAAAACCATTTAGGCTTTTTACCAACGCATCCTTATTTCTTTTCAAAAATCACTGGGCGAGAATACCTTCAATTGTTGTGCAATGCTCGAAATATAAAAGGGGTAAATTTTGATGAAAAGAATGTTTTTGATTTGCCATTAGAGCAATATGCCGTGAAATACTCCACAGGCATGAAGAAAAAATTAGCCTTATTGGCTACGCTTTTGCAGCAAAATGACGTTTTTATCCTCGATGAACCATTCAATGGCGTAGATATTCAAAGCAATATGATTATCACTGAAATCATTCATCAATTAAAATCATTGGGAAAAACCATTATTATTTCATCGCATATTTTTTCTACTTTGAGCGATACTTCTAATGAAATTCATTTATTAAAAAAAGGAAAAATGGTAAAGAAAGTAGAAGCCGATTCATTTAAAACGCTGGAACAAGAAATGAAAACTTTTACTATTGGAAATAGCGTAGAGCGATTGGGGCTAAAGTAAAAAAAATGGATATTGAACAGGATTTTATAACATTAGCGGAGCAGCATCAGGGCATCATACATAAGGTGTGTAGTATGTATTGCAGCAATGAATCCGACCGCAAGGACTTGTTTCAAGACATCTTGATACAATGGTGGCGGGCGTTTCCTTCGTTCAAAGGGCAATCCAAATTCACAACATGGGCGTATCGAGTAGCTATCAATACGGCTATTTCTAATTACCGAAAACAAAAACGACGGCCGAATCTCAACGCACTAAGCATCGATGAATTTCAAATCCCTGACTTAACTTACAAAAGTATTGAAGAAGAAGAACGTAGCCAATATTTGTATCAAGCTATAAATCAGTTAAGTAAGGTAGAAAAAGCGATTATGATGCTCTATTTGGAAGAGTACAGTTACGACGAAATCGCTGAAATGATTGGTATCACAAAATCTAACGTAGGCGTAAAAATCAATCGCATTAAAGCTAAACTAAAAAAAATATTAAAACCAGTTATTTAGTTGGCAGTTGGCAGTTCAAAAAATTAATAGCGTAATACATTAAAAATAGCACAATCATCATATATGAATTTAGAAGAATTTAAAACCCTTTGGGAGGATTTTTCGGTGGCAAATATCCGTCAGCAGCACGTAGATGTAGCTGAAATACGGCGAGTCATCAAAGGAAAAGCGAACAACGCATTGGAGCAATTCAGTGGGAATATTCTATTGGATATTGTCTTTTTGCTATCGTTTTTGGTAGTTGGCTACACGGTGATGTGGCTCACAGAAGCGGTGCTTATCAAGATTGTGATGATAGTGTGGACATTGATATTTATCCCGTTTTTTGTGTTGTTTATTCGCCAGTATTATTTTATAAAAAATATCGAATTGCAATCGAATAGTATGTATCAAGTCTTGCAAACGGTCGTCAATAGATTGAATACTTATGTTAAGATTTATTTTCGAGCAGCTATGATTTTGACGCTTGCGATTGTGCCAATAGGGACGGCATTAGCGTTTTACGAAAATGGAATGATAGGCGGCAATCTGCTTTTGCAAATGTCGGAAAGCAATCCACAGCTTTACGCTGCAGCATTTTCGTGCATATTATTGGCGTTGGTGATTGGGAATTATTTTTTCACTCGATGGTATTTAAAAAAATTATACGGAAATTATATCCGAGAACTCCAAAGTTACCTGGATGAATTGATAAGTTTGCAGTAGTGTATGTAAATTATACAAATTGAATAAAAAAGAAAAACCATGAATAAGTTTTTATTTGGAATTTTAGCGATGTTGATTTTTGGAATTTTGCCAATGGGCGTTTATGCACAAGATGACGATCCAGATGACGTAAGCAATGCACCAGATTATGATAATCCATCTTTACTTTGGAAAATCACAGGTGACAACATTCAGACTTGCTATCTTTTTGGAACGATACACCTCATTGGCGAAGAAGATTTTTTCTTACCCGAAACGATTTATGAAAAAATTACGAGTGTCGATAAAGTCTATTTTGAGTTGGATATGGATGACCCAAATCTCCAAGCAGAAATGCTCAAAAATGCCATCATGAAAGATACAACGCTCGAAAAACTCATGAAACCTGATGATTATAAAAAGCTAAAAGAAGCCATTAAGAAGCATACGGAAATGGATATAGCTCAATTTAATACGCTCAAGCCATTTACTTTGATGAGCCTATTTTACCCTTCTATGGTCAATGGAGAGGTAAAGTCTTATGAAAATGAGTTGCTAAAAATTGCAACAGAAAATGATAAAGAAATCAATGGACTAGAAACCGTAGGCTTTCAAATGAGTATTTTTGATAAACTTACTTTGGATAGGCAAGTAGAAATGTTGATGAGTTTGATTACAAATTTTGAAAAGAACAAAGGCGTATTTAATAATATGGTGACGCTTTATACTACCCAAAATATAGATGGACTCTATGAATACATGATTCAAAACATAGAAGAATACAAGGATTTAGAAAATGATTTACTCAATTCAAGAAACCGAACTTGGGTGGAACAAATGACTGAACTAATGCAAGAACCTACATTTTTTGCCGTAGGAGCAGGACACCTTGGCGGTGAAGAAGGCTTGATTAAATTGCTACAAGAGCAAGGATATAAAGTAAATCCAGTGCCATTGAGTAATGATTAATTGGTTCTTACTTACTAAATAATCTAAGTGCTGAATGCTTTTAAGGCGTTCAGCACTTAAAATTTTAACTTAACCCTCCCTTCATTTTAAAACGTTCCTTCGTTTGAGATTTTTATTTTAATTTTGGTGACTTTAATATTACAATTGTTAAAGTTCAATACAACAGATGAAAATTCTTCGCCTCCATATCCAAAACCTTAACTCGCTTAGAGATCGTCATACGCTGGATTTTACTACATTTCCATTTAAAGGGACGGGATTATTCGCTATAACTGGAGATACTGGTGCAGGGAAAACCACTATTTTGGATGCTATGACGTTGGCTTTGTACGGTCAAACGCCTCGTAAGCACGAAGATGAGGTAATGACTTATGGGACAAGAGAATGTATGTCGGAGTTGGAGTTTGAAGTAAAAGGAAAAATGTATCGGGCAAAGTGGTCTCGTAGATTGAGTAGAAATGATACTTTACAAAAAGCCAGATTTGAATTGGTGGAGTTGCCTTCTGAAAAAATAATGGGGAGAAGCGGCAAGCGAGAAGTTTTGAAGCGAATAGTAGAACTGACGGGGCTAAATTACGAACAATTTTTGCGTTCAGTGATGTTGGCACAAGGCGAATTTGCAGCTTTTCTGAAAGCAAAAGAAGACCAGCGCAGCGAACTGCTCGAAAAAATAACAGGTACTGAAGAATATACAAAAATCTCGATTGCAGCTTATGACCGCTTTAGAATGGAGTCTAAAAAGCTGGAAACGCTAAAAAATCAACTCGACCAAAACTTCCTATCTGACGAAGAAGTGAATGCGCTTCGCCAACAACTCGGAGACCTCAAAATCCAACATCAAAACATTGCTGCTCAAATCAGCATTCAGACCAAACACATCAAATGGCTAGAGGATGTGGCAACTGCTCAATACCAGAAAATAACACTAAAAACACACTTAGAAGCTATTGAGGCACAAATCGAAGCCATTCAGCCCGATGTAGAAGCCTTAGCCGTCCACAAGAAAGTGGTGGTATTTGATAAAGAAATCATTCGGCAAAAAAGAACGATAGGAAAATTAGATACTGCAGAAAAACACATCAAACAACTCAAAGATGTGATTGATACCTTGCAAGAAGAGCAGGTAATTATAAGAGCGCAACTCAAAGAAGCCAAAAATAATTTTGAAGAAATACAAGGTCAAAAAGAAACGAAAGAAGCCTTATTCGAGGAAGTAATAGTGCTGGATTTGAATATTACAAATCATAAAGAAAATATTCAAAACAAAGAACAGACACTCCAGCAACTCAAATTGGATATTAAAAAACAAGAAGAACAAAAAGCAACACTCGAAACGGAAATTGAAGAATGTCAGTCTGTCATTTTGAAAATTGAAGATTGGCTGGCCAAAAATGCAAAAGATAAGCAGATAGAAGTAGCATTGTCCAATATTTTGATTTTAAATAATGAAAAAAAATCTGCCAAAAAACAGTTGATAGACATTCGTAAAAACATCAGAACGCTCGAAACTTCAAAATCGACTACGGCTAAAAATGTTGAACAACTAAAAAAAGAAAGTCAATCGGTAGCAACTAGAGTAGAAGTGCTAAAGGATTTGTTTCTGAATACCTTGCCACAAGCGAGCGAAGGCGATTTTCAAGAAGATATTAATACGATTTATGAAAATATTCAAGATATACGAAACGAAACGAAGCAGTACGAAGCCTTTGTCAGTAAGGCGGAGCAGCTTCATGGCTTTGAGCAGCAGCAAGATAAGATTTGGGCGCAATTAGAATTTGTTCAAGTAGAAATTTCGGATTTGAAATCCTACTTGGAGGAGAAAAATGCCGAACTGCAAGAAGCTGAAATTCGAGAAAAAGACAAACAGAAGATTTACGAGCAGGAGCAATTGATACAAAAATACGAGCAAGACCGAATGCGCCTACAACAAGGCGAAAAATGCCCCTTATGCTTCTCAGAAGACCATCCTTGCCATGCACACGACTACGTGCCGCAAGTTTCGGCTACCCAAAAAGCATGGAATAATGCTAAAAAAGCATTGAAGAAATTGGAGAAAGAACAGGCTTTATTTTTGGCTAAAATCGAAAACCAAGAGCAGGAATGGGCTAGATTGCAACGCCAAAAAGAAGAAGGCGTTCAGCAAATATTACAAGTTCAGCAGGATTTGGAGCAGTTTGATTCGATTATTCTAAAACGCTATCAGCAACACGGCGGCAGGCTAGATACTATCAAAGAGAAAATCACAAGCAACGATGATTTGTTGAGTAATTTTGAAGAAGTGCATAGTAGTTTAATAAAATTAAAGGCACAGTCGGACAAGGCGATTTTGAAACAAAAGGATAAGAATACTCAACTCGCTACGGCTAATGAACAATTGCAAAATATCTCATCTCAATTGGCCAACCTATATAATGCCGAAAAGGAGAGGAGCGAAACCATATCTGTTTTTGAACAAAAATTGATAAATGCTTTGTTGCCTTTTGAATTGACATTGGCGGATGATTTTATAAAAAAACTAGAAAAACGCAAAAATAATTACCAACAAGGCATTAAAAAATTTGAGAAAACGCAAAAAACACTGGAAGTCGCAGAAGGAAAAATCACTCCGCTCACAGAACGGATACAGGAGTCTTATCGTCAGTTAGAGGAAGAATCGAAAATGCTACAACAGTTGAGTCAAGCTCTTTCGGCTATTAATACCGAGCGTCAAGCTCTTTTTGGAGATAAAGAACCAAAAGTAGAACGAGCGAAATTTAGAAAAGAACTCGACATCAAACAATCGGAGTTTGAAAAGCTAAAAGAACGAGACAACATGATTGAAAAAAGCCTTGTTGCGAAAGAGCAAAAGCAAGAAGCTCAAGTCCAGCAGCTAGAGACCATGAAGGCAGAATGGAACGAACTGACGGAAATGCTCCACCAAAATGCTAAAATATTAGGTTTTGATAATCAGCAAGATATGGAGATGGCAATGCTGCCAAAGCAGCAAGCCGAACACATTCAGGCACAACAAGAGCAACTAACGACGGCACACACGCAACGCAAACAATCTCTAGAGGATACCGTCAAATTATTAACCAAATTGGAAAAAGAACCGCTAACGGACAAAAACCTTGAAGACCTTCAAGCCAGTTCTAAAACGTTAAATGAAACGCTACGAACCTGTGCCGTAGAAATGGGAAGCATCCAGCAAAAACTCACACACAACAAAAATATAGCCGCTAAAAACGCAGCAAAGCAAGGAGAAATCAATGCACAAACGCAGATTTTTGACCGTTGGAACAAGCTCAAAGACTTGATAGGCTCTAGCGACGGCAAGCGATTTAGAGTATATGCACAGAGTTTGACGCTCCGCAAATTGGTAGCTATTGCCAATACGCACCTGCGTCACCTCAACGACCGATATTTTATACAAAAAAGCGATAGCGAAAAAGAACAACTGCAATTGTCTATCATTGACCGCTATCAGGGCGAAAGCGTTCGCTCTATGAGTACACTTTCGGGCGGAGAGAGTTTTATTGTCAGTTTGGCGTTAGCACTCGGTTTGTCCGATTTGGCAGGTAAAAATGCCCAAATTCAATCCTTATTCATAGATGAAGGCTTCGGAACGCTCGACACCAAAAACCTTGATATCGTACTCGAAACCCTCGATAACCTGCAAGCTACGGGCAAAATTATTGGCGTAATATCTCACGTACAGGAACTCAAAGAGCGAATTTATACACAAATTAGAGTAGAGAAAAAAGGCGGAGGTTTTAGCATTTTTGATATTTATCCCAAAGCCGCTTAGTAATGCGCTTTTTAAATATTTATGCCGTAGTAAGAAGGAGCGGTTAATTTTTAGTTTTGACGGCAGACAGGTTCGATATTCGTTATTCTGCGGTCCTATCGGCAGACAGGTTCAAACTTTATACTTCAAACGGCAGAAAACTGAACATTTTACAGTTTCTTTTTTTGTACAAAATTCTGATTATCAGTAAAAAAGCAATTTAACAATGAGCCGATAGGCGACAACAATTTAACAATTTGCAGTATAATTCGCTCAATACGCCTTAATAAAATGAAAAGCGTATAACGTCCAAAATATTCCTATCAGCTTGACCAACTTATTTTTTGGATGTTACTAAATCCTAATTTTCATACGCATTACAAAAGCCCAAACAATTAGATTATCTTTGCCCCTTGAAAATATAAAATATGACATTTAAAGAATTACACTTAGTAGAACCTATCCTTAAAGCATTGAACGCAGCCGGCTACACAGAGCCAACTCCCATTCAACAGCAAGCCATTCCAATACTTTTGAGAGGCAAAGATTTATTAGGTTGTGCGCAGACAGGCACTGGAAAAACCGCCGCTTTTGCTATTCCTATCATACAAAATTTGTTTTTGGATAATGAACGCAATACTCGCAATCGCAAGATAAAAGCACTTGTCGTCACGCCTACCCGTGAATTAGCGATTCAAATTGCAGATAGTTTTACGGCTTATGGCAAATTTACCAACATCAGAAATACAGTTATTTTTGGAGGCGTGAAGCAAGGAAAACAAACCGATGCGCTCCAAAGAGGCGTAGATGTATTGGTAGCTACGCCGGGCAGATTGTTGGATTTAATCCAACAAGGCTTTGTTTCGCTTCGAGAAATAGATTATTTGGTACTCGACGAAGCCGACCAAATGCTGGATATGGGCTTTGTTCACGACATTCGTAAGATAATCTCCAAACTTCCGACCAAGCGTCAGTCGCTCTTTTTCTCGGCTACTATGCCGCCTGCTATTTTGGATTTGTCTCAAAAAATATTGGGAACTCCCGAAAAAATAACCATTAAACCCAAACAAGCTACTGCCGAGCGAGTGGAGCAAGCGGTGTATTTTGTGAGCAAACGAAATAAGATAAAACTCTTAATTCACCTACTGAATACAGAAGATGCCGAAACCACATTGGTGTTTTCGAGAACCAAACACGGAGCGGATAAAATTGTAAAATGGCTCAGAAGGGAAAACATACAAGCCGAAGCCATTCATGGAAACAAGTCGCAAAACTCAAGACAAAGGGCTTTGGGTAATTTTAAAAAATGGTAAAACTACCGTGCTAGTTGCCACCGATATAGCGGCTCGTGGAATTGATGTGAGTAAATTGTCATTGGTTATCAATTACGATTTGCCGAATGTGCCTGAAACTTACGTTCACCGCATCGGGCGCACAGGTAGAGCCAGCGAGAGCGGCATTGCTTTGTCGTTTTGTAATGGAGAAGAACGGGCTTATTTAAAAGATATTCAAAAACTCATCCGTCAGTCTATTCCAGAAATAGAAAATCATCCTTATGTGGATGATGGCTCGGATGATGTGCCTTCTAATTCACAAGCTGGAAATCAGGATTTTCGCTCTAGTAATAGAAATAGGCGAAATAGCAATAGAGGAAATAATAATAGACGTTAGCCATAAAGAAGGGGTTAGTTTTTATTAGAAGATGATAAAAGGATTAAACTTTTTCAATAAAAATAGTAACGCTTTAAATATTAGTTATAACTTAGAGATGTTTTTGAATGAAATTCAAAAGAAAACTCTAGTATGTACAATCTTTTTTAACTATTAAAACCTAATTCTAATGGTAGAATATTACATTTCGGTATTAAAAAATTATGCAACTTTCACCGGAAGAGCAAGAAGAGCAGAGTATTGGTATTTTTTCTTAGCAAACTTTATTATTTCTATGGTGCTAGGCTTCATTGACGGCATGGTGGGATTGATGGACTTTGGTATCAGTACAGTTTATAGTCTTGCTGTTTTAGTGCCTAGTATTGCAGTAGCAGTCCGTAGAATGCACGATGTGAATAAGAGCGGTTGGTTTATCTTAATTCCTATTTACAACCTGATATTGGCAGTAACGGAAGGCGATAAGGGTTCTAACCAATATGGTCCAGACCCGAAAAATCCCGAATACGACGTTACAGACCACTTAGTAGGTTAGAAAATAGGGTAGCAATCGTTTTAGATGATTACTCTTTTATGTGTATAAAAAAGCGAATGATTATTTTTTAATAGTCATTCGCTTTTCTGATTCTGCATCAAACCCTCTATACAGAAACCGCCGCTTTGATATGCGGATGCGGGTCGTAGTTCAGCAGTTTAAAATCTTTGTAAGTAAACTCGAAAATATCTTTCACCTCTGGATTGATTTGCATAGTAGGCAAAGGTCGATGCGAGCGAGTAATTTGCAGTTCGGCTTGTTCGATATGGTTATTATACAAATGCACATCGCCGAACGTATGTACAAAATCACCAGCTTCTAAGCCGCAAACCTGTGCTACCATCATGGTGAGCAAGGCGTAAGAGGCTATATTGAACGGAACGCCCAAAAACACATCTGCGCTGCGCTGATACAACTGGCAAGAGAGTTTGCCATCCGCAACATAAAACTGAAACAAACAATGGCAAGGCGGCAACGCCATCTTATCCACATCCGCAGGATTCCAAGCCGTAACGATGTGTCGGCGGCTATTGGGGTTATTTTTGATACCATCAATCAATTTAACGATTTGGTCAATCGCTCGCCCATCGGCGGTTTCCCATCTGCGCCATTGTTTGCCATATACTGGTCCCAAATCTCCATTTTCATCTGCCCATTCATCCCATATCCGCACTCGATTTTCTTTAAGATATTGAATATTGGTATCGCCTTTCAAAAACCACAATAGCTCATGGATAATTGAACGCAAATGCAGCTTTTTGGTCGTCAGCACTGGAAACCCTTCGCTCAAATCAAAACGAAACTGCCGCCCAAATACGCTTCGAGTTCCCGTACCTGTCCTGTCGCCTCGCTGAACGCCATTTTCTAATATATCTTTCAGTAAATCGGTATATACTTTCATAATAGTATGAATAAATAGGCAACTATATAGGCAAATCGCTTGATTATTGATTTATAAATACCGTGTTTCAAAAGTTTGTTTATATACTCCAAGGTAGCTTGCTGCCTTGTTTACATTGAAAACCAAAGTACAATGGGGCAAGCCACCATTGGAGAAAAGGTTAGATTATTTTTGAAACACTGCATTGATACCGTGCAAATTAAGTTTATTTAAGGTAAGAATGGCGTAGTCATGTTCATATTTGTAGCCAGATTTAATGGAGATTTACAAAAGAGCTTTAGTCCTGATTATATTGAAAATCAAACATATACAGGACTAAAGCCCTTCATTTACATACTATATTTTTATCTACAAATATGGTCAGAGTTACCACTCTTTAAAAATAAGTTTAGGTTCATTGACAATTTTTGCCAGAAAGCTCCAAGGCCTGCCACAGGCAAGGCCTGCGGCAGGCAGGGCCTGCCTGCCTGTGGCAGGGGCGTAAGCAATAGCACAGGGCAACGCCCTGTGGAATAAAATAAGCATCACAATAGCCCTGAAAGGGCGGAAGCTATCGCCCTTTCAGGGTTTTATCTTGGCAAAAATTGTCAATGGGTGTTTTTTCGCTAAAGGCGACATTTCAATCGGGTAATCGGTGATATAAGTCGGCTGAATAAGGTGATGTTCTACCTTTTCGCCAAATATTTCATCTATCAATTTTCCTTTGCCCATGCTCGGCTTTACTGCGATGTGCAACTTTGCACACACCTCTCTAAGCCCAGCTTCGTCCATCTCAGATACATCAATGCCAGTATATTCCTTAATAGAATCATACATCGTCAAGCGTCGGTAAGGACCCTTGAAATCCACTACATTTTCGCCATAAGGAGCTTTGGTAGTGCCATTCACCGCCAAAGCGATATGTTCCAAACATTGCTCGACCATTTCCATCATCCAAATATAATCCTTATACGCCACGTAGATTTCCATTGCCGTAAATTCAGGATTGTGCGTCCTATCCATGCCTTCGTTTCGGAACATTTTGGCAAATTCAAACACGCCATCAAAACCAGCTACAATAAGGCGTTTCAAATACAACTCATTGGCAATACGCATAAACAAAGGCATATCGAGCGTATTGTGATACGTCTTGAACGGGCGAGCGGCTGCGCCACCGTGAATGGCTTGTAAAATAGGCGTTTCGACTTCCATCCAGTCTCTTTCTACAAAAAACGCTCGCATCGAACTGATAACTTTTGAACGTTTTTTGAAGATTTCTTTGTATTGCGGATTTACCGTCAAATCCACGTAGCGCATTCTATAACGCAATTCAGGGTCTTTGAATTCGTCATAAACTTTGCCTTCTTTGTCTCTTTTTACAATTGGCAGTGGGCGCAATGCTTTTGCTAAAAATTTCAACTCACGTACATGAATAGAAATTTCGCCCGTTCCAGTAGCGAAAACCTCTCCTTTGATGCCGATATAATCGCCAATGTCGAGGAGTTTGACGAGTTTTTTATACGTTTCTATTTCGTCAGGCGTATTGCCCAAATCCTTTTTACCTATATATAACTGTATTCTTCCAAAAGCGTCTTGCAATTGCGCAAAAGGGCCACGCTGTCCCATAAAGCGACCTGCAATGCTGACAGAGCTTCGTTTTTCTTTGCTGTATTCGCCTAGTGCTTCTTCTTTGATAAGGTTGCAATATTCGTCAAAAGACATTGGCGCACGGTCAGCAGCTTTATCGAACGTAACTTCCTCGCTGATGCGGACTTGCTTACGGAGTTCTTCATCTGCCAGTACGTTAGCTGCACGAAAACGGTTTTTGAACAAAGCCGCTAATAAAATAGCTGCCCCTTCTTCGTTTACGCCCTTGATTTCAGCCAATTTGGTTTTTAGTGCGTTGTGATAATCTTCGGTAGTGATTTCGGTAGCTTTGAAATCTACATCAAATTTTTCGGCAGGAAAGGGTTCAAAACCTAAATCTCTGATTTTTTGTAAGGATTCTCGCCTTACTATCTCTTGTTCGCTTAATTGCATCTTCCTTGTATTATAAATTGTTGTAACTGCTAATGGGCAGTTAAATTTTTGTATTAAAATTTATGCAAAAATAATAACTTCGGAACAAATGAAAATTAAAATCTAAATAAAAACCTGTTGGCAGGCAGATAGATGAAAATTTTCTTTGTAATCAATGACTTAGAGAAGGGTTTTCTTATAAAATTAAAAAAAAATGTATAGGAGTATGAAAATTAAACCAATATTAGATTTTATGTCCAAATTTGAGACAAATAACGTTTTTGGAATAGTTAATGTTTTTTTTAATATCTAATTGCTTGCCTAACAATGTTTTTGTTATGAAATATAATTCCCAATTGTAAAAAAGCATAGAAATATACTATCTGTCGGTTCTTAGCTTAGCCATATTTTATATGGATTTATACGTTAAATTCAAAATTTTAATAAAAAAAGCCTCGTTTTGTTGTTGTTTATTTTTGGCATAGCTATTGGCTAATAATAAGTATATCAGTTATTTATTAACTTTCGCAAACAAATAAACAAACTATTACTTATGAAAAAATCTAACTTAAACAAACTTAACATTCAGACAATCAAAGCAGACCAGGTAAAAGGAGGAAGAAAATTACGTCCGGGAGGTATGCAAGGAAATAATGGTACTTGGGGAACTAGCGGAACTAGCAATCCATAGTCATTTATTTAAACAGTTTTTAGAAGAAATCCTCTTTGGTGGTTAGTCCATCAAAGAGGATTTTTTTGTAATATATTCTAGAATGTTACCTTTTTAGTAAGTAGCCGTCTTTAAAGCCGAATATCAAAAATACCATACGCTATCACCTCTATAAAGATTTAATCGCCAAAAGGCGAAAACCAAATTTCAAGCAAAAACAAACAAGTTGGGAAGAAACTATCAGTTGAATTTCAAAAGCATCAACATGGAGTCTTCCCATGTATTATCTTAAACAGAGCAATAAAAAAGTACATTCACATTCCATTTTTTTGTTGCTGCCACATAGAGTAAAGTAAATGAACAAACAAAACATTGAAATTTTTTGGGGAGAACTTTGGAAAGAAGTCGTTATTCCAGAAAAAAATACAAATACGAATTATTTTATTTCAAACTTTGGTAGAGTAAAAAGCGTAGATGTAGTCACAGAAAAAGAAGGGTTGGTCAAAGGTTCTGTAAACCCGAACGGGAGTATTAGAATTACAATTCGATTGGATAACAAAGATAAGCGCAAGTATGTATTGGTGCATCGCTTCGTAGCGGATAACTTTTTGGAGTGTCCTTCTCCTAAACATAAATTTGTGGTGCATTTGGATTTTGATAAGTCAAATAACCACAACCAGAATCTTAGGTGGATGACGCAAAACGAACTCAACGAACACGCCAAAACTAGCCCGCTGTATCAGAAAGCCAAAGAAAAACGACGAGAGCATTATAAATTGAGCGAAAGCAAAGTGAAAGTGATAAAAAAAATGTTGCAAAGCGAAAAACGCACTCGCTTGCGTGTGATAGCCAAACGTTTTGGTATTTCGCATACGCAACTCAATAGAATCCGCTCGGGCGAAAATTGGGGACACGTACAGCCTGATAAATAGAATTTGCTAGAAAACAAAAAAGCCGCTTGTATTTACACAAGCGGCTTTTTTGTTTTCGGAGGAATAATTTTTTTTTAAATAGACAACCCCGATGCTTTACCTTTTTATTGTTCAGCTTGCTGAATAGTTATCACAGAGCTTGCCAAAATCACGATTAGCGAAAGACTCTTCTGCGTATTTTACGAGACTTTTGACTAAACTTGCATTCATTATTGAGTGAGTTAATGGACAATACAGTTGTGTGATTAGTCTTGACTTTCTTTATTTTAGAATGAAAACAAAAATCCATCTAATGGCACTAAGACGATTATTATGGCTGGTGTTGCTCGTATGCACCTATTGGTCTTGCAATCAGAAGGAGCGAAAAATAGAACCTGCTTTTTACTATTGGAAGCAAAATTTTACGCTAAATAGTTTGGAGCAGAATTATGTAAGTAATTTGAAAATTAAAACGATATACATAAAATTTTTTGATATAAATAAAGGCGGAAACAGCGAGCAAGCAGAAGTAATTGCGCCTATTCGTTTTTCTAAATTGCCGCCCAAAGAAGTAATTGTTGTGCCGACAGTATATGTTACAAACAATACGCTAAAAGGCTCTGCTGCCAATGAAATACCTCAATTAGCAGATTTGATATGGAGTACAACTAAAGAAATTATCAAGAAAAATAAATTAACAAACGTAAAAGGAATGCAATTAGATTGTGATTGGTCACTTTCTACGAGGGGTAAGTATTTTTCCTTATTAAAATTATTAAAAGAAAAACTAGCCAACGAAGAATTATCGGCTACTATTCGCTTGCACCAAGTCAAATTTTACGAAAAAACAGGCATTCCGCCAGTAGATAGAGGCGCATTGATGTTTTATAATATGGATGATGTGAGAGACGAAACCACCAAAAATTCTATCTTAGATTTGGAAATAGCCAAGCAATATTTTGTTAATTTTGATAAATATACGCTGCCGCTCGACGTAGCCTTACCGATGTTTAGCTGGGGTGTAGTGCGAAGAAGAGGGCGAGTAGTGGAACTCATGAATCATTTAAAAACATCGGATTTGACGGATACCGCTCGATATGAGATGAGCGAAACGGCTAATCATTTCATCGTAAAGCAAAGCCATTATTTGAATGCTTTTTATTTATATAAAGATGATATTATCCGATTGGAGCGTGTTTCTAATGAAGATTTAATGGAATCTGCAAGGCTACTGAATAGCCATGTTCCTCGCCAGGGTTTGATGAATCTTATTTTTTATCATTTGGATTCTGCTGTTTTGAATGCTTATCCCATCGAAGATACTCGAAAGATAATTGAGATTTTTGAATGATTTATTATCACATAGTTTGTTCAGATTTTAAAACAACATTTAATACGATTGAGTTATGAAACAATTTTTTACAGTATTCCTTTTTCTTGCTTTTGCCACAGCGGCATCCAATGCGCAATCCATCCGACTAGGCGCAACGCTGACACAATCAATAGACTTACTCGAAACCCAAAAAGAAGGCTCGGAGATTACCTATGTCGTGAACGGAAACGGCTTTACGGCTTATCCTGCCTTGTATTTGGTATTAGGCGATAGCCGTTCCGTTTCGATAGAAGCGGGCGCAGGATTGTCTTTTATGAGAAAAAACAACATTAGCGGCGAAGTAGATAGAGATGTGATGTACTCTTTTCCCGTATTAGCCAAAATGAATTTTGGAAGTGCTTCCAACACAGGAAACGACTGCGGACTTTGGGGCTGGTACGTTGGCGCAGGTCGTCAGTATCGCACCGCCGTTCAGATACACGGCACTACTACGCTGGCTTATACCTCTTATTTTGGTGAAATTGGCGGCACTATCAATGCCAATAGCCCATTAGCCATTGGCGTATTTGGTCGTTTTGGCTTTGGCGCAGACGGCACAAGAGCCAATCATGTCGGACTGACGTTTACATATAGTTATGTTGAAAATCAGTGCGGGAAGTAGAAGCAGTTGGCAGTTTGTACTAGCGGCTAAAAAGTTGATTTTACACAAAAGAGGTTTCAGCGTTAGCTGAAACCTCTTTGCATATACCGCCAACTGCGAACCGCTATACCGCCAACTGCTTCAAAAGTTGCGCTACTTTTTTTTCGATAGTATGATAAGGAATTTGTTGCTTTCCGGTGTAGATTATCATAATAGCTAACTGTTCATTTTTAGCTTTTAGAGCATCATAAAGGGGCTGTTTTTGGAGGCGATAAGCCTCTCTGATTTGTCTTTTGATGCGGTTTCTATCCACCGCTTTTTTGAAATATCGCTTGGAAACGCTCACAGTAAACTGAGCAGGCGAGGAGGAAGAAAGCGGCGTATGTAGGAAAATAATACGCAGTGGGAATTTCGCAAAAGATTGTCCTTCTTTATTGAACAAGCGACCGATTATCTTTTTACTTTTCAATCGTTCTTCTTTGCGAAATGAAGGCATGAGCTTGGTTTTGAGATGAGTACATATACGAATAGAGATGACTAAATTCATAATCATCTCTATTCAAAAAAATATACAATAGATATTTGCGAATCGTTCGTTTTATTTCAAACGACGTTCATCCGAAACAGTTAATTTTTTTCTACCTTTTTTTCTGCGCGCAGCCAATACCTTTCTGCCTCCTACACTACTCATACGCTCTCTAAAGCCATGCTTGTTTTTGCGTTTTCTTCTCGACGGTTGAAACGTTCTTTTCATTATATTATTATTTCTATATCGTTTTTTAAAAGCGAGTGCAAATATAGCGCTTTTTCTATGAAATGGAAATAATCAAATTAAAATTCGTGAATTATTTTTAAAATTAGGATTAGCTTGACTGGCCTTTATACCAAAGCGAGATTTAAAGTATTGACTGATAAATAAATTGCTAGTTGTTACGATTTAGATATTGTAGTCCCACATGGACACCAACCATCCTTATTTTAAACGAATTTGTTTCGTATTGCTTTGATTGTCAATCAGTTTCTATTTTCTTTAAAAGCAGCTTTTTGGGCCATTTTTTCAAACTACTAACAAAATGTTTCTTTAGAGGTGCAAAAATTGAGGTGCAAATTAGGTGTAATTGCTTATTTTAGTGTTTAAGACACGAAATAGCCCCTATTCATTATAAATTTGAATAGAATAATGAAACTTAACGTAATATTTTTAAGACGAGCAAATGGTCTTGTTGAACTAAGGTATAATGGTAGTTTTTCTGATGACAAAAGATTTGCCTACTGAACTGGTGTTAAGGTAGAAAAAGAGAAAGACGGGAGCAAGACAAAACAACGTCAAAAACTCGGAATAAAAAATACGGTCAAACACAATGACCGATTAAATATACTGCAAAGCAAGCTCGCCAGTATCCTATCCCTTTATACTGCCAAAGGAGTTAAGCCAATCTCTTTTATGGACTACGTAGATATTTTTATCACTAATCAGGAGAATATCAAAAAGAAGGCAGCAGGTACTTTGAAAAGTTATCGGATTGTTAGTACTGTTTTACAAGGATATTTGACTGATAGGAGAAAGAAAAATCTTCAGTTCGAACAAATTTCACTAGTAATTCCATTCGCTACGAAAGCCAAATAAAAGGCACAATAGCGTCTTATAAAGTCTATGCGGACATCTCACTCATTTACATCAATCAAGGCAGGCCCAAAGGCGCAAAAATGTCACCTTCTATCTTTTCTCGCCAAGGTCGGCAGTTGAATTTATGGTTTGGTGCTCGTGGTATTCCTCGCAATCGAAATACAGATTATTTGGTGCGCAGAGCGATTTCTAGACGTGGTATTGAAGCTGTGCCTGTGATTGAGGAGAGTATTGAAAAAGTTCAGGAACTTTCGAAGGAGAAGTTGATGGAGGTGAAATAGACGATTGCCGGATAATTTCGATTAATTTTCATTTACATTTTCATCTGTATTCACCCCAGTGGCGCAGGCTAACCCCCGGTGAGATTAAGTACCGCAGGAGACCACCCGTGACAATGGGAGAAAGCCTGCCCTGTGGTCAGTCAGCCTGACCGGTTTGTTGGGCCGCGAATGTGGTATTGCAAGACCTGGTACCACTCTCTCCGTGCATGATGATTATCGACCACCGCACACATGAAATGCACATGTTCGGTCGCGTAGTAGCCGTCCGTACGCCCCTGGAAGTAACGCGTCTCAATCTCAAATGGACCAAGATGCTCGCGGACATGAAACCCGAGGTGGGCGAGTTCTGTCTCCAACGCCTGCGGCTCGAATCCAGAAGACAAGGGTTCAATACCACGGAGATGCGAGACGAGTTCCTGCACACGTGGCGCGACCTTGGCTGGATCAAAGGCGTCGGTGTTAAGATAATCAAACACCAGATAACTGCCTGGGGTGGCCACCTGCTTTATCGCCTTCACCGTGTCCAACACCATGTCACGATTCAAATATGGCGTTGATCCATCCAGCCAAAAAAGGCCAGCGTCTGGAGGGTCATATGCCGACCGCATGAGTGCTGTGTCCACGTTTTCCTGGGTAAAGTCTATGGGAACGAAATGTAGGTTTGTTGGAGGTATAAGACCAACTTCGGCAAGCCGCTGGCGCTTGAAGGCCTGTGCTGCCAGGCGATCTATCTCAAAGACCTGCAGGTGCTGATTAAGGTCAAGCCGTCGGAAGGCAAAGCTATCCATCCCCGCTCCAACCAAGACATATTGTCGTACGCCAAGGCCCACGGTCGCTTCAAGCTGGTCTTCACAGTACCGCCCCAGGATACCTCGGCGGCAGTGGCAACCACGCGCATAAACTCTCTGATCATCGCAGAACGGTCAGGACACGACGCAGCAAGGGCAGGATCAAGACGCTTCAGACGCTCTGGGCGGGAGGTCCGCAAAGAACTCTACCTCTTCTGCCGTCAACAATTGAGGAGCCACGGAATCGTCAAAGATTTTCGGCGTAATATGGGTATGGTGATAAGCGCGGTAGGAGGCCGCAGCAAGTGCCGTTAGACTTTCCCGGTGTATTGCCATAGCCATACCTCCTGTGCCGTAAACAGGTGCCCAAGATACGCCCTGGATAAAATTCCTGCCCAACGGCGGAAAATAGCTTTTCCAATAGAATTTATTGAATATAGC
>CALOED010000124.1:0-11878 GCA_942492005.1 uncultured Saprospiraceae bacterium
AGGAGTTGGGCTTAGTGGATGAGATTGGAGATTTGAATAAAGCGATAGAAATAGCGGCTGGATTGGCTGGATTAGAAAAATATAGAACAGCAGAATATCCAAAAGTGAAAGAACCTATTGAGCAAATAATCGAAGAATTTACGGGCAAAAAAGCAACTGCCAAAGATGCTATTTTGCGCCAAGAATTGGGAAGTTTGTATCCTTATTACCAACAAATGAAAACATTTAGAGAGCTACAAGGCGTACAGGCTAGATTATTATTTGATATTAAATTGGAGTAGAAGTCTAAGAATACTTCATAAGAAAAAAAGATAACACTATAAATGAAAGGTTCTTGTATTGTGAGCATACTGCAAGCCTGACTAATATAAGTCTTGGGCGAGCAGGATGCTCACAATACCGTTCCTTTTTTAAGCCTTACATGATAGCACTACCAAAAAATGGAAAGGCATTGAGTAATTTTAAATTATTCAATGCCTTTATTATTATTATAGTTAGATTGTTTTATATTTACTTAATTTGATTATAAGTACCTGGACAGATTTATATATCCAATGGGTTTCAACCCATTGTGAACTAATTGATTGAAAAACAATGGGTTAAAACCCATTGGAGAGGGCCAGTTATTTACAAAATAATTTTGTCCGACTACTTAAAAAAAATATATTTCACTTTTTGCATTACTTATTTTGTAAATACGAATGAATTATGTCTGAAAAAAAGCCAACACTTAAAAATAATACCACAATAGGAGGCATTATTGTAGCTATTATTATGGCGGCATTGTACTTTTTTAATGGAGGCAGTGGCGATGAAACGAGTACAGAAAAAAATAATAATACTGAAATAACTAAGGGGATTCCGAAATATTTTGGTTTGGTAGATTATTTGCCTACGGCTACGAACGGAAATGAAATAATTACTCATAGTTATTATTCGCTCTCGTATTCCGAAAAACATAAACAACCTGAATGGGTCGCTTACGAAATATCGAGAGATATGGTGCTGAAAGGCACGGCAAGTAGAGAAGATTTACGATTTAGACCCGACCCTAAATTGGACCCAAAACTAGCGGTTACTTCTAGCGATTATACTCGTTCTGGTTACGATAGAGGGCATTTACTGCCGGCTCAGGATATGGCTTTTAGCGAAGATGCTATGGAAGAAACGTTTTATATGACGAATGTTTCGCCACAGGATAAAGACTTTAATAGGGGTGTTTGGAAAAGCCTAGAGCTACAAGTGCGAGATTGGGCGGCTAATTTTGATAAATTATATGTGATAACGGGCCCTGTTTTGACTACTCGTGCGAAGAAGATAATGAATAAAGGCAGTAAGAAAAAAATGGAAATTCCTGTGCCGCAATCTTATTATAAAATCGTATTGGATTTTTATGGTTCGGATATTAAAATGATTGCTTTTTGGATGAAAAACGTAGAAAGTGATGCACCGTTGATTGCATTTGCTACTACGGTGGACGATATTGAAAAAATGACTGGTATTGACTTTTTTCCAGCCTTGCCCGACGCAATAGAAGACGAACTAGAGAGTAAGATAGATTTGACGAACTGGGGGTTGGATAAATCGGCTTACAGCTTGAATATTGATAGCTTAAAATCTGTTATGGATTCGTTGAAAAAGACAGAATAAAGGCTCTACATGATTTAAATTCGCTAAAAAGTTTAGTAAACGTAAATCATCAACCTTTCGATAAATCGCTTACATTAATCACTTCTTGTTCATTAATAATAATAAGTGTGCGAACAGGCTGAGCCAACAAGTTGTAAATAGTCGCTTGCCTTTTTCCATACTGAATAGTTAATTCATTTTGAACAGGATTTGGAGAAAGCCCAATATCATCATTTTTGCTACCAAATGTGACATTCACAACATCAGAATATTCAAACTGTCCATCAAAGTCCATTTGTTTCAAGCGATAGTAGAGACTTTGCACTGCAAGGTCTTTACTTTTATTGGCTGTACTGGCATAAACCCCATTTCCAATATAAGAGTGAGTATAAGGAGCTGAAAATCCATCTGATAAACTTATAGTACTACTTGATGTTGTATGCCAAAGATAATAGTCACCAGAAGTATTTCCTAATGCTGAAGCTACTATGTAGTAAGTAGTACTGGCAGCAAAAGTTACTGTCCCTGTATAAGTATATTCTCCTTCAGCGCAAAATACATTATCAAATTTTCAGAACCAAACACGGGCAAGATAGAGTGGTAGAATTGCGATTTATGACTGCACATACAATAAGATGCGTTACGGTTTTGCGCCTGTTTTGATTTTTGAGGATTAACTTCGTTCAGTTATTCAGGTTTAAATATTTTCCATAGACCCGTTAAGCCTTTTTAATAGAACCATGAAAATATTTACACTAAAATGACAATGAGTATAATGTGCTGAATTTCAAATAAGTAAAAGGAGCGTTTCACAAATACGGTGTTGTTAGATGTATAATGAATTGATTTTTAGGAAAAAAAAGATTGTGGCTGAAATATACTTTATCTTAAAAAAAAAGAGATGGGAAAAGTGTTTCTTTAATCTATTTTAATAGTATGTTATTTCGTAATTTTTTTTTGAAATTTATAAAAAAAGACTAACTTCAACTGTCAAACAAAAATAAAACACTGGTTTCACACATCTAACCAAGGCAATCATGAAAAAACTATACTTAGTCAGGCACGCCAAATCAAGCTGGGCAGATTTATCGCAAAAAGATATTGACCGACCGCTTAACAAAAGAGGAGAAAAAGATGCTCCTTATATGGGTGAGTTGCTTAAAAAAAGAGGCGTACAGCCCGATTTAATTATTTCAAGCCCTGCCTTGCGAGCCAATACAACGGCTAAGATTTTCGCAGAAAAATTAAGCTATTCAAAAGAAATAAGTATTAATCCAGATATTTATGAAGCCTACATTGATGATGTTTTGAGTGTGATACACCAAGTTTCAAATAATATAAACACTGTAATGATTTTTGGACACAATCCAACTTTTACCAATCTCGCCAACTATTTTCACGACGAATACATTCCGAATGTGCCAACTTGTGGCATTATCTGCATTGAAGCAGATGTAAATAATTGGGCTAATATAAATAGACAAACGGGCAATTTAACGAGTTTTGATTACCCGAAACTATTGGCAGGTAATGGCGTATAGTGGCAAATAAAGTTAATATACGAGATAATAATATTCTTTATTTAGAGAGATAAAATGGTAAAAAAACCTAATTTGGGAGCTTACTATTTTATCTCTTTTTTTTAATCAAACTTAAAAAATCAAAAATGAAAAACCTAAATTTTACACTCCTACTAGCCGCCATAATTGCTACAATTGCCGTAAGTTGTAATAGCGAAACATCAGGCGAAAACGACGATATGGTTTCGCAAGCTAATATAAATGCAGATAATTCGGATGAAAATACAAGTGCTGTTTTCGATGATGAAAATGGCTACCATTTAGATTATATTTTTGCTAGTGCTGACGAAGAACTGACCATTTCGTATCGCCCTCGTGAGGTAGAAGGAGAGAGTCATTTGATTTTGACAAGAGATGGGAAAGACATGAAATTGAAGCTAACAGAGGCATGGGCAAATGGCGGAATTTATTCGGATGGCACAATTACTTGGGAAGCCAAAGGCAAAAATTGTAAACTTATAGAAGGTGATAAAACCACCGTATTTAAAGAAAAGGAGGAATTGTAATCTGATATAAATTAGATATAAAAGGATAGTAATAAACCTTATAAAACACAAAATGAATAAAAAAATACATATAGTTTTTGGCCCACAAGGTGCTGGAAAATCTACATATTCTAAGAAATTATCAGAAGAAGTAAATGGAGTTCATTTGTCAATTGATGATTGGATGTGGAAATTATATGGCGAAGACTTGCCTAAGCCAATGAATTTCAAATGGATAATGGAAAGAGTTGAAAGGTGTGAAAAACTAATTTGGGCAACTTCAAAGAAAGTTTCGGAGTGTGGTTGTGAAGTAATTCTTGACCTTGGCTTTACGAAAAAAGCTAAAAGAGAAAGGTTTGAGGGCTTAGCTAAAGGCCAAAATATTTCAACGCAATTACATTATGTCAATGCACCTCATTCGATAAGAAGAAAACGAGTTTTAGAAAGAAACATCGAAAAGGGGACAACTTTTTCATTTGAAGTAACGCCAGGAATGTTTGATTTTATGGAAACCGAGTTTGAAACACCAACAGAAAAAGAACTGATGAAAGCTATTAGGATTGACACAAGTCCGGGTTAATGAAATCATTGTGTGAAAACAGAAAAGCGAAACAATTTACTTAAAAATTGTTTCGCTTTTCTGTTTTTATAAAAACCTTAAAATCTAATTTTTGCGCTTACCTGGCCCAAAAAGCCCATCTTTTCGCTTATCCAAAACGGGCTTATCTCTAGGCGCATTTTCCTGAAAATCATTAAACACCTTCTCAATAAAGACCCATTTGCTGCCGTCAAATTTGTAACCTCGATAGCTACCGTCAGAGACGCTCATCATACCTTGGTCTTTGTAAGCTGGCGGAATATCGATAAGGTTGTCAAAAATAATCAAATTGTACTCGGCATTGAAATTACAATAAACGGCTCCTTGTGCGCTATATTCCAATACAACCCGATTTTTAGTCAAATCTTCGCCCGTTTTGGCATCTTTGCTGGTAAAGATAGGCGCACCAAATTGCGGCTCCCCATCTTCGTCAAAATGCAAAACATCAATCACTTTTCGGCGAGACATCATTTTATAATAATCCAAACCAAACAACGTATAATACTTGCCCGAAGGCGTGTTGATTTGTTTGATATTGTAATACAAAGCACCATACCATTGGCGGCTGCTCACAATTTCATTTTCTGGATTAGGCATCAATTCTGAGCGGTCACTTAGCGGAAATAATTTCAGTTTTTTACCTGCCACCTGAATAGCTCCGAAGTATTTATAATCATTTTCGCTGACGTATAATTGCCACGTAAAAATCCGAAAGCTGCTATCCTCAGGATACATAATTGAAATATGGCGAACAGAATCGAAAGGATAATAAAAGGAATTATCAAATTTTAAAGCCGCAACCAATGTTTTAATCAGTTCCTGACAAGCGTAATTGCGCTCTTCTTCTACTCGGCTACGCAAAACGTGATAAGACAGCACTTGAATAGTATCTTCTAAAATTTTGATTTGCTCCAAGTCATTCTTTGCCAAAATTTTGGTGGTATCCGACTGCGCAAATGTATAAGTTCCAATTCCTAATGCGAACAAAACGGCAAATAGGTATCTCATAAATTTAAGTTTTTCTGTAATAGACAATATTCTGTTTTGTATAAATGGCACACAAAACTACTCAAAATCAGTGCGTTACATTTTGTACTATACCATTTTTTTTAGAATAAAGTCCAATGTTGGTTTGTTTGTATAAAAAAAATCATGTAATCGTGTGTTCGCTAGGCAGAGTATTTTAGTTTGTTTGATAATCATCATCTATAACGATAACGTCGTTTTCAAATTGTTGAAATTTTTAAAAAACACATAGACACAGTAGAATACTTAGAAAAGTTGCTTTTTTTCAAAAGTAAGGAGATTTGATAATTTTTGCGAAAAAGGTAGATTCATTTGCCCAATGGTAGCGAAAAACCTTAAAACCCTTATTTTTCCCCAGAAAAATAAAAAACACTTTATCCTACTGTGTCTATGTGTTTTTAAATGTAAGCTAAGCCAAAATAAACCGCTCAACACCATCCATTTCTAATACCAAATCAGCACCATAAGCCATCGCAGGCGTTTGAAAGCCTGTTTTATAATTGCCATTTAGCACCTTTTCTGTAATATTCAGAGCCATAAAAGCCGTGAGTTTATAGCCCTCAGGCGTGCGGAGATAAGCACTTTTTTGTTTGCCATCAGCATCAAAAACGCTACCACAGATGTAAGAAACTCCCGTTTCACGCCTTTTTTCATTAGGGCCAGCAGGGCGTTTTTTGACTTGCGAAATAAGAAAGTTCTTGATAGGACGCATTCCTAGTAGCCAACCTAAATATCGAGACCGTTTGATATTAGTTACTTGTGATTTTTTTAAACCCAAATACACTTCGATATTGGGAATACCTGTGGTGTAAAATGCCGTAGAAACATCGCCCCACGGGATAGTAACGCCATTGGAAGAAAATTCTGTTCCGAATTTTAGCGGTTTAGTTCGGTAAGCAGGCGGCACGCTGATGATTTTTCCGTCTTTTCTAATCTTACCCGGTTTGCCTAAATTTTCGATAGAAGTAATGGCAGTTCCACGAGAAATGCCGCCACCTTTGTAAGAAAATCCCAGCTCCAAAAATTGAGCATCGGGCAACAACGACTTCAAATAAGCCGCCAGACAGTCCGTAGGCACTACATCAAAGCCCGTTCCCGACATCAGCATGATATTTTTCGATTTGGCAGAAGCATCAAAATCATGCGCCATTTCAAAAACATCAATCTCGCCTGTAATATCCAAATAGTGCGTCTTAGTAGCCAAACACGCTTCCATCATGGGGCGAGCGGTGTAAATAAAAGGGCCAGCACAATGCAAAACAACTGGTATGTCTTTTAGGTTTTCTTGTATTTCGGCAGCATCATCCAAACCGAAAATTCGATAAGGAAGGTTATATTCTTCTGCTATGGCTTTGATTTTTGCCTCCGTTCTGCCGGCCAAAATAGGGGTGATACCTTTGGCGATAGCTTGCGGAATGATAAGTTTTGCGGTGTAGCCGTTAGCACCGTATAGTAAAAAAGATGTTTCTTTCATGGTTGATTTTTTTCAATAAAGTCTGATTTATTTTGAAAGTGCAAGATAAAGATAGTTTTTTGTAGCTGATAGCTAATAATAACAATCTGAAATGATTTCTCATTACTATTCTATTATTTTGAAAATCCTATTTTTATTAGCCAAAGATTTAAAGCCAAAAAATAGACCATGAAAATCATTCAAATTTTAATCTTATCCTTTGTATTATTACTATTCACGGAATGTTCTCGAATGACTTATGCCAATTATAGCATTCGAGATTTGAAAAATGGAAAATATGAAACCGACACTTCGTATATTTACGAATTGCCTTTCGAGACGAATAAATCTTATTTAATAGTACAAGGCTATTATTCCAGTTTTTCACACAGTGAGGAGTTTTCCCTTGATTTTAAAATGAAAAAAGGCACAAAAATATGTGCCGCAAGAGAAGGTGTAGTAGTGGGAATGTCGGAAGATTCTAATATTGGCGGCGCAAAACGCAAATACATGAATGACGGAAATTACATTAGCATCAAGCATGAAGATGGCACTTATGGCGGTTATTGGCATTTGGATTATCAAGGCGTTTTGGTAGAAGAAGGGCAATGGGTCGAGCGAGGGCAAGTCATTGGTTTGAGTGGTAATACGGGCTATTCTGCTTTTCCGCATTTGCATTTTTGGGTGTATCGCTACGATGATGGTTTTCAAACCATTCCAACGAGATTTAGAACAAAAGATGGGGCAAAATATTTAAAGCCAGGAAGAAGATATAAAAGACCTTAGAGGCGAATTAAAATAAAAATGCTTGTCCAAAATGGATAAGGTTTTTTAAAAATACAACAATGAAAATTATAAAAGCGAATTACGGAAATTTAGAAGAAATAGTACCATTATTTGATGCGTATCGTGTTTTTTATAAACAAAAACCCGACCTAGAGGGAGCTTTTGAATACCTAAAAGCTCGGTTTAATCGCAACGAATCGGTTATCTTTTTGGCTTTTGATGGCGATGAGGCAGTCGGGTTTACGCAACTATATCCGATGTTTTCGTCGGTATCTATGAAGCCTGCTTATGTGCTGAATGATTTGTTTGTAAAAGCAAAAGTGCGTGGAAAAGGCTTCGGAGCAGCACTCTTGAAAACGGCGGAAGATTTTGCAAAAGAAAATAACTTAAAAGGGCTAACGCTCGAAACGGCAAAAGATAATCCTGCGCAAAAACTATATGAAAAAAATGGGCTGGACAAAGGAGGAGGCCTTGCATTATTATATAGAAGTGTAGAAGAGTAATTTTTTGATTATCAATGTATTAAGTTTTTAAATGAAGGTAATTGCAATTGTTTTCTTAAAGCAAATTCACAGATAATCGCAGATTAAATAAAGAACTCAGGTTACGCACTTCGATGTCCCAAATGGGGCAATCTGTTTATAGAACTCTAAAGAGTAAACCGCAGTTTAAGACCATGAATTTTAATGCTGATTTTATATCAATTTATCTCAAAATGTTCAAAAATAATCAATTCAATCTTACCATTTTTTTCTGTTTAATGCTATCCTGTTTCGATGTTGAGACGGTAGAAGCGCAAGAAGATAGCAGCCTTTTTTTGGTACATTCGATTAACCATATTGGGACGTATGCCCGTTTTCGCAACTTTGAAATGCAGCTTGGCACGCAGCGTTTTGAAAATAGCGGGCTAGGGCAAGGGTTTCGTTTGAGAGTCAAGCAAGGCGTTTTGGCATTTAGCATTCCGACTGCCGCTAATTCGACTTTTACCAATGCCGAATTGACGAGTTATGGATATAATTACGATTATTATTTGCGCCAAAACTCCTTTCATTTTGTAGGGCGGCACTATTGGGAAGGCGAGAATTTATTGGATTTGCCAAAGCGAGACGATTTCCAGTTTACGTTTATGAGCTTGACTTGGCGACACGTTTTTAATAAAGATTATAGCATTCGAGCATCCGCTAGAATGTTTGAACAACAGTTGCACTCTAATGGCGGCATTGTATTGGCTACCGATTTGTTTTACAACTATTTGCCCGATGAGCTTCAACAAGAAACCATTGCACAAAAACACCTTTTTATCCCTCGAATTAATATCGGCTACACCTATACTTATATCTGGAAACGAGATTATTACGCTACGATTTACGCCACTACGGGAGCTGCTTTTTTTACAGATTTTAAGAATAAAAACAACTCCCAGTGGGCATTCCAACCGCTCTCGGATATAAATGCCGCTATCGGTTATCAGAATGATTCGTTCGGCGTTGGTTTTTTTGTTAGCAATACCAACAATGATTTTGAAAGTTTAAATATCAGTATTCATAACTTTTATATCGGTTGGCTGGCTAATTTTCGGTTGTAGCAAGACAGCAGTTGTTCTAAAAAAAATTGTTCTGCTATTTTATCCCTGATACATGAATTTTTCACTAACTATTTTACCGTCTTTCCATCTCTGAACCGCTACTTGTGTGTAATTTCTATCGCCCCATTCAGCGTGTGTATAGTCAAAATCCCATTCTACTGCCGCTATTCCTGCTGCTTCGCTGACCAATACACTTTTGACCTCCGCACCTCTAAAGGCCGTCAAATTGCTAACAAACGCTTCTTCAAACTGACGGCAAACTTCTTTCCCTTCTCGCAAAGGCGTTTCGTTATCTTGCATCACGATGTCGTCAGCGTAGAATTTTTCAAATGCTTCTAAGATTTTTCCTTCCAAAATCATGTTGTTCAACTGGTTCACATTCTCTTTTATAGAACTCATTTTTTTATGTTTTAAATGATGTAATGAATAATTGATGTTTAAACATTGAATATTTTAAAAGGTTTTAAATTTTGAACTTTTTTCATTGAAAAACTTAAATGACGCTATCCGAAAGCGAGGATAAGAAGGAAGTCTAAATTAAAATAAAGGCCAAAACATGGCCTATAATAATCAGGCAGGACGATTTTAATTTTTTATTATGAAAAAAAATATGCCTGGCTACTTAGCTACAAAAAAATGAAATAAAAATTTGTTGGTAGGCTGGCGCAGATAATTAGACATTTGGTGCTTTTTTTAAAATAGCTACAACATCCCCAAAACGCCAATTATTAATATATTTATTCCCAAATCATTTAAAAAAACTATTGTTATGAACTTTATCTTTGAAGCTATTTTTGAATTTATCTTCACTATCATCATCAAAGGCTTTTATAAAAATATAATATTACCCATTTATCGAGGCATTGTTTGGGTGCTTCGTGGAATATTTGGGCTTTTTGATTAATGAATAATTCCGTTGATTAGAGCAGTTTTTGAAAGTAGCCAAAGTCATCAGCATCAAATACAGCTTAGAAAAAAAGAACTAAACACACCTCCATCGAATTGTCAAAAGCACTTATCTAAAAGAATGAATAGTTAACGGAATTTATGTTAAATTTGCTTATAAATCCAATAACAATAATTCAAGTAATGTCCAAGTTCAAACATCCTCACAATAATTTCTTTGTTTACAATTTCTCACAACTTGACTTTGTAAAAGGTTTTACCAGAGAATTGATGCCTGAAATAGCTGATAAAATTGAATTAAATACACTTCAGATTGATACGACAAGCTACATCAATAATCAACTCAAAGACTTGTATTCAGATGTGATTTATAATTGCCAGCTTAAAAATGGCGAGAAAACTAAACTGGCTTTGCTCTTTGAACACAAACGCAGCCCACCAAAATTTCCGCACATCCAACTCCTAGAATATCTCGTCAGTATTTGGCGATATAATATTGAAAACAGCGAGCCTTTGACCTTCACTATTCCTATTATTTTCTATCATGGCGAACGAAAATGGAAGAATAAAACCTTTCCAGCCTATTTTAAAAACATCGAAACAGAACTCAAAAAGTATGTTCCCGATTTTGAATATCACTAGATAGATTTAGCGAATTACGAGGATGATGAACTCCTTGCGCTCGAAACGCCTTTCCTAACAAATACCATGCTCGCATTCAAGCATAAAAACGATAGCGAGTACATCAAAACGCAATATTTGAAATTATTTGCTAAATTAGAGCAATATATTGAAACCGAAACGGGGGAAAGATACGTTCATATGTTAAGTGTGTATTTGATTTTATCTACCCAGATACTAGGAATTGAAATAAAAGAGATTTTTAGAAAACTTCCAACTAAAATTGATGATACAATGAGAAGTACTTATGAAAATATATTATTAGAAGAAAATACGAGGAACTTATTCTTAATAAATTGAATTACATGAACACAGTTGATTTATTATGCTTTTAACTTAAAGTGTTGACATCAAAATATGTTTATTACAAACATTGAAGTTTTAAAAAAGAAAACCATTGATTTGATTTTTAGAAGAAAATAGAAAACGTTAATTTTCAATCTATTCTTCTAAAAGAAAAATTAGCTAAAAACTTAATTACCTCATTCGATTTTCTATACGAAAATCAAATCGCTGAAATCTGCCAACTCAAAGCAGAAGAAGTCATCAGCATCAAATACAGCTTAGAAAAAAATAGCTAAACACACCTCAATCGAATACTCAAAAGCACTTATCCAAAAGAATGAATAGTTAACGGAATTTATGTTAAATTTCGTTAACTATTTTTTAGAAAAAACATCTATAAGATTGACTTCTAAACCATCTATTACACTTGATTTTATAATATCTTCGTCTGTAAATGGTTTTGAAATAGCTACAAATTGATGATTTGTTTCATCTAAAATATAAAGAAAAGCCAATTTATATTCAGGCTCAATGACCCAATATTCTTTCACTCCAGCTTCTTCGTAGAGTTCATATTTATATTTCATTTCTCGTTTAGAATTGCCCGGTGATAAGATTTCGATGATTAAATCAGGCGCACCAATACAACCTTGTTTATCCAATTTATTGTCATCACAAATAACACAAAGGTCTGGTTGAACGACGGTGTTCACTTTATTACCAACAACTCGGTGCTTAGGTAATGGCAATCGAACATCGAACGGCGCAGAAAACAAATCGCAATCTTTTTTGAACAAGTATGAACCAATGATTGTGTGTAAAGCACTTGAAATCCGTTGATGTTCCACACTTGGCGCAGCCATT
>CALOED010000125.1:0-7898 GCA_942492005.1 uncultured Saprospiraceae bacterium
AGGCGTATTGGAAATGGCGCACAAAGACGCTGACTTAGGAGTAGCAAAAGCTACGGCTCAATTGGGCGTACCAATGATTTTTTCTAATCAAGCCTCTGTGCCGATGGAAAAATGCGCAGAAGTTATGGGCGATGCGCCTCGATGGTTTCAATTGTATTGGAGTAAAAACGACGATTTGGTGGCGAGTTTGGTCAAAAGAGCCGAACGGGCAGGTTGCGAAGCCATCGTTATTACGTTGGATACGACTATGTTGGGCTGGCGCACTCGTGATTTAGATATGGCGTATTTGCCATTTCTGAAAGGCAAAGGCATTGCTCAATATACTTCCGACCCCGTTTTTCAAAAAATGATGAACGAACCTATTCTCAATGAACAACCGCTAAGGCCAAAAATCAATTGGAATACCATCGAACACATTTTGCAAGTGCGCTCAAAAGGCAAAGTAAGCGAAATGATGAAGGCTATAAAAACCTTCGTTCAGACGTATTCTCGCCCTTCTTTGACGTGGGAAAACTTAGCATTTCTGCGCCAACAGACGAATTTGCCTATTTTTCTAAAAGGCATTCAGCATCCCGACGATGCTGAAAAAGCTATTGAATACGGCATGAACGGGATTATTGTCTCAAATCATGGCGGCAGGCAAGTAGATGGCGGCGTTTCTACCATCGAAATGTTGCCCAAAGTTGCCAATACCGTCAATCAGCGCATTCCGATTCTTATAGATAGCGGCATCCGTTCAGGCGCAGATGTATTCAAATGTTTGGCGTTGGGCGCAAGTGCGGTTTGTATCGGTCGCCCTTACGTTTATGGATTGGCAGTAGCAGGGCAAGCAGGCGTAGAGGCGGTTCTAAAGAATTTAATTGCCGATTTTGAATTAAATATGGGATTGGCAGGATGTGCTAATATTAGCGAAATTGATAAAAACTGTTTGGTGACTTAAAAAAAGGGGCTATCGAAAAAAAAAACTGGCCAATATTATCGGAGTGGACGAAAACCTTATTGACAGCGTTTAAAATCATACAGAGAACTTTGTTGAGTGTGAGCAGTTTTTTATTCGGTTCATTTTTTATACGAAAAACTGCTAGTTGAGCATTTCCAACAATTTCAGCAACTGCCGCAGGCAGGTCCAAAAAATCAAACATGAAACAATACTACATCGTTCTACTATTTTTCTTCATGCACTTTTCCGCTTTTGGTCAATCAGAAGTAGAAGGGCAAGTCCTTGTTCAGCTTTATTCGTCGTTTGACGGAGAAGTTGGCGTAGCGCAATTTTTACCAGGATTTCCGTATAGCAATAGGGTAGAGGCTCGTATTATTTCCGCTCGGTTTAAGATTATTTTATTAGAATTTGATGAAAATGATATTTCCAAAAAAGAAATGATTCGTGCATTAAACGATTTGCCTGCGGTAGAAATGGCGCAAGCCAACCATCGTTTAGAGCTTAGAAATGGAATAAAAACGCCAAACGATAGCTTGTATCATCAGCAATGGGATATGGATATTATTCGTGCGCCCGAAGTTTGGAACGTTACCACAGGCGGATTGACTGCGCAAGGCGATACCATAGTAGTAGCGGTGATTGATGATGGAACAGATTTTAAACATCGAGACCTGCAAGGCAACTTATGGTACAATCATAATGAAATTCCTAACGACGGGATGGATAATGATAATAATGGCTTCGTAGATGACCATAAGGGTTGGTCGGTAGAAGTGGGCAATGATACGCACCCTAGAAGCGAACATGGCACGGCAGTTTCGGGAATTGTAGGAGCTAAAGGCGATAATGGATTTGGGGTAACGGGCGTGAATTGGAATATTAAAATCATGGTATTGAGTCGGGCAAGAATTGAGTCCGATGTGCTGATAGCTTATGATTATATTCTGAAAATGCGAGAAAAATACAACGTCACCAATGGCAATTCGGGGGCGTATGTAGTAGCAACTACCATACAACAGGGCTTTGCAGGCAACCCGGATAATCATCCGCTTTGGTGTGGCGTTTATGATGTTTTAGGCAAAGCAGGTATATTAAATGTAGCCGCTACGGTCAATTCGCCCATTAGTGTAGATACGAATAAGGACATTCCGACAAGTTGTACTAGCCCCTATTTGATTACCGTTACGAACACCAGTCAGGCAGACGAATTGCGCTCAACGGCTGGTTTTGGCTACCATTCTATTGATTTGGGCGCACCCGGAAGCGGCACTTACACGCTTACTCATTTAAATAAATATAGCACATTTTCTGGTACTTCGGCGGCTGCGCCTCATGTAGCAGGAGCTATTGCCTTGCTTTATTCAACGCCCAATACGCTTTTTATTGAAAATATGAAGGCAAATATTGCAAATGCGCCTCTGCAAATGAAACAATTTATTCTGGATGGAGTAGATAAATTACCGACCTTACAACTGAAAGTAAACTCCGAAGGGCGGTTGAATATTTATAATAGCTATAATCTATTGCAAGATTATTATGAAGGTTTTGCATCAGAATTTGAAGTAGTAGAAGTGTTCCCGAATCCTACTTCCGATGTTTTGTATGTCAATTATAATACGCCCAATAGCAGTTTTGAAGTAGAACTTTATAACGAATTGGGGCAAAAAATAACAAATTGGCGTATTTTGCCGCAAGAGTTGGGAACTAAAAGGCTATCATTAGATGTATCTTTATTGCAAACGGGAGTTTATTTTATTCAATTAAAAAACAATGACATTCAGGTAGTTAAACCTTTTGTGGTGCTGATGAAATAAAAAAACTTTAAAAAAATAAAAACTTATTGGTGCTAGTCTTTGAAAAATAAAATAGTAATCTTATCTTTGCAATCGCTTTAGGAAAAGGACTTAAAGTATAGTTTTGAATCAACTAAAAACTACTCCGTAGCTTAATTTGGATAGAAAGACTTGATTACGGCTCAAGAGGTTTCAGGTTCGATTCCTGACTGAGTCACTACCTATTTAATTTTGAATGAATATTCTCAATTTTAGCTGTGACTGATATTGTTAAAAGATTCTTCAAGATTTAAAAATTCACAAAAAAGAAAGAGGTTATGTCTAAGGTATGTCAATTGACTGGAAAACGTCCGATTTCAGGAAATAATGTTTCGCACTCAAAGCGTAGAACAAAACGTCGTTTTTTGCCAAATTTGCAATCAAAGCGTTATTATATTCCAGAATTGGACAAGTGGGTGACACTGAAATTATCAACAGCCGCAATGCGCAACATCAATAAGTTAGGGGTTTATGATTACCTGACTTCATTGGAAGCTAAAGGTGTAGATACAGGTGTAGATTTGAGTAAATAATTAAAAGGATTTTTAAATTCTGTTTTCAAATTTAATAAATAGTCGTCATGGCAAAGAAATCGAAAGGTAATAGAATCCAAGTGATTCTTGAGTGTACGGAGCATAAAACAAGTGGAATGCCTGGCACTTCAAGATATGTAACGGAAAAAAACCGTAAAAATACTCCTGCTCGTATGGAGTTGAAAAAATATAATCCAATCTTGAAGAAATATACAGTTCACAAAGAAATTAAGTAATTATTGATTTCCGAACTACTGTAATATTTAATAATAAATAAAAATAAATTCTCATGGCTAAGAAGGTCTCTAAAAACTCGAAAATCGCAACTCGTGGTCAGTCTAATGCTAAAGACTTTGTAAAAGTAGTAAAGCCAGTTAAAAATCCAATTACTGGAAAATATTCTTACAAAGTACAGATGGTACACAAAGACGAGACAAAAGGGTTTTTTAGTAATAAATAATTCGATTGAAAATTATTATATATAATTTTTAAAGGCTTCTCTTTCATCATAAGGGGAAGCCTTTAGTTGGTTTTAAGAAGCAGTTTGAGTTTTTATTCAAAAATCAATCTCACATCCTTATTGAGTTTGAGCCTTTCAATTAATAACAAGATGAGTTTTTTCAAAAAGTTTTTTACAAAAGAAAAAAAAGAGGATTTAGATAAAGGGTTGGAGAAAACAAAATCCAACTTTTTTGATAAAATCACTCGTGCCATAGCAGGAAAAGACACTGTGGACGATGAAGTATTGGACCAATTGGAAGAAATACTTATCTCCTCGGATGTAGGATTGGATACTACCATCAAAATAATTGAACGGATAGAAGCTCGTGTGGCTAAAGATAAATACGTCAATACCAAAGAGTTGAACGAAATTCTGAGAGACGAAATCGTTCAGTTATTATCGGATAATAATACCGAAGACGAAGTTGGTTTTTCATTTGATGAAACCAAAAAACCATACATTTTATTGGTAGTAGGTGTCAATGGCGTTGGAAAAACAACAACAATTGGAAAGATAGCCCATCAATTCCAGCAACAAGGCAAGAAGGTGATTCTAGGCGCAGGCGATACTTTCAGAGCGGCAGCCGTGGACCAGTTAAAGATTTGGAGCGAGCGAGTAGGTTGCGATTTTCATAGTAAAGGCATGAACACCGACCCCGCAGCCGTAGCTTACGAAACGGTTCAGAAAGCAATTGAAGGCGGACACGATATTGCTATCATTGATACCGCAGGACGTTTGCACACCAAACTCAACTTGATGCGTGAACTCTCAAAAATCAAACGCTCGATTACCAAGCACATTCCAGATGCACCTCACGAAGTACTCCTCGTACTAGACGCTTCTACGGGACAAAATGCCATCGAGCAAGCAAAACATTTTACAAAAGCAACCGATGTAACGACCTTAGCACTGACCAAACTTGACGGTACGGCAAAAGGTGGTGTGGCAATTGGTATTTCTGACCAATTCAAAATTCCTATTAAATATATTGGCGTTGGCGAAGGCATCAATCATTTGCAAGCCTTCAATAAGCGAGCATTTGTAGATTCGTTTTTTGAAGTAAAATAAGCGATAGAGAACGATAAAAAATAAAAAAGGCTTAGACTGTTTAATAACTGTCTAAGCCTTTTTTATTGGCATTGTGTCCCCGTTTTATGCGTTTATTTTACACGCTTCAAACCATCCTTAGCTTGCTTATGATAGCTATCTTCGTGGCGTTCGCTTTTGAGCGAAAGGCAAAGATTAAAGTATTTTCGAGCGTTGGTTTTATCTCTTTTTTGCTCATAAAGTTCGCCCATTTTCAGGGCTGAATAACAGATGAAAAAATATTTTTCACCCTTTCCAATATCCAACACTTTATTATAATTTGTAATAGCTTCGCTGTATTTTTTCTGCTGATGTGCAGCTCTCGCTAATAAAAAATGATAATAAATCAATGACTTGTCATCGTTGAAGGAAGCCTTATTTTCGCCTTTGAGCGTGTTGCTGGCTTCGCTGTAATAGCCGCCATCAAAAAGCATTTGCGCCTTGAGCAAAGCAGTTTGCGGAATATCTTCTACTAAAGAAGCCGCTTTTTTATCTTCATACACGATTTCATCTCCTTTTGTTTTACACAAATTTAGATACTTATTATATTGGCTCGTTTGGTTGAATATTTTATAATAATAAGCCAGATGTAAGTAGGTAGATTTTTTGAAATTATCGGAAGTAGCGATGGATAAAAAATTCTGAAAATGCCTAGCTGCGCCTTTATCTAATTTTTTGAGTTTGGCAATGCCGAGCAAATATTCCATTTGAGGAATGTCGTAATAAGCATTGGAAGTTGGCTGATTCTGAATGAGTTGTATGGCTTTGTCGTTTTTGCCTATTCGCATCGCCAAATGCGTTTGTAGGAATGCAGCGAGTTTGCTCGTGCGAGGATTGATTGAAGTATGATTGATAATCTGCCACGCCCTGTCATGCTCATCCGAAGTACTTAGCAATACAAAAGCGTAAATCATTCGGCATTCGGCTTCAAATAGAAATTTTCGTTTTTTAGAATATTCCAACACTGTTTTTATCTCTCGATAACCTCTTTGAGCATCTCCATTTACGCCAATAATTCGAGCGTAACTGCTCGGAATAGCACTAAAAATAGTGCGCAACATTCCCAGACTTTTTTTATTTGCCATAAAGGAAGGGAATTGTTTCTGGTTGGCAGTCAATAGTTTATATGCCGAGCGCAATTCTCGCATAGCGGTGATTTGGTCGCCATACTGCGAGCGAATGAGCGCCCAATGTATTTTTACTTCCGCTTTGGTATAAAGATAATAAGGCGAAAGAAAATCGCCACCTTCAAAGCGTTTTAAGCGTTTAGACTTATTAGATTCTAGCTTTTTGAACTGTTCGCTGCTGCCGTCGGTAAGCAAAGTATAGAAATCAATATAATCTTCTACAAAGTCGATAATCAGATTGTTCGGGTCTCTTTTTCGCTCACTTTGCAATATTTTATTGGCTTCGTCAAATCTCAAATCTAACACTTTTTGATAAGCCGTTTGAAGGTTAGCATTGAACCTATAATGCTTATCAGCAGTAGCCGTTTGATAAGAAAATAAGAATAAAAATGATATGATAATAAGTGGTTTCATTTATGCAGTTTTACCAATTTTTAGCGTTTTTAATACCTTCCAATCCGGTACATTTTCGCTTGTTTCTACTATTTTGATAGTATCAAAAAGAACAATTTTATCTAAAGTATCACCAAATTCAGCTATCAACCGATTAATGGTAGCAGCTTCAAAATCGCCATACAATAAGCTCAAATGCGGAAAATAGACCGTTTCTTCTGTTTTGAAAATATCGTTACTTGCCATTCGCAATTGCAAAAGCTCATCGTGCAACAATTGAACATTCAAGAACAAACATTGAAAATATTGATGCGTACTACTTAGCTTTTTTAGCTGTACTTCAAAAGGTAGCCGATGTTCAGCAAATGCAATAAAATCATTGTAATTTTCGAGCGACCACGTTCTTTTTATATCGACTTGCAAGGTGATGTGTGGCTCAAATGAAGGTGTTTCTAATGTAGCGCTGAGTTCATTAATCACACGTTGATAATACGCCAAATCTTCACCAGAAGGCGTTAGCCAGATTGAAATCATTGTATTTAGTTTATTTGTTGGGAAGAAAGGTTAATTAGTATGCAGTTGATAATATATTTACTAGCTTTCTAAAGTTAGTAAACATGAACTACGACAACTCTCGCCTTATATCCTACCTTATACCACGCATCGTATATTTTGTTTCGCCAATCACAATGCTATTCACCATCCGATTGCTATCCAAATAAAGATAGATATATTTACTTTTTAAACTCTTAACCTCAAAAGCCAGCCTAAACCTTGTATCTATTGCCTTTGGGCTTTTGGCTTCGAGTTCCGTGATTTTATCTACATCAAAAACGACTTCTTTTATTTGCAATTGCCCGTCGTCATTTTCTTCATTATATCTAATCATAATACTGTAAACAGCCTTTTTTTTGTCTTTCTTTTTATTCACAACTACCGTATCTACCTGAAAAGAAATACTTAAACTATCCTTTGGCAATAGTCTTTTTTGCCCTTTTTCGAGTTCAAAAAACGGACGAATCGTCGTTCCCCATAGCGTAGTATCCTGAATAAAAACTTCTCCAGCATCTGTAAAATACTGTTCTTCCTCTTGCGCTATACTTTCGGGGATGATAGCTTGATAAAAAATGACTTCCTTTTCTTTGGGGGACGCTTTGAAAATATAAGCATCTATTTCGCCTTTTTTATTCAGAATAATTTTCAAATGCCCTTGAATACTCGGATTGCGAGCGTTCATCAAATCCAATTTGAAACCAAACTCTGTCTGATTGATAGAATTTATACTATATCCTCCTTTATAATTTTTATATTCTTCGGATTCTACTACCAAATAGTTGCGAGTGATAAGAAAAGAAATATCGCCCGGATTGAGGGAAACTTCCTCCGAATCATCTGGATTGTCTTTATCTGGATAGATAATAGTATTCGGCTTGAGGGTATAGCCAATGAGTTCATCCGTATCTTGAAATTTCTTATCAGATATAT
>CALOED010000126.1:0-2498 GCA_942492005.1 uncultured Saprospiraceae bacterium
GCAATCATTTACTTCATACGGTATTGATGCATATGGAACATCCTCTACTGGGTCAAACATACCAAGTTTCATCCTAGTAAGAATAGCTCTAGAAAGTGCTACATCAATCTCTTCTTCTATGATATAGCCTTGTTTAACACCTTCTACAAGATGAGGATAGACATATCCACAGTTTATCTCACAACCATTTTTCACAGCTAGAGCTGCAGCCTCAGCTGGTGTTTCAACTAACTTATGATCATGGTAGATATCTTTTATAGCACCGCAGTCGCTAACTACGACACCATTAAAGCCCCATTCATCACGTAAAGTATCTTGTAATAATGTTTTGCTTGCACAGCACGCTTCTCCATTTGTACGGTTATACGCTCCCATAATAGAGTATACGCCTGCTTCCTTAACGCAAGCTTCAAATGCAGGAAGATATGTTTCCCTCAAATCCTTAATAGATGCTATTGCATTAAACTTATGCCTATCGGCCTCTGGGTCTGAGTGGATCCAGCATTCTAGTAATTGAGTCCATGGCTATAAGCGTCATTTAACACTTTTGCCATTACTAAAGCACTTGCGATTTGTGGTGATGATGTCAAAAAGTCGGTATATAAATCCATTAACTCTGGACGTTTCATACTTTTAGTGTGATTTATTAAGAATTTTCACAAAAGTAAGAACACCTGAAATATTTTTCAACTTTTATAATTTTTTCACTGCGTAATCTCAGTTTATAATTTAAAACCATACAAAAAATAGGTTCTTTTTCGTAGCATCTTCGATGCCTTTTTTTTAACACAACTTAAAACCATACAGATTTTTTTTGGACAAGCCAAAAAGATTAACAAAGCGTGGATTAGAACCTGCCTGTCTGCCGACACGATTTTCACATAATTACTGCTATTATGCAAAAACGGTGTCCTGTAAGGACAATCTGTTTATAGCTTAAATTTTAAGCGTATTTTAGGCGTTCCGCTAGGAACAGCCTTTTCATTAATGCTAAGGCTGTTCCTAGCGGAACGCTTATAAACTTCATTTCTCTATTCTATAAACAGATTGTCCCATAAGGGACATCGAAGTGCAGCAATTTCCTATCTGGAATTTTTCACTTTTTGCTTCTTTTTAGCTGGAAAAAGAAAAGTAGCTTTCCGTAACATGATTAAATAGCTTTAGGCAACATATTAAAATTAAAAATTATCACAGTTGGTACTTTTTCTTGAAAATTGTCGAAAATAGCCGTCGCCATTGTTTTTTGCTTCTTTTTTCCTTATAGGGAATAATTCTCACTATGCTTTATCCATTGCCTCGTATCATCAGTGCGGGGTAAAGAATAAATCTAAAAATCAGGGTTTTAACCCTAAACTGAAGTAATGTTGGGTTAAAACCCGAAAATCATTTAGTTTCATTACTCCCCACACTAAAGATGTGGGCAATAGAATTTCCATAATGAGAATGGCTGGTAGAAGTGCGTAACATGAGATAATTATTTATCAATCAATCAATCAATTATGCAAGCATATTACGAAAAGTTTTAAACCGAGAATTGCTGGATTTAAGCTGTTGAATAATATGTTGAATGATGTGATTCATACTTTATAAAATAAAAAGTGAGGTGGTTCAACGGCAAACACACACCAATTAAATTGGTTCTTTGGCAATTTTTGCCCGAAAGGTAGATTTTATTCATCCAATGGTGGCTTGCCCCATTGCCTCGACTTACTCAAAAGCAATGGGGCAAGCCACCATTGGATGGTTTGGCAAAAATTGTCAAAGAGCCATTAAATTTCATTGTTTTGAAAAAGTTGGTAAAACTCATCTCGTTTATCTACAAATATCGCAAGTTTCGATGTTGTTTTTTGAATACCATAAATACCTTTTACAGTTACAGGAGCGGATAAGTGCAACAAAAGATTAGGTGAAGTCAGTAAAATAGTCGCTAGATTTTCAATGCTTTTATCCTTTTCATCTACTCGTTTTATAACTTCTATATCTTCAATATCGCTTTTATCTAACGTCACTTTCCAAAAGAACCCCACTCGAATAATCACCGTATCGCCATCTACGAGTATTGGGCGTTTGACAATCGAACTCGCCAAACCAATAATAAAAAACAAAGAATAAATACTCAAGAAAAGGAGAATATAAGCGACCGTTTCGTTCCAACCTGCAAGCAAAAAATGAACGCCCGTAGCTTCTGCCACCGTTGCCAGCATAAAAGCGCAATACATCGCTACTGCCCCCGATTTCTTATGGCTGGTAAATATTTGCTGATGCGGCAAGGCTTCTACTGGAATTTTCCAAAACAAAAAAGCATAACGAAACATAGCGACTTCACTCACTACGGGTGGCAACGACCTTTTCAAAACTACTCGAAGCGTATTGTCTAAATTATCTAAAAAATCACCGCTTTTCGTTTTTTCAATCCGATATTGTTTAATGATTTTTCTGATATTAATAACAATAATGGCGAATAAAAGCCCTTCGGTCAGCACCAAACTCATCTGTTC
>CALOED010000127.1:0-18626 GCA_942492005.1 uncultured Saprospiraceae bacterium
GTGATCCCGCGCGTCACTGATGTTCATCGTTGCCATACCACGAATCGTACGACTCATTGGCCGCATTGTACAAGTCAAGGGGTAGCGAGACTCACATGTGATTCCCGCGTGCACTGCGGTGCGCTACGACCATCGTCGGCGGTTTCGCGGCGCATAGACGCGCCCGGCAGGCGGCGCTGTGGGGCACCGCCTACTTCCCTGCTGCATACGAGCGTGGCTGGCCTGCGCGACCGCACGATCGGCCGCGGGTTGGGAGTGCTCAGCGTCTTGATCGGCGCCGTCGGCGTGGCGATGCTAGTACCTGCGCTGGCCGAGGCCACGACCCCGCTCTTCGGGCTCGGCGTCATCGTCTGGTTCGTCGGATGGGCGTCGTCCTGCTGCGTTCACGCTCGTGACCGCGCGACCCACCAAGCCGCGCAGCAGAGGACAAGCCAATGACCAGGCACACGACACTCCGGTCGTTCGAGCAGAGGAACCGGTGGGCGGGCCAGGCTCGGCCAGTCGTCATCGCCGCTGAGGCCAAACCCGAGCCGGTCGGGTACCAGGCAGCAGGGCCGAATGCCCTGGCGGTGATGCCGGTGCGAAGGTCGGTCGTCTCCCCGAAGCCTCATGCAGGTGGGCGCTGTCAGCCCTGCTCGTCGGGGGCGATCGAGATGACGATCTTGCCCGTGTGCTGCTGGGCGCCGAACCGGCGGAACGCCTCGGCGATGTCGCCGATCGGATAGACGCTGTCGATCACCGGGGTGACCAACCCCTTCTCGACCAGGTGCGCGAGCGTCGCCATTTCGTCCGGGTCGTTGGGCTTCCAGAAGGGCATGCCGACCTTGACATCACCGACGGCCGAGACCAGCGGGCCGGCTGCCATAGCCCAGAAGACCCGGGGCAGGGCCCCACCGGTGATGGCGCACACGCCGCCGGGACTCAGGCACCGCCGGTACTCCCGCAGCGAGCGGCGCGAGGCGACGTCGACAATGAGGTAGTAGGTCTCCCCGCGTCGGACGAAGTCCTCCTGCCGGTAATCGATGACCTCATCGGCGCCGACGGCCCTCAGCCGGTCCAGCTTCCACTCGGCGTCCACTGCCGTCACGTGCGCACCCGCTGCCTTGGCGATCTGGACGGCGAACGTGCCGGTGCCCCCGCCCGCGCCGTTGACCAACACCCGCTCGCCCGGCTCGATGGACTGCCACCGCGTGCACGCCATGACGGCCAGCTCGCCGGCCTGCGGGACGGCCGCGGCCTGCTCGAACGTGAGGCTACCCGGCTTGCGGGACAGCGCTGTCTGCGGTGCGACGACGTACTCAGCGAAGGTGCCGAAGCCGTGGGGTGACATGTCCGCGTACACCTCGTCACCCACGGCGAAACGCGTGATCCCAGACCCCACGGCTTCCACGTGCCCGGCGACGTCGGATCCCAGGACCGTGTTGGCGGGCTTGACGAAGCCTGGCGGACGGTTGAGCCAAGGCCTTCCGGTGAGCAGGTGCCAGTCGTAGTCGTTGACCGACGAGGCCACCACGCGCACGCGCACCTCGTCCGCACCCGGTGAGGGGGTCGGGACCTCTCGCAAGCGCAGCACGGACGGGGGCCCGTACTCGCGGTAGGTCACCGCCTTCATCATCTGTCCTCCCGCCTGTCGGCTCACCCGCCTCCACCGTAGTCGGCTCGCTGGCCGATCCAGGCGGGGATGAGTCGCTAGCGAGGGCGGAACGCCCGACGCGAGCGCCGTGGGGCCAGAGAGCCATATCTGGCGACGCCGGCCTGAGCTCGACCAGTCGGGACCACCTCGCAGCGTCCTCGGGCTGATGACTTCGGTCTCCACGTAAACACCACCGAGGGCAGGAACGGCAGCAGGATCGTGGTTCCGGACATGAACCCAGCTCACGCAGCGACCTCGCAAGAGCCCAGACCGCTCCCGCCGCCACCACGGCAGGCACCCGGACACAAGCGACGGTAGGCCCAACCCGCACCACCCACACGCGCCCGTTGCGCGGCGGTGTGACGCGCAAGTCCCGCTCGAACCTGAACGGGCGTAGCCGCCTGTTCAGGCGGGTGCGCGGACCATGCGCCAGGTTGGGAGGACTGGTTGGGGAACAGTCGCATTGGTGTCGCTATCGCCTTCCCAGGGGTGTTCCCACAAGATAGTTCCCGTCTCCAGATCGTGAGCGGTTACAAAATTCTCGTTCATCGAAATCACTTGCGGCTGGCCTAGCAATTCGGCATATAGTGGCGATGCGTACGAACTACGACGATTACCACCAGCCCAAATTTCAGCTCCAGTTTCAAGGTCGTAAGCCAGCAACGATCGCCCTTTAGGGCCACCCACACTAGCGACGACCATCTCTCCTCCATCCTCACGCGTAACGACAAGTGGCGAGCATGCCTTTCCCCACATAATATTCTCGGTGCCATTCTCCGCAAAAGTATCGTGCGACCAAAGTAGTTTGCCAGTATTGGCATCAAGGCAGTTAAGAATACCTGTTGCTCCTTGCGAAATTACTCTCTGTTTATAAATCGAGGGCGTAGCCAATGGAGTGTTTCCTCCCAGGCCACTCCTACCACCAGGATCAAATCGCACCAGATCGGCATGGCTCCACATTAAATCTCCATTGCGTATGTCGTAGCAAGTCACCAACTCCTTAGGCCCTCGTTGCTCTTGCGTGACGGCATTATGTTGCCAACAATTGAAAAAACCGGACCAGCCTGCACCAATTTTTTGTCAATACAATTCCTGAGGAGGTTGCTTCTGCCAGTCGGTTTGTAATTCCAATATCCTTTACCTCAGCCCAGAAACCATTGCCCAGAAATCGCGGGTAGTCTTGTGGCGTACTGCTCCAGTCGCTGGTCGTTGCAGCAACCTCCGGCACCCTGCAATTGCTCATCTGGCTGCGGCTGCCCAGCGCCATCGCCAGCCCACAATGCCAACGTCACCCGTTGAACTTGGCTAGTTTGATCAGAGAAAAAAAAGCACAAGCGTGAGCCAAGGTGCTAGTCCCACTAACCAACGTGTTGGTTTACTAAATGGAGCTGAATCGGAATAAACCAAACTGATAGCCCAATTACTAACAAAGGGATGGCAACCGTCAGCGAAAAATTCTTCACATCTTGATCAGCTTTACCCAATTGGAGAAATATAGCACTGCCACCCACCAAGCCTGTCCAAACGAACGGAAACCAACCCCGAAGACCTATATTTTCAGGTGCTGAATTGACTTGCTCATGCTCAGTATTTGTAGGCGATGTCGACATGATCGATTGCTTTGCTTGTGGATGGCGATTTATACGGGGCTTCCTGCAAGAAGAAAGTCTGGGGCTCACTATGATATTGAAGATATAGTAGGATTGACGTCGATAACTGGCAAGCTGAACAATTGGGGATCGCTGGCAACTTGTTAGGCTCTTATGGCATTAGTACAACCAATTGCGGTATACACTTTTACGTGTGGGTCTTATTTGACGTGGCATTCGACAAAAACAATCCTTCCATCTCTGAATCAACCGACCTAGCCAACCAATGGGCAGTCGTCACTGGCAGCTCTACAGGCATTGGACATGCCATCGCGATGGAACTGGCACAAGACGGATGCAATGTCATCGTGCATGGTTTTCAAAAGTTGAATCTGCTGAACACCTTGCCACGACGATTCGCGAACTTGACGGAATCCCATGTGATCCTCGGCGATCTTTCTCTGGCTGCAACTCGCGATAAATTTTGCCAGCAAGCCTGGGGAATTGCTCCCGTCGACATCTGGATTAACAACGCCGGTACCGACGTCCTAACCAGCGAAGCTGCCGACTGGACTTTTGAAGAAAAACTCGAGCAGCTGTGGAACGTGGATATTCAGGCCACTATTCATCTTTCGCGTATCATCGGCAAGCAAATGCGGCAACGTGGCTCAGGGACCATTCTCAATATCGGCTGGGATCAGGCGGACTCTGGCATGGCGGGCGACAGTGGCGAAATGTTTGCTGCCAGCAAAGGCGCCATCATGGCTTTTACCCGCAGCTCGGCAAAATCGCTTGCCCCACAAGTTAGAGTCAACTGCCTGGCACCAGGCTGGGTTCAAACCACTTGGGGCGATACTGCATCAGACTACTGGCAACAGCGTGCCATTGGTGAATCGTTACTAAATCGTTGGGTGAACTGACTACTGAGCGTCCCGATTACTATTGTGGCGAAACTAGCAGACCGATAATATAAAACAAGTCTTCAAGTCAATTATACTTTTTAAATATCGATAATTTGAAGATTTGACGCTAACGGGGGCTTTTTTATTCGTCTATATTTATTAGCCATTCTGGCTTTACTCTTAGTATCAAGTATGGAAAAAACAAGGAAAAAATAACCGTTAAAATTAATAACCAAATATCACTGCTGAATTGTTTTGACACGTAACTGTAAGCGGCATTTCCTCCAATACTCAATGCTGTAAATTTAGCTAAAATGGGCACAATCACATCAACCAAAACCGCCCCATATTCCCCACTACCAGACCACAGAAAATTGATAATTAAAGTTAAAAAAAATATGCAAATTTCCCCTCCATTCATTTATAAAACCCTAAAAAGCAAAATTTTGAACCCAATAATGAGGCATATCACCCACTGTGCCTACGTAATAACAAGCCACATATTTCCACTGAGGATTGAGTAAGGCTTTTCGATGTCCTCGCCCCTCAATGCCAGAATCTACCAAAAGTAGCAAGACCGATTCTCTGACATTTGACAATCCGCCAACTAGGTTTTCTCCACCATTGCCGAGTTTTGCATACTTTTTAATTCTATCCCAAGGCCAGAGTCCATCATTGCCAACATGATTGAGGCTGCCTTTGCGTTTGCCTTCTTGTCCGTGTTTTTTAGCGGCTTTATATACGCCTTCATGCGGCAAAAGAATAGAGACAGAGGGCGTTTTTTTCAATTCTTTAATCAATTCTTTAGCTGTTTTGATTTCGTCTTTTACATATTTTTGTCCGCTAATCATATTTTCGAGCGAGGCTTCTTGCTGTTTAATGTAGTTTTCTACTATCGGAATATAACCTTTAGGATTGGAGCGCACGAGGTTGATTTCTTTAATCATGTCTTTTTCTTGGGAGGTCATATAGTTGGCTTTTCGAGCCGTATCAATGCCTTTTACATTCGTGGTAGGTTGTTTTTCGTTGGAAGTAGGCGTACAGGCAAGTAGAAACAATGCGCCAATCAGTAAGTATTGCTGAATAGTTATTTTCATCATTTTGTTATTTAATGTTTGAAATGTGTCATTTGTATATTATTTGGTAAATATCGTGAATGTCGTGCCAATTATCAATTACTTTTGCAGTCATATAAGATTGAACTAACTCTTAATGTATTAGACAATATTCTGTTTTGTGTGCGCTGCACACAAAACTACTCAAAGTCAATAAGTTGCATTTTACATCAGACAGATTTTTTTAGAATAGCGTCTATTGATTGTATTCAATATTTTTTAAAAAATTAATGAACATGAAAAAGAACATATTATTGCTTCTTTGCTTCTTTTCGGTGGGCGTGTTTGCTCAAAACCCGAACTTGAATTACAATAAATTCAAACAACTGAAAGAAGAATTTCCTACACCAAATAGTTACAGAACGGCTTCTGGCGCACCAGGCCACGAGTATTATCAGCAGCGAGCGGATTATGTAATGGACATCGAACTCGACGACGATAAGCAAATCGTAAGGGGAACGGAAACGATTACGTATTTTAATAATTCGCCTGACCCGCTGACTTATATTTGGATACAACTCGACCAAAACGTGCGTGCGAAAAATTCAGATTCCCATCTGATTAATACCAACAGTATGGGAAGTCGCATGAATTTCAGTCAGTTGGTGCGAATGCACCGCAGTTTTGATGGTGGTTTTAATATTGATTATGTAAAAGATGGAAAAGACAACGCTTATGAGTTTTTGATAAATAAAACGATGATGCGTGTCAATTTGAAAAAGCCATTGCTCAAAGGCGAAACTACTCAAATCAAAATCAAATGGTGGTATAATATCAATGACCGCATGAAATTTGGTGGTCGTTCGGGCTACGAATATTTTGAAGAAGACGATAATTACCTTTATACGATAGCGCAATTCTATCCTCGTATGGCGGTATATAATGAGGTAGAAGGCTGGCAAAATAAACAATTTTTGGGTTCAGGAGAGTTTGCATTGCCTTTTGGGAACTATGAAGTAAATCTAAAAGTACCTGCCGACCATGTAGTTGGTGCAACGGGTGTCTTGCAGAATGCCAAAGATGTATTGAGTAAAGAACAACGTCAGCGTTTGGAAAAAGCGAAAAACGAAACGGTCAATCCTGTGATTATTGTCTCTCAAGACGAAGCAATTGAAGCAGAGAAGTCTCGTTCTGAAAAGTTTAAGACGTGGACATTCAAAGCGGAAAATGTTCGTGATTTTGCGTTTGCGAGTTCTCGAAAGTTTATTTGGGATGCGATGGCAGTGAAGCAGTCGAGCGGCACAGTGATGGCGATGTCTTTGTACCCGAAAGAAGGCAATCCGCTTTGGGAAAAGTATTCTACCAAAGCAGTGGCGCATACCATCAATGTGTATTCAAAATATACATTTGATTATCCTTATCCTGTGGCATATTCGGTGCATACGAAGCGCATTGGTATGGAATATCCGATGATTTGCTTCAATTATGGTCGCCCTGAAAGCGATGGAACATACAGCGAGCGAGTAAAATATGGGATGCTGACGGTGATTATTCACGAAGTGGGACACAATTATTTTCCGATGATTGTAAACTCCGATGAGCGTCAGTGGACGTGGATGGATGAAGGCTTGAATAGCTTTTTGCAGTTTTTGGCGGAGCAAGAGTGGGAAGAGGGTTTTCCTTCGAGCGCAGGCCCAGCTTACACGATTGTGGATTATATGGCTGGCGACAAGAAGGGAATTACGCCTATTATGACCAACTCGGAGTCTATTCTGCAATTTGGCAACAATGCTTACGATAAGCCTGCTACGGCGCTCAATATTTTGCGAGAAACGGTGATGGGGCGTGAGCTTTTTGATATTGCATTCAAGGAATACGCTACTCGTTGGAAATTCAAACATCCTACGCCTGCGGACTTTTTCCGCACGATGGAAGATGCTTCGGGAGTGGATTTAGATTGGTTTTGGCGAGGTTGGTTTTATAGCACCGACCATGTAGAGATAGGTTTGGAAGATGTGAAATGGTACAAAATCAACACAAAAGACCCTGTAAAAGAGAATGAACTTGCACGAAAAGAAAAGGAAGAAAAGCCCAAATTCATTGGCGATATTCGGAATAAAGACATGAAACGCTATGCGGATAAAGACCCTAGCATCAAGGATTTTTATAGTGAATATGACCCGTTGGAAGTGACAATCTTGGACAAAAAAGAGTATGAGAGCTATTTGAAAAGCCTGACAGATGATGAAAAAGACATCTTGGAGGCAGGTTACAATTATTATAATTTGACGTTCAAAAACAATGGCGGATTGGTGATGCCTGTGATTTTGGAATTTAAATTCAATGACGGTACGAGCGAAGTTGTGCGCATCCCAGCGGAAATTTGGGTATCAAATAACGAAAAGGTGAGCAAAACTTTTTATTTCAAAAAAGAAGTAAAAGAGATTGTACTCGACCCATTTTTAGAAACGGCAGACGTGGAGCGAGACAACAATTATTGGCCTTCTCGCCCGCAGCCTTCTCGCTTCGATGCGTTCAAGTACGGTAGCCGTGGCGGTGGCGAAAATAAAATGCAACGAGCAAAGCGTGCTAAGGAAATGGAAGATAAAAACTAGGAGAATTGTTGAAACGAATATGATTGTTACTATTGTTGTGAACTTCTATATGCTTTTCATTTTATGAAGCGGTATTGAAATTTTTTCAAACCATACAAAACAAAAAAGCGTGTTAAACACAATAGGCATATATGAAGATTTTAGGGCTATATTTTATTTTTCAAAGAAAAAAAACTAGGCTCTTTGACAATTTTTGCCAAAAGATTGAAACTTCAATCCAATGTGGTTTTAACCCATTGTTTACCAATTAATTAAGACAATGGGTTAAAACCACATTGGACGAAAATGCAAAAATTGTCAAAGAACCAAAAAACTAGGCTCTTTGACAATTTTTGCCAAACCATCCAATGGTGGCTTGCCCCATTGCTTTTGAGTAAGTCGAGGCAATGGGACAAGCCACCATTGGATGAATAAAATCTATCTTTCGGGCAAAAATTGTCAAAGAACCAAAAACTACATCGTCTTAAAGTTATTTTTCTATGTGCCTGTCTGCCGACAGGCACATAGAAAAAGTATCGAAGATGCTACGAAAAAGAACCTATTTTTTGTATGGTTTCAAATTGAAAATTAGCGGCTAACCGTTTGAAAAAAAATTACTGTCATTTCTTGAAATGACAGTCATTTTTTTGCTTATGAAAACCAATTGTGAAATATAAAATCACAACAAATCACCAAACAACTCATTGAGAATAGCAAACTTAAATAAGCCTGCGATATTTTTAGAGTTAGTCTTTTGGAGTAGTTTGTACTTGTGGGTTTCTACGGTTCGGGGGCTGATATAGAGTTTTTCGGCTATTTCTTGATTAGAATATTCCTTCAATACAAGGTATAGAATTTCCAATTCTCTTTTAGATAAAGATTCTATGATTTGGTCACTTTCTTTTTTATGTTGAAAACCACTCATAAAAACAGAAGCTACATCAGAAGAGTAGTAAGTGTTGCCGTTGAGTATTTCGTCAATGGCTTTTAGCAGTTCATGATTTGATGCAAATTTGGATACATAGCCATCTACGCCTAATTCCAGCATAGAAGAGACGGTTTTATGGTCAAGCAACATCGAAATCGTCAATATTTTAATATTATTATTTCTTGCTTTTATCGTCTTGACTAGCTCATAACCGCTCATTCGAGGCATATTGATATCTGTCACCAAAATATCATACTCTTTTTTTATAATCCTTTGTATGGCGTGTTCGCCGTTAGAGGCTTCTTTCTACGCTATAATTTGGTCGTTCAAGTTGTATGAAAACCTTGAGTGCTTGCCGAAGCAAACTGTGGTCATCTACAATAAGTATTTGTGTATTATTCATAACAATGGTTGAAAATCTAGCGCATACTAAAGTAAATTAGTAATGCTTTTTTATTAATTCTTTGGCAACTTTTGCCCTTCTATACATGACTGTCTCTCGGCCTGTTTGGTAAACAGATTGTCAAAGAACCTCTCTTTATTCCTATTTTATAATAAAAGAGTAAAATACCTAAAATAAATCTCTAGCGAATAAGATACTCCGCTATATTTCAATAAAAAATAGTTGTAATAGTTGTAACATATCCATTTTTATCTAGAAAAGAAGTAACTTGTTTTATATATGTACCGTATAAATTTATATAGATTATCTAACTATTCCTAGTTGAGTGGATTTTAAAAAAATCAAATAATTAAACTGAGACAAAATCTATTTTTTGTTTTTCTTTAAAAATGTTAAAAACTAATTTAAACTCTATTTATTGCACACCGTTTTTTTTTTAAAATTAGGAATAAAAAAGCTAATATCATTTACCTCCTTTTTTACATAAACCTCAACAATGCGTCTTATTACTTTAATAGCCAATTTTTAATAAAAAACAAACCGAAAATAGAATGTCGTTTGTTTTTTTTCTATAAAAAAAACAGATAAAAATTTGTACGGATGATGCTAAAATAATTATAAAAAACCTTATTGAGTACTATTTTCGACTAAAAAAAGTTAAATTAAAGTTTTTATTTTTATTTTGAAAAAATAATCTGTACTTTTAAATTTGTAATTAAAAATAAAAAAAGATTTAAAGTATAATATCATTATTCTGATTGATAACGCAAAAATAGGTTCCCCTAACCACTTTTTTTTGATTTCATCTGACGGTTTTTAGTTTATTAGCCTCAGTAGCTGTTAATCAATTTTTTTTTGTATGGTGGATGTCAGATATTGGAATAATCTAAATTATATTTTTTACGGAAATACGCAAAATACCTAACACACAGACACACCATGTAACTTAGAACTATATCAAGAAGAAGGTTTATTTTAAAATCTTCTAGATATTTCTTCATTACAAAAAAAAATCTTATCGTGAGCTTCCCAAATACAGGTTTTGATGTAAATCATCTATTCGATGAGTTATCTACAATTATATTTTCTGTCGATGAAAATCTAGCACTGGAATATACCAATAAGACCTTTTCCACAAGACTAAATGTGAGCAGCAAGGTCACGCTTTTATCTGAAATTATGCCTTTTTTTGAAGATCAACAGTTAGTTTTAAGTCATATCAATAAGGCTTTTGAAGGAAAATCCTCTTGGATTGGCACAGGTCTTAAAATAGAGGAGGACAAAAAAATCAGAGCTAAAATAAAATTCATCTCTTCGAGTTCAGCAAGGCATCGCAAACAATGTTTCGTATTGATAGAACCAGCGGAAGCTACTAAAAATGAGAGTGACTTTAAATATAAAAAACAATTTAAGGCATTGATGGAAACATCAAAAGAAGGTATTGCAATAGTTAATGAAAAAGGAAAAGTAGTTATTGCCAATCAGGTGTTGTCAGATATTTTCAAAGACTTTAAGGAGAATATAGTTGGCGAAGATTTATCTTCTTTATTGTTTTATGCCAATGAAAAAAATCAAGATAGATGAAGACGAGCTTCATATAGAAAAAGGATTAATGCACAGGGAGGAAAGTGCTAATTGGTTTGATTTGACTATTGATAAAATTAAAACACAAAATGAACCTGATTTTATCATTGCTAGAATAAGAGACGTTACAGAAAAAAAACATATTGCAGATATTAAAAATAACTTGCAAGAAAAATTTCAATCTATTTTTAAATACTCAAGAATAGGCATCGCATTAGTTGATGAATTGGGAAAACCATTTATGTCAAATGCAGCACTTCAAGAATTTTTAGGGTATTCGGGCGTAGAACTTTCAGGAATGACGTTTGCTCAATTTACCTATCCCGAAGATGTGGAAAAAGACGTTGAGCAATACACGCAACTCCTAAACGGAGAAATAGACCATTACAGAATGGAAAAAAGATACATCCATAAAAATGGAGGTATTGTATGGGCAAGCCTGACAGTCTCTTTGGTAAAAAAGCATAGTAGGGCGTTTGCACTTGGTATGGTGGAAGATATTACGAATAAAAAGAACGCAGAACTCTCCCTGCGAGCCTATCAAACAGAACTCATAGATTTGGTGAAAGAACTTAAAGCTGCCAATAAAAATTTGGAATTATTTGCCTTTTCTATCTCTCATGACCTTCGAGCACCTTTGCGATATATTCGGAGTTTTAGTACTATTTTGCAGAGAACAGTCAAAGATCTAACGCCAAAATCAATTAGGCATTTGGATAATATAATCACTGGGGTTGATAATATGTCTAATATGATTGATGCGCTTTTGGAGTTCTCTAGATTGGGCAGACAAGAACTGAAAAAAGAAGAAATTAAACTAAATGACCTGATAAGCGAAATCATTCAAGAAAAATCAGTAATGTTTGAAAATCGACAAATAGAATGGAGTATTGGAGATATGCCCAATATTCACGGAGATTATCAACTGATGAAAATGGTATTTTACAACCTTATTTCTAACGCTTTAAAATTTACTAAAAACAAAGACAAAACGATTATCGAAATTGCGGTTAAAAACCAAAACTTGTCCAACACCACCATTTATATAAAAGATAATGGTATTGGCTTTGATATGCAATATTCTTCCAAATTATTTGGCGTATTTCAACGTTTGCATCACCAAGAAGATTTTGAAGGTTATGGTATAGGTATGGCTAATGTCAAACGAATAATGGACCGACATCAAGCATCAATTTTTGCTTATGGAAAACTTCACGAAGGAGCTACTTTTTATTTGAAATTTAAAAATAAAAAAGATGAATAAATTTAATATGCCTCCTATTTTATATGCCGAAGACAATTCCCTTGACGTAGAACTTACGATGGATGCCTTTGAGGAGATTCATCTATCGAATCGAGTAGATAGGGTAAAAGATGGACAAGAAGTACTGGATTATCTGAGGTATGAAGGCGAGTTTGCAGACCGCAAGAAAGAACGCCCGTGTCTGATATTATTGGATAATAAAATGCCTCGCATGACAGGCATTGAAGCTCTCAAATACATCAAAAACGATACGAAATTCAGAGATATACCTATCATTATGATGGCTTCTTCAAAACTCGAAAGAGAGCTTTTTCAAAGCCATAATTATGAAGTAAATGCCTACATAATCAAACCAGTGGACTTCGGGCAGTTTATTTATGCGATTAAAAATATTGGAATATTTTGGGGCTTATGGAATAAAACTGCAGATATATAAACGAACTCATCTTACGCACTGGCTAAGAAAATATTATTGATTCGCTGAAATTTTTTGTGTTTACTATCCAATGGGTTTTAAGCCATAGGAATACTAGATAAAGACCATTTCACAGTAATTTTCAGAGAACCATATTATTTAGCTACTCCAATTTCGATAGCTATCCCGGACTGCTCCCCTGCGAGAACCTTGCGTAACATGAGCTATAAAACGGGTAAACTGAACGTTGTCTGTGCAGACAATACTAAAAATACCTTCAACCAGCCATAATGAGAATGGCTGACCTCCAACGCAGTATTCATACAAGCCTTTGTTTCTTATCATCTTACCATCTTCTAACCTTCCTATTTTGACAATATCAACAATACCAAATCAGTTTTTTTCGGTTTTATTGGGTTTTTAAAAAAAAAAGACAATTTGGATACAAAAAAAGATATACAGCTAAAATAGAGATGCTAAAAACAAATATGTAAAATATAGATATGTAAAACCTTTATTGCTTGATTTCTACAACGCAAAAAAGGCAATAAAAATGAATAGAAAGTTTTGCATGAAGGTTGGAAAAAACTTAACTAAGTGAATCACTTAGCTAATAATCAGAAATTTACGATTGATTAATGAGGTGTATAATGCTTAAATTTGTTAGGCACTTAAAGAGATTTATATAGGTCAATTGCCAATAATCCCATTTTTTATTTTCTATATAAGCGTAATGACCAATATAGATTTTTAATAAAAAAATATAGAACGAGCCACTTTTTTTTTGTGACATGAAGCTTCGGGAGTTAATTTTAAAAAAAGAAAGAAAACAATTTGAATTTTATTAAAACTGAAATTAGAAAACAAAATATAAGTTATATTTATATAGGTTGATTATTTCTTATTCTATCTATTTTTTAAAATTAACTACTAGACAAAAAATCGGTTTTATGTTCTTTACTACTACGGCAGCTTTTACAATTAAATGCTGTAATTATTAAAACAACGCAAATGAAAGTCAAGATGAAAAAATTACTAACACTACTACTAATGATATGCTTTGCCGCCTTAGCATTTGCTCAAAACGACAAAAAGGGGTGTGTTGCTGGAAATTGTATTAATGGCAAGGGGATTTACATTTATAAAGATGGTACGAAGTATGAAGGAGAATTTGTAGAAAGACAGGCACACGGTAAAGGCGTGTGTAAATACACTAATGGCGATTTTTATATCGGAGAATGGCAGAATCATACCTTTCATGGCAAAGGGACCATACACTTCAATAATGGCGATAAAATATCAGGTGTTTGGGTAAGAGGAGAGTTTATGGGAGTTGGAAAATACGATGATAACAAAACGAAGAAAACGGAAATTAGGATTAAAGAATCGAATGATGATGGTGATAAGGACGACGACGACGACGTGAGTCAAGTAATACTTACAGATGAGGAAAAATCAGAAATCAAAAATGGAAAAGTTTGGGCACTGATTATAGGCGTGGCTAACTATGAGAGTAATGATTTTAAGGATTTGAAATATACAGATGATGATGCGTATAGACTGTATTCGTTTCTTAAAAGCCCAGAAGGAGGCGCAGTACCAGAAAGTCAAGTGACTATTCTCATAGATGAGATTGCTACCAAAAAAAATATCGAAATAGAAGTAAACCGCATTATGCGTAAGGCAGATAGTAGCGATACGGTTATTTTGTATTTTTCTGGACACGGCATCAAAGGCTCTTTTTTGCCAACTGATTACAATGCAGACGAAAACAACGGATTGAAATATTCAAGCCTTCTGGCTACAATCGCTAAAGGAAAATCAAAAAATAAAATACTGATTGCTGATGTTTGTAACGCAGGCAGTATGCAAGATGAGTTGGTAGCATCGAGAGGAATAGATAACATAGAAAAAACAGCTGGAAGTAAAATAGATAAAACTATCCAAAGTTATTATGATGCGTTGCGCCATAGTAAAGGCGGAACAGCTTTGATACTTTCGTCTAGTGCCAATGAAGTTTCTATTGAAGTAAACCGCATCCGTCAGGGATTATTTAGCTATTACATGATGGAAGGATTGAAGGGTAGAGCAGATAGAGATTTTGATAAAATCGTTACCATTCAAGAGATTTATGAGTATATCAATATTCAAGTGCAGAGTTATACAAATTATCAGCAAAACCCATTATTATTAGGTAATTACGACCCTAAAACGCCATTAAGCGTTACTCGATAACAAACGAATGGGGCAAAAAATATAAAACTATATCGCAATACTTACAAATTAAAAGCTATAAAATATGCTATATGAAATAAAGTATGCTGAATTTTAATGACGTTTCAGAAAACTCATTAAAATTCAGCATTATTTATTTTCTAATGATTAATAGGGCTTACCGTTAGCAGATAAACAGCCATGAACTTTTTAAAAGTTTAAAATCAAAATTACAATCCTAACATATCCGACATTCCAAACACGCCTTGTTTGCCAATCAGCCATTCTGCAGCTCCTATTGCGCCCAACGCAAAACCCGCTCTCGAATGCGCAGTGTGCTTAATCTCAATGGTATCAATTTCCGAAATATATGCTATCAAATGCGTGCCTGGCACATTATCTATCCGTTTTGAAGTAAGCTGTAATTCGTTAGGCTTAGAAGTCTCTTGATTGACCCAATGCGTTTTTTGAGTGATGATTTCCATCAAATCTTCAGCGAGCGTAATGCCTGTACCGCTAGGCGCATCGAGCTTTTGAGTGTGATGTATTTCTTCCATAATCGGGTTATAAGATGGGTAGTTTTTCATCATTTTAGCTAAATACTGATTAAGCGCAAAAAAGATATTAACGCCAACACTAAAATTAGAAGCATAGAAAAAAGCGCCATTCATCGCAGCGCAAGTTGCCTTTACTTCATCCAACTTATCCAACCATGCCGTAGTGCCACAAACCACTGGCACGCCAGCGTTTAAGCACATTTTTATATTATCCGCAGCACTTTCGGGACGAGTAAATTCTATTGCCACATCTGCCTTTTGCAAATGCTCCTCTGTCATATCTTCCAAATTCGTATGACTGATTTTTAATACAATTTCATGCCCTTTTTCTATTGCCAATCGCTCAATGGTTTTACCCATTTTACCGTAACCTATTATTGCTATTTTCATATTTTTATGTTTTAAAAGCCAAAATTCCGAAACATTGCTTACTGACTAAGCTCACTTTTCGACTATTCTAATGCAAAAATAGACAAGTTTTATTTTTAGGCTTGAATTAAACTTGAAATACTTTTATCTTCATGTTTTTAATGAAAATATAAAACCATACAAAAAGAAAAAATATACTAAAGACAATAGGCGCATAGTGAGGTTTTAGGGCTATATTTTACTTGTTTCAAACTAAAAAGCCGATTTTTTGCCCTGTTTGTAATTTATTTTTTAAAGGAAAAACTACATCGTTTTAAAGCTATTTTTCTAAGTAGTTAGACAAAATTATTTCCAATGGGTCATGACTCATTGGCTTGTTAATCAGTAATTTATAATTGTTTATCGTCTAAATATTTAAGCCCAATTACTTATGTGTCTATTGTGTTTTAAAAAAGGCATTTAAAATCGTACAATTCTCAAATAAATATTATGACTGTTGAAGAACGCATTCAGTTTGCTAAAGAACGACAATTGCCGCAACTTGACATTTCGGATAGCGGACTCACCGAAATTCCAGAAGCCGTATTTGAATTGACGCACCTTCGGACGCTCATTTTAGGAAAAAAATACGCCCCGACCGAAGATACAACCAATAGAAATAAGATAAATTACCTCCCCATCGAGATGTCTCAACTGAAACATCTGGAGGGATTGGGCCTATCCTTCAATGATTTTGGAGAATTTCCTAGCGTGATTACCAATCTGCCTCGCTTGCAAACCTTAATGCTGAATGGAAATCCTTTGGGCGTACTATCCTCAGAAATATCCAAAGTTCGCCATTTGCGGATTTTGAGTTTAGGCAATACAGGGCTTATCGAATTGCCCGAAGAAATAGGTGAATTGAGACGTTTGAAGATATTGGGATTGGCGCACAATCAGTTGCAAGAGCTGCCCGAAACGTTTAAGCATTTTCAATTTTTAGAACAATTAGGACTTGCCAACAATCAATTTGGGGAAATTCCAGAGGTCATTTATAGGCTGACAGAGTTGCACGTTTTGGGATTGGCAAATAATCAAATAGATAGCTTTCCGAAAGAGTTGATGCAACTCAAACGCTTGCAACGCCTTGATTTGCAAGGCAATCCGCTTGCGCCAAAAGTCATTCAGTTAGCCGCCAAAGGTAATCAAGCTATCCAACATTTCTTTTTTCAGAAAGCAAATCAGCGTCAAAAATTGCTCAAAAACATTGTAGAAGGAAAAAAAGAAGCATCGGATAGAAAAAACATAAAAGACCGTTTTTTTAGATTATTGAACTCAAAAAACACGATATGCTCGGTCTGCGATGGCGAGAAAAAAATTAAAGGATATATTGCCCATTTGAATATGCGTTTCAATAATGATAAATGCTTTGGCTGCGAGGGCGAAGGCGTAGCAACGGAAGAAACCATCGAAATACACAACCTTTTAGAACTATCGAATCAGAAAAAAGAACGCTGTCGAGATGCCATTATTTTATTGGTAGAAGACGAGCAAGATTTTACAAAAAAGATAAGAGCGCAACGCCCCAATCAGCAAATTTTATTTGAAGAGACACGCCGCAATATTATGGAAATTCTCCAAAAAAAACGCCGCCAAATAGACGTGCGAGTTAGGCAATTTTCTACTTATCAGCTTTTTGAACAAAAAATTCTAATTGCATTATACAACCTGCATTTGCATAAAATTACACAAAAAGAACGCTTCGAGAAGGATGAATTTTCTTTAGATGCTTTTCATTCGCCAGCCAACTTATACGGCATAGCCAAATCAATAGAAGTGATATTAGGCGAGCAAGAAGCACTTTTTGACAGCCTAATGGACGAAGAAGATGAGGATGCTATCGCCGATATTCAAGACCGCTTGAATGATTTGGTGAAAGAGTTGAAAAGTGTGAAGTAATTTTTAGTTACTCCACCTTTTCATCTTTATTATCTGAGTTTTCTTTATTCTCCTCAGTGTATTTTTCAAGAACAGCCTGAACATACGCTAACTCTTTTCTAAAATAAATGCTGATGGTTTCGGCTTCAAATCCAAGTTCAAACAAAGAAATAACGCCTTGTTCCAAGCCTTTTTCAATGCCTTCTTCATAAGCAATTATTTTGACGGCATCATCAAAAGTTAGCAAATCTGTATCTTCTTCTAATTCTTTCTCTAAAAGAGTTTCAAATTTTTTTTTTGATTATCTTTCATTTTAAACTGAATATATTCAGTTATAAATTTTAAAAATGTTCGCACACGCTCTCTTTCGTAGCCTTTGCGATTAATACCTTCCAAAGTAAATCTTGCTTCATTCTATAAATTTTAAAAAAAATAGATAACTATGCGACCCACAATTTTAGTTTAAAAAGAAAAAAACAAGGAACTGAATAACGGATGAATGAATCACAAAATGGCACTTACAGTCAGGATATTTTATAATTTTTCACCTTCAAAAATAGGTATCCAATAACTTTTATTATTTTCATTGAAATCCAATAAAACTTCTAACACAAACCAATTTAAAAAACCATGAGAAATATCTTTTACTTATCCATCATTTTACTGCTTTTGGCAAGCTGCAACACGTCCGAAAAAATAGCGGATACCGTTATTCTAAACGGGAATATCGCTACGATGGACTCTACTACGCAAGGCGCAACCGCCATTGCCATGAAAGACGGAAAAATCTTAGCCGTTGGGAGCGATAGCGACATCAAAGCCTACATCGGAGACGATACAAAACAAATAGACGCAAAAGGAAACTTCGTAATGCCAGGCTTTATCGAAGGACACGGACATTATCAAGGCGTAGGCAGTAGCCTAATAAAGTTGAACTTGATGAATACCAAAAACTGGAATGAAATAGTACAGATGGTAGCCGAAAAAGCAAAAACAGCAAAACCCGGAGAATGGATTGTCGGCAGAGGTTGGCACCAAGAAAAATGGAACGAACAACTCGACCAGCAGGTTTATGGCTACCCGTATCACGACGCTTTGAGTGCCGTTTCGCCCGACAATCCTGTGCTGCTGCGCCATACAAGGGACATTCCTTGTTCGCTAATCGGAAGGCGATGGAAATAGCAAAGGTAAGCAAAGAAACG
>CALOED010000128.1:0-4794 GCA_942492005.1 uncultured Saprospiraceae bacterium
GACATTGATAGAGTTAGGAGCAGACGTTACGTGGTCTTCTTGCAATATTTTCTCTACTCAAGACCATGCGGCAGCAGCTATTGCAGCGGCAGGTATTCCGGTATATGCTTGGAAAGGCATGACGGAGGAAGAGTTTAACTGGGCTATTGAGCAAACGATTTTCTTTGGTGAAGACCGTCAGCCGTTAAATTTGATTTTGGATGATGGTGGTGATTTGACCAACATGGTGCTTGACAACTATCCTGAGTTAGTTCCTAATATCAAAGGATTGAGCGAAGAGACAACTACTGGCGTTCACCGTTTGTATGAGCGTATGGCTAAAGGTACTTTACCTATGCCTGCTATCAACGTGAATGACTCTGTAACGAAGTCGAAGTTTGATAACAAATACGGTTGTAAAGAAAGTTGTGTGGATGCTATTCGTCGTGCAACGGATGTAATGATAGCTGGCAAAGTAGCCGTAGTAGCTGGATATGGTGACGTTGGAAAAGGTTCTGCTGCATCATTGCGTGGTGCGGGTGCGAGAGTTATCGTGACAGAAGTGGACCCAATATGTGCGCTTCAAGCAGCTATGGACGGATTTGAAGTAAAAAGAATGGTAGATGCTGCTCCTAGAGCAAACATCGTAGTAACGGCTACGGGCTGTAAAGACATCATTGCTGAAGAGCATTTCCGTTTGATGACTGACAAAACCATCGTATGTAATATCGGTCACTTCGATAACGAGATTGATATGACATGGTTGAATAACACTTATGGCGATACTAAGGTAGAAATCAAACCTCAGGTAGATAAATATACTATTGATGGTAAAGATATTTTGGTATTGGCAGAAGGTCGTTTGGTGAACTTGGGTTGTGCTACGGGGCATCCTTCTTTCGTAATGTCTAACTCTTTTACCAATCAAGTATTGGCGCAGTTGGAATTGTGGACGAATGGCGATAAGTACGAAAACGAAGTTTACACGCTTCCTAAACACTTAGATGAAGAAGTAGCTCGTTTGCACTTAGCTAAAATTGGTGTAGAATTGGAAACACTTTCTCAAGACCAAGCGGAGTACATCAACGTGAAAGTAGAAGGGCCTTACAAGCCAGAATATTACCGTTATTAGAAAGTTGGGTAGTAGTCAGCAGTTGGCAGTTGGTAGAAAGTATTCATACTTCTTCAATGTAGTTTTAGATTGCTGAAATAAAAATTACCGTTTACTTTTTATAAAAAAGGTTTTCATCAGCAATGGTGAAAATCTTTTTTGTTTTCAGATAACATCTTTGGTTCTTTTGGCTCTTTGACAATTTTTGCCAAAAGATTGAAATTTCAATCCAATGTGGTTTTAACCCATTGTTTACCAATTAATTAAGACAATGGGTTAAAACCACATTGGACGAAAATGCAAAAATTGTCAAAGAACCGTTCTTTTTAATTATTCTATTTTTTCTGTGACGCACACCTGCCTTTCGGTGTCTTTTATAAAAACAAGGCTATATCTAACTTTGAGCGCAATAAAACTTCCGAAGTTCGCCTTATATTTAGAAATAACAAAGACATAAAATAATATGAACAAGGTTTCTTTTTTAGTATTTGTAGCATTATTGCTGACCATTGAAGCTGCTGCACGTGAGGTGCAAGGCTTTTATATTAATCTGACGGGCGACACCTCAAAAGTTATTTTTGATATTCCTATCGTTGCGCCCAATGTTCCTTTAATCAGGAGTTTGCATTTTGAAATAATGTTTTTAGATAAAAATCAAATTGAACGAACGCTCAAACCGCATCAGGCAAGAGAGGTTTGTTTTACTTACAATAACATAACGACTCGCCTTCTTGCTCGTGCTGACCAACTCAATTTGGCTCGCACAATGTTCAAAAAGAATAAGTCGTATGTTTTTTTAAAATTGGAAGTAGATGGTAAGCTCCAGCTTTTTTCTTTCTATCATACCCAACACGTGAGCATGGATTTTTCTTATGAGTCGCAGATGACTATTTTCCAAAAGGATAATGGTTTGCTATTCATACCCAATAATTATAGGTTTCGGCATTCTGTACGAAAATACCTTAAAGATTGCCCCGAACTCGTGAAGCGGCTAAAACGAAAATTGTACGGAAAAGGCGATGAAGTGGAAATTGCAGAATATTATAATGAGTATTGCTGGGCGAAGGCCTAAGCAGGCAAAATAATTGCGCTTACTCCACCTCGAAATGATGGTTGAATAAGCGCAATTTTAGCCAAAATATCTATTTCAATAACGGATTAATCATTTAGATACAACGCTAGTTCTTTTGCAAAATAAGTCAAAATCACATCTGCGCCAGCTCTTTTGAAACCGTACAGCATTTCGAGCATAATCTTCTGACCGTCGAGCCAGCCGTTTTGTGCGGCAGCTTTTACCATGGCATATTCTCCGCTTACATTATAAACGGCTAGAGGCAAATCTGTATTAGCTCGCATTTCTGCTATCACATCCAAGTAAGCGATACCGGGCTTTACCATCACAAAATCGGCAAACTCTGCTTCGTCTAGCATTAGCTCTCGGATGGCTTCTCGCTTATTCGCAAAATCCATTTGGTAAGTTTTCTTATCGCCACTTTTGGGCGCAGAGTCGAGCGCATCTCGAAATGGGCCATAAAAGGCAGAAGCGTATTTGGCGGTGTAAGCCATAATAGAGACGTTTTTATAATTTTCTCCATCTATTGCTTCTCTGATGGCTTGCACTCTACCATCCATCATATCGGAAGGTCCAAGTATGTCAGCACCTGCTTCGGCTTGGCAAATTGCCATTTTTTGCAAAACTTCGAGGGTTTCGTCATTGAGAATTTCACCCGTATTCGGATGTACCAGCCCGTCGTGTCCGTCCGAAGAGTAAGGGTCGAGCGCAATATCCGTCATGATAGCCAACTCCGGCACGGCATTTTTTACGGCTCGCACGGCTCTTTGATTCAGTCCGTCAGGATTGTAGGCTTCTCTAGCGTCTTTGGTTTTAAGACTTTCATTTACCGCAGGAAACAGCGAAATGGCAGGCACGCCCAATTTGTAAAGCGTTTTAGCCTCTTCTACAAGATTATCAATAGACAAGCGATAGCAGTCGGGCATAGACGAAATAGGAACTTTCTGATGCGTGCCTTCTATCACAAATAGCGGCGCAATCACATCGTTGGTGGTCAGATGGTTTTCTCTAACCATTCTTCTGATGGCATCTGATTTTCTATTACGTCTTGGTCTATTTAATATATTCATTTGAGTGTATTTTTAAATGATTTAAGGATTAGCATCATCTTACAAAAATGCTAAATAATGCTTAAATAAGGGTATAAATAAAAAATATATCCTAAAATTTGTTACCTACTACAAGTATAAAAATAACTAACTCTCCCCTATTTCTATTTAGCCTATTAAACCTTTTGATTGGGTTTTCTTTTTAATACTTGAATATTTAACCGAACTTAGCAACATAAAACGAATAATATCACGGTTATAAGAAATGGACTTTGAATGTTCAAACGACTTATTTCTCTAGGCATACAAAAGACGCAAAGCAGAACTAGAAAGTTTAGAATACGGATGATTAATATCATTGTACTGCTTACTATCGGGCTTTCTGTGACTTATGCATTAGTGCATCTGTTGGTAGGAGACCATCCTTTTATTGCCTTTGCCTTATTGATATATCTGATTATTGCCCTTCTTACACTCTCTTTTAATTATCTAAAAAAGTACCACCTCACCGAATATTTTCTACATATTTTATTCCCTATTTGGGTGGCATTTACCAGTATTTTGTTGGGCAGAGATTATCAGATGGAGTCGTATTTGATTTTATCGGGATTGGGTGCAATTTTTATTTTTACGAATCTCAAACAAAGATATTATCTCTTAGGATGGAGTTTTGTTTTGTTTCTATTTACAAAAATTTACTTTATCTATCATCCTGCTAGTCTGCTGCCGCTTACGGGTAAGGCTTTGCCGCTTTTGTATATTCTCAATGGAATTGCGCCAGTTATTGCTATTGGTATTCTGACGGATAATACTTTTAGAAATAGCCAACGGATGTACCAAAAACTCAAAGAAATAACTGCCAACCAAGAAAAAATCATAGAAGAACGCACCGAAGAAGTGAAAGAACAAGCAAGAGCACTCGAAGTATCGAATAGCGAACTCAAGCGTTTTTCGTATATTTCTGCCCACGATTTGCGTGAACCTTTAAGGAATATTATGAGCTTTTCGCAACTGCTAGAGCGAGACCTTGCGGCTAATAATTACGAAAATATTAAAGAGTATTCGGGTTACATCAATAGTGGGATTAATCGGATTGATAGCCTTACCAATGATATAGTCAGTTATACAGAAATAGAAGAACACATTCCTAAAACAGATGCGGTTGATACTCAATTCATTGTGAATAGGATATTCAGCGAGATGCGAGAAGTGCAAGAACCGCTCAATTTGCAAGCCATTCATTTGCCTACCGTGCGCATGAACGGGCAATTGTGCACACGTTTGACACCGTGTTCTGAAATGAGTGTTGTGTACAAACGTTTTAGGCACAATTAGACAACGTGATGTCGTTAGCGCTAGAACGTAGACCGTATCGTCACGTCCACTCTAACTAGCACGAACAATCAATAGCCGAATATTTCTGCCGAATGTCAATAAAATCCATCATGTATGTGCACAGATAACAAATATAAGTGACTGAAGCAGCTGGTAGTCATGTCTGATAAGCAGGGACGCCGTGGACCAGGCTCGCCACGCCACGCAGGGTCAAGGTCGACGCAGCGGCGTGAAGCCGGAGACAGCGA
>CALOED010000129.1:0-37359 GCA_942492005.1 uncultured Saprospiraceae bacterium
CACTCACATCTAAACCTAAACAAAAATTCTCCATCTACCACATCGCTCAAGTTGGAAATATACCAACGAACAATTTGCATTCTCAGCGAACGAATCGTTACGCCTGGCGGTAAATTCGGAATAAATCGTCGAGGAATCATCGACAATTGAAAACGAGATGAACCCACTTTTGTCATTTTCAATTTTGGATTATTGCCAATATTGCTCAATGATTCTACCTTATATTCGATGCTGTCGCTTCCTACCGCACGCACATAAACCCACGCTTCATCCAAATTTTGCATCGACGTTTTTTCTTCGACACCATTATTATACACCAACGTAAATACATCATTATCAGTGGTATAAAGCGTATCTAGTACCACAGGAAACGGGAAACTATACACTTTGGGTAAAATCGTTACTGGCGGATCTACCAAAATTTGAACATCGTCCGTTTTGTTTTCATCGCAGCCGCCACCTGAGCCACCGTCCAATGATTTTGCTAAAAATGAAAAATCATTTTCATAAACTTGCTCTGCCGATACATTGTAAAAATCCGTAGACACCATCGTGTAACTCCCAAACGTCATTTCCTTCGTTCGTCATTTCCAAATTTGGGTTGGAAGCCGTCCAATCACCATTTTTCAAATCCGCAGGGCGGTCGTCGTCGCTACCCGGACTCCATGTCCACATATAAACAGGATCCGTCGTGCCAATCAATTTTTGGCAATCGCACGCCTTAATGTCAATATATAATTTCACCTCCTTGTCGGGTGCAAATTCTCCACCATCCGTTACCTCTAGCCAGCCTTTTTGACCAAAGCCAGTAACAGCCACAAAGAGAAATAAACCGATATATGTTAGTTTCAATTTCATATCTAAAATTTTATTAGAAGTTTTTTACTCCTTTTTAAAAGGACTTTACTAATCCTGTTTATTGCCTTGTAAAAACATATTTATACGAAATGGCTTCGATGCCGCCACACACTCTTTTGATTTCAAACTCCAACGTTGGGTCAATCTCCCTTACCGTTCTGTTTAGGTTCAAAGTATAATTCGTACCGCCCGAGCTCAAATTAATTAAGGTTGGAAAATCATTATCATCGAAGGTATAGCTACCTCCTGTACCTAATAATCCTTCTGGAGAAGTTCCGTAATTGACCGTATAACTTGAACCATCAAAAGTCATAGAAGCTGGCGTATCGCCAATAAAAACAGTAGAAACATCCAATGTATTCTCATTGAAGGGAGTCAATAAATCGACCTGTTCTACCGCTGTCAAAACCCATGTAGCCTGTATCCCTAACACCTTGCTAGAAGGCTCGCCCAATGGCGGAATTTCATCTTCGCAACTCACCGCTACCAAAGCAAGAAGGGCGAAGAAAAGTATTTTTATATTTAATATTTTCATTTTTTTATATTTAATATTGTTGGATTGTTGGATTGTTGGATTGTTGGATTGTTGTGATTGTTGGATTGTTGTGATTGTTGGATTGTTGTGATTGTTGGATTGTTGGATTGTTGGATTGTTGGATTGTTGTGATTGTTGGATTGTTGGATTGTTGGATTGTTCTTAAAATAAGTAATCCTTCATTTGAAAAATTAAACACGATTTTTTGAGGGAATATTCACTAAACGGTGTCTAAGACAAATTAATAAAAACATAAAGTACTGATAATCTTTATTTTATATTTTGACAAATCTGTATATGTCATACTTTTTTGAACACTCCCTTTTTTGAAAACGCTTAACTCTCGACACTGTCTGCCCACAAATTAAAAGCCAATTGAAGAATCGCTGAATAACTATTTTTTTTTATAAAAACTCAATCAAAAGTCACTCCTACAATCAAACAATCAAACAATCAAACAATCAAAACAATCAAACAATCAAAACAATCAAACAATCAAACAATCAAACAATCAAAACAATCAAACAATCAAACAATCAAAACAATCAAAACAATCAAACAATCAAAACAATCAAAACAATCAAACAATCAAACAATCAAAACAATCAAACAATCAAACAATCAAAACAATCAAAACAATCAAAACAATCAAACAATCAAAACAATCAAAACAATCAAACAATCAAAACAATCAAAACAATCAAACAATCAAAACAATCAAACAATCATTTAATTACACCCACCAGCCGGGTTAGGCGTTAAACTTGGATTACCTTGCAGTTCATTACTTGGCAATTGACACACCATGCCAGCACAATCCCAATCGCTGCCTCTGATTTTCAAATCTGCCTGACCATTTACAGCAATTCGCTTCAATTCATGCAATCTGTTCCCTTCTCCAAATAGTTCCAAACGGCGTTCAGACCTTGCTTTGGTGATGATTTCGGAAGCCGATGCGGTAGCCGAAACGTTGGTCAGTCCTGCACGAGAACGAATGTCATTTAAATCATCAATAGCTTGCGAAAGATTTTGATTCAACTCCGCTGCCGACTCTGCTCTAATGAGCTTCATTTCTGTAATATGCGCCAAAGGAACGTGAAACTCTTCGAGTGCAGGAAATTTTGAAACCAAAATAAACTCATTGTTTTCGCCTTCGTTATTCATTGTAAAAAATGCCAAACGCTTGTCTCCCGGTTCAAGATTTAAAGTATTCCACATATCTCTTGAAGCAGGCGCAGCAGGGAACCCCGTACTGTTGTCAGGACGGTAAGTATCCGAAAAGTAGCGTCCTGAGTTGTCATTTTGATAATTGGTACTCAATAAATCAAACACACTTTCTGGGCTACCACCCGGCAAAAATCGAGCTACCGTGTCAGCGAAAGTTGCGCCACTATTCATAATCACATCGTCTGCCATGGCATAAGCATTCGCAAAATCATTCATTTGGAAATACACTTTTGCTAAATAAGCCTTAGCCGACCACTGCGTTGCATAACCATTATTCGACGCTGGCAAATCGTTCATCGCATCCGTAAAATCTGCGATTACTTGCTGATACACCTCATTGACAGATGCACGAGGAAACGTGTCATTGCCATAAGTAGTACGAATAGAAATGCCAGGATGTGTATTATTTGGCGTAAAGCCATAAGGCTGACCAAAGAAACGAACCGTCTCAAAGTGAACGATTCCACGAATGAATTTACCTTCTGCAATCATTCTCTTTCGGTCGTCGGCACTCAATCCTTGTACGATGTCAATATTTTCAATCAATTGATTGGCACGAGCTGCCGCCTTGCCGCCATTGTGCATCATGCTGCTAGTCGTCCCTAAGAAAATATCAGTCGTGCGGGTATAATGCGCCAACCAATCGCCATTGGTGATTAAAGCACCATTGATATTGTCAGCCATCAATTCTGACATAAACTGCATTTGTCCGCCCATAAAGCTCCCTGTTCGCAATATGTCATAAGAACTATTCAAGAGTTGTTGCGCTTTTGCTGGCGTTCCCATGAACTCCTCTAGCGTAAAACTATCGTCGGGCGGCGTTGCCAAATAGCTATCACCGCAGGCCGAAAACAGCAAGGCGATGGAAGCTATAATGGAAAATTGATATATCGTTTTTTTCAAATTCATTTTTATTAGTTGATTGTTAAAATCTAATATTCAAACCAAAATTAATGGTCTTTTCCTGTGGCGGAGAAAGATACGTGATACCATAACCACCTACATTTCGCTGTTGGTCGCTTGATTTGTTTCTCGACACCTCTGGGTCCCAGCCACGGTATTCTTTCGCCCACGTCCAAAGGTTTGTACCCGAAACGTATAAATTGATGGTTTGAATTTTCATTCGCTCATTCTTCGGACGAATAGTGTAGCCCAATCTTACATTTCTCAATCGAACATAAGAAGCATCATACATCCAAAGGGTGTGGTTATTTTGCCAGAAATTGGCGTTTCCACCCCAGTTCAACATGGTATTGGTAAATTGCGGGTAAGTTGCATCATCGCCCGGCTTTTGCCAACGGTCAAATACATCCGTTCTCATGTTCCAATCTGTGACTACACCCAACTGACGCTTTGCAGCATCATCGTAGATAGTACCGCCCCAGCTATACACGAAGTTGAAAGAGAAATCGAAGTTTTTATATGTAAATGTATTTTTCAAGCCACCAAAGAAATCAGGCAAACCTTCGCCCGCAGGCACACGGTCATTCGCTACATCATACACGAAAGTCTCGTTGCCGTCTTTATCCAAATAAACTGGACGGCCCGTTTCTGCATCTACGTGAGAAAAACGAACGATATAATTCACTTGAATAGAATAACCCGGAATAACTCGCACATCTCCAAAACCGCCATCGAGTGCGTCAGGTGTAGCCGTTCCTACATCAAGGACTTTATTGCGGTTTGCACCAATATTAAACTCGGTTGTCCAAGAGAATTTGCCTTTAATATTATTGGAAGTGACGCTCCATTCTACGCCACGGTTGCGGATACGGGCGATGTTTTGGAAGTATGATAAATCATCAATTCCCGAAGAGGCTTGCAATGAGACGTTTATAGCTACGTTATTTGAAAGTTTGTCGTAGAATGCAAATTCAGACGTAATTCTATCGTTGAATAAGCCGATTTCAATACCGGCATCCAAAGTGCGAATGACTTCCCATTGTAGCCCTGGATTGCCCAATTTGTACTGATAACGGACTTGCTCACCATTATAACCCACGCCTGCCGACAATTCTGGTACTCGATAGCGGTCATACTGTGCATCCCAATTGAAACCAGCATTCCCTGTCAAGCCCCAACTTCCCTTTAGTTTCAAGTAATTGATTACTTTATTATCTTTCAAAAATGGCTCTTCGGATAGGATATACCCCACGCCCAAAGATGGGAAATTCCCAAATCGCTTGTCAGAACTAAATTTTGAGTTTCCGTCTCGGCGGAATGTCGCTTGCACAAAATAGCGATTTTTATAACTATAATTCAAGCGAGAAAAGACAGACAGAAAGATGGTTCTATCACTTTCAAACTCACTGTAATTCGTGCGTTTGGTGGTGTCTGCCACTGTTTCAGCATCGGCAAACAATACGTCATTTGAATAATTGTATTCTCTATAATAGCCAACTGTATTACTAGATTGTGCTTCTCCACCTACCATGACTGATAAAGTATGGTCTTTGTTTTTGAATGGCAAATCGTAACTGACTGTTCCGAAACCAGAATAGTTGTCTATCTGAAAATTAGTATGTTTTGAAATATTGGCGAAGTTCGTCCAGATAGAATCTTCAAAACTATAATCCCCAATATTCATATAATCGTAATTTCCCGTCACGTTGATTGCCAACCCTTCGATGGGAATATAAACCAACGAAACGTTGTTGATACTTCTCCATTCTCGCACACGCAATTTTTTCAATTCACGTTGCGCCACAGGATTACCATATATATTGTAATAACTGCCGTCAGGATTGGTGATTGGATAAATCGGCAAAGCAGAAGTTTGAGCCGTTCCCAGTCCGCCAGACCAAGATTGGTCCAATTTGCGATTCAGTCCATTGGTCAATGAAGAAGTGACTTTTACTATAAAATTCTTAGAAAAGTTAAAATCGGCATTCACTCGACCGCTCACGCGTTGGAAACTATTGCCCACCAAGTAACTACCTGCGTCGGTGTAAGTTGCTCCAGCGTATAAATTAATCAGTTCGCCACCATGACGGAACGATAAATTATAATCTTGCTTGAAGCCTGTCCCCAATACTTCATCAATCCAGTCGGTGTCAATTCCGTCTATATCAGCATAATTCAAACCGTTTGGAAGTGGCGCACGTCCCACGTTTCCATCGTTTTCCCATGCTTCTTGTCTGACTTGAAGCCACTGTTCCGAGTTTAAAAAATCAACGACATTAGACGGCTGCGAAGTACCAAAGTTGGTACTAAATTCCCAATAGCTTTTTCCTTTTTCGCCTCGTTTCGTGGTGATTAGAATAACGCCATTCGCTGCTCTCGACCCATAAATAGCTGCCGCAGAAGCATCTTTTAAGATTTCGACCGAAGCAATATCATTTGGGTTGAGCGAGTTCAAAGGGTTGTTGTTCTGCCCATTGTTTTCGCCAAATAGGAAATTGTTTTGAGTAATCGGAATACCATCCACTACGATAAGCGGGTCGCCGTTTCCAGAAATGGAAGACACGCCACGTATTCTAATCACCGAGCCAGCACCAGCTACGCCACTCGTTTGAGTGAGCTGCACGCCAGCTACTTTTCCTTGTAGGTTGTTTTCAAAACTAGAACCTACTACATCTTTCAAATCTTTAGATTCTACCTTTGCAATAGACCCTACAAGGTCTCTTTTGCGCTGCACGCCATAGCCTACAACTACAATTTCATCTGTCACAACGGCATCTTCTGCCAATTGTACGTCTAGTGTAATCGTCTTACCATTTTCGATGGTAACGACTTTTTCTTGAGTAGCAAAACCAACGTAGCTGAACAAAATAGTAGCTTCGCCAGCAGGCACACTCAATGTGTAAACGCCCTCCAAATTGGTGCTGACACCGTTTCCTGCTCCTTTCACAGATACGGTTGCTCCAATAGCAGGGTCGCCTTTGTCGTCAATTACTTTTCCTGTCACAGTACCTTGCCCGAAGGACAATACAGAGAAAGCCATTAACGCTAGCATACTCAATGCTTTAGTTAGGTAACGCTTAAAATTCATAGGCATTTAATTAAATAAATAAGGTTTTAAAAATAGGATTATCCGTGGTGCAGAAGCCTTTGTTGATTTTGGCTGCGCTTCGATAATCATTACAATTCATCTTTGAGGTGTAAAATAGCGTTTAAAATTAGCTATTTTGTGTGAATATTCGCTATTAATATTTGAGACTAAAGAGCGAAAATAATGAAAGTGTACTTTTTACACTAACAAATTTAAAATTACTTCTTTTATAAAAAAAAACTGCCTTACCAAATAAAATTTAACTTCGTAAAGCAAGTAATTGACAATTATTTCAATTATTGTTTATTCTCCTAATTTTCTACCAAAAAAGGCTCATTCATTCAAATTAAAGCATTTTCACTATCCAAACTTTCTATCTGCATTCTGTCGAATAATGATAAAATTCATTGATTCTTATGGCGTTTTTTCTTTGTTTTGTACTCGGAAGATTAACTTTTATAAAATAGCCGCAAAGATTCTATTGGCTTGCGCAGGCAAGCGATTGATAGGATAATTTCTTGGTTATGGATTATTGAAAAACTAAAATCGAGTATCATGAGCTTAAAAAAGCAATTTTTAAAAAAACAACCTCTTTGTAAAGTTACTTTTAGATTACCTGCGGAAGCGGTAGAAACAGCAGAAAAAGTAGTTTTAGTAGGAGATTTTAATGAATGGAATACCGAAAGCGGTTTTGAAATGAAGCAGTTGAAAAATGGCTCTTTCAAAACGACTATCAGCCTTGAAACTGGTAAAGAATATCAGTTCCGTTACTTTATCGACGGCGAAGTTTGGGAAAACGATTGGGAAGCAGACAAGTACGTTGCTACTCCGTACGGTGAAGAGAATAGCGTAGTAGATGTAACGATGAACTAAACCGTTCACTGTTTCTTTAAGGTAAAGAATATTATTTGTTGATAAATAGAGGCATAATTTGCAGGAAATGGCAAGTTGTGCCTTTTTTATTTTTCGAAAATAAAAAAGGTGAAATGCGCCCATTCCACCCGTTTTTAAACAAGAAAAAAAGAAGTTCCTAAATTACTTTAACGTTTTGAAGAGAAGCCAAACCTGCTAAAACAAATTTTTCGCCCTCTTCAAAAGTTGTTGTCTTATTTTGTTTTGCTCGGTCAAACATCAATTGCAGTCTTGCAGGTATTTGATCAATTTCATTCATGACCTTATTATAGTCATAGTTTGGATTGAAGCCTTCGACGCAATCAATCACGCCACCACTATTTATGATGTAATCATTGGAATAAAGAATGCCTGCTTCTTGCAATAAAATAGAATCCGTTCTGCCATCTTCTAATTGATTATTGGCTGCGCCGTGTATCAATCTACAACCCAGTTTTTTTAGTTTTTTAATGGAATTTGGATTTATAATTCCTCCGATAGCGCAAGGAGCAAAAATTTCAAAATTCACCTTAAAAATCTCATCTGCTTCTACTCTAGTCACCTTATCTCCATATTTATCCAGTATCATTTTTGCATTCGTTTCACTCAACTCTGTGAATAAAACCTTCATTTCCGCTTCTACTAAGTGTTTTATCAGGTATTGTCCTACATGACCGCCACCGCCTTGCACCATGATTGTTTTTCCTTTCAATTCCTCAGAACCAAAACACTCTTTAGCGGCTACTTTCATGGTTTTGAAAATGCCTAGTGCTGTTTTGGGAGAGGGGTCTCCGTTTGTAGAACGCAACCCCGAGACATATTTTGTCGTTTTGGCGAGCTTCGCCATATCATCAGTGTTAGTCCCACTGTCTTCTGCGGTTAAGAACATTCCGTTAAGTTCGTTTATCGCATTGCCATACGCCTCCCAAAAGTCAAGTGTTTTCATTTCGGGCGAAGCCACCAACACGGCCTTTCCACCACCGTAGCCAATTCTTGCTGCACTCGTTTTCTTTGTCATACCCCGAGACAAACGCAAAACGTCATTTAAGGCCCTTTTTTGAATAGCTTCTACACTGTTATTACCTCCTTTCACCGTATATCTTAGTATTCTAGTCCCACCAATTGCTGGACCTCTCACTGTGCTGTGTATTGCAATAAAGCCTTCAAGTCCAATTTTTTTGTCTGAGAGATGATAGATAAATTCATGCTTCTCGTTTGGTAAATACATTTTTTTTAATATCATGTTGCAATAATTTTATAGTGTAATGAAAATATGGGCAAGTGCAATTAGATTTTAATTTTAATATAGAATTGCATTTTTAAACTTATATTTAAATTTTAATTCTTAAATTCATCCCTTATCACACTTTTTATTTTGTACAGATTTTTCTTTTTTCTTAAAAAAATGAAAATGGAAATTCTAATTTTAATTCAATCTAATAGAATTATAAGTAAATAGCAATTAATCATGGTCATTTGCTACTAATTGCAACTAACTTTAACAGTCTTTCAATTTTTTTGCAAAAAAGCTGCAAATTATTTTAAAACATTGCAACACATTTAATAATATAACATAAACTCGAACTCACTATGAAACGGTCATTAGCAGATTTAAATTTGGATGAATTAACTCAACTGTATAAGTACATTACCTTAGAAATATTAAAAATAAAGTTTGATATTAAACTCTTGGACATTGAGAACAAAACCAATTTGAAGAGTGCGGACTTGACAAAGGCAAAAAGACCTCGCAATTACAGCATTTCACGTCAAAAAATGCGCAAAACCATCCAAACGATTTATGAAAATTTTAAGGAAGAAATCACACCTCACATACAAGACCAGTATGATTTGCAAGCCAATTCCTCTGGAGAGCGATATTTCGTTTATTATTTTTTGAATAAGGAATATAGGATTGAGCTGGCGATAATGACTATTTCTTACCATGAGGGAAATGTAGAGTTGAAGTTTTTTGTGGATAATCCTGATTATAAAGACGGTAAAAACTCAACCGAAGACAAAAAAGTGTTGCGTTCAAAATATTTTGGAAAAGTGATTAAACCGAGTGAAGGAGGTGAGTTATTTATTCAGTATGAGCGACGGATTATTAACCAGTCAGAAATCAATATTCCTTCACTTAATTGTTTTTATGGCGGCACAGGAGGTTTTGACAATGACATTATGATAGGGGTGTTTTTGGGAACGGGGCGTTCTTGCGGCTTGCTCGCCATCGAAAAAGTCAATAACGCTGAAATAGCTTGGGAAAAGGTAAATAATACTTACATCAAGCCGCTCATTCACACTATTTTATACAACAAACGGATAGCACCTGAAAGGGATTTGCCTACTTCTTCAAGCAGCACAGCGCAGCAACTTATTCAATTTTTGGACAAAAAAAATATTTCGGGGGTATATGAAGGTTATGTTTTGGAAAGTCGCCAAAATAGGGAATGCATCCATAAAATTATATGCGAAATCAAAAAAAATGGACAATTCAAATTCAATTCTCAAATCTCTGATGAAAACAAAGGTTTTATTGTAGAAAAATTTCATGGCAACTTGCTCGGCAAATTTCAATTCAATAAAGAAAGTGGTCAATATAGAATGCAAATTATTCTCGATACGCTTGATTTTGTGCCGCAAAGAGAAGATTATCTCATTGGCGTATATTCTGGTATCGAAACAGATAACAAGCCTATGGCTGGTCGGATGATATTTTTTAAAACGGATAAAAAATACGCCGAACTCCGTCCTAAAATTTATTATTTGAAATATGAACACATTATTCAAGACCTATTGGAAAAGCAGCCAAAACTTAAACAGTTCATCAGGGGAGAACTAGACTCTTACGTGGACTCTCCCATTATTTTAGAAAAACATCGCCTCTTACTCGCCAACGAAAAGATACAATCCAATCAAGAAATCAGAAATTACGCTGGCACTTATATGACTTATCAGTTGGAAGACAAAGAGCGTTCTATCATTGCTTATCCGCTAGAAATCCTCCTTGACGGGCAAGTTAAGATAAAAAAATCGGGTAAAGCAATTTGCACAGGACAGGCCAATTATGCCGCAGGTTTACTTTCTGTTTTTATCAATAAATTTGAAATGAATGGGATAGAAAAAGACCATTTTGAGCATTATCTATACTATGTGGGTATGACTTCCAATGATGAATTACATCATTATCATGGCGTGTCTTCTTGCTGTTCTGTTAATATTTCGCCAAGGGCAGGTCGAGAGGTTTTGATTGGTCAAGATGCAAAATTTGAGGCTTTGGACGTTCAAAAAATTCCATTTCCTGTTTTGGGTGCGGATGTGAATTTGTTCAATAATTTGGAAATGAAATATCCAAATTTAGGACATTTTCTAACAGGTAACGCCAATAATCTTATCAAATCCAAACGAGAAGTAGATGCCTCCTTTGAAAGAAATGAAGATTATGGAATGCTTTATTTTTCCTCTGCTTGTTTTTATGCAGAACGAAGCAATTCCAAAGAAGCTCTAATTCAGCTCGAAAGAGCATTCTTGCATGGCTTTCAGGATAAAAATTTACTGAAAGAAGAACTAAAAAAAGGACTCGGACAACAGGGCATCAAAGAAAAAATTGATATTGAACATCTTATCATCCTTTAATAAGAATCATACTACTATACATTTAATAAATAGATGTGATTTCGTTCTGAGCGTTATGTTTTTTGTACGTCTAAGACGTGAAGAATAGAGAATTTCAGAGACGCTGCGCTTAACTCTGAAACTAGCGGAGATTGAAAAAATTGACAAGTTTTTGGGTTTTAACTTTTGTAATATAACCCCACACTAAAGATGCGGGGCAATGGATAACGCCATAGTGAGAATGGCTGTATTTCCAATGGGTCATGACCCCCATTGACTTGTTAATCAGTAATTTATAATTTTTTATCGTCTAAATATTTAAGCCCAATTACTTGTTTTTTTCTTTGGAAAATAAAATTAAAAACAGGGCAAAAAATTGACTTTTAGTTTGAAATCAATAAGATTCAGCCTTAAAATCTTAGTATGTGCCTATTATGTGTTTAATATGTTTTTTTCGTTTTGTATGGTTTTAAAACGCTGAAACTAGCCAAATTTTTTAATAAAGAATCTAAAGTGAGAATTGCTGAGAAAAAACCTAATTCCCACAAAAAAAGTCGAGTATTGCCCATAAAAGCAGTACTCGACTTCCAAACCTTAATTCATTTACAAAAAAACAAACTTACTTTTTAGGTTCTAAAATAGCGTCAATACGCTCCAATAAGTCTTCTAAGTGGTATTTTGACATCCCTTTCGCAGAACCAATTGCCGATGAAATCTCACGCTTCAATTTTTTCAAATCGGCACGCACCATCGGGCGAATATCCGACTGACTGACATCAATAGGCGTATAACCAATAAATGGTGCAAAATTGGCCGGCACACGTCCTTGCTCATTTTTCATCAGCGATTCCAAGTTTTCGACATAAGCACGTTGCAAACCTCTACGGTAAGTATCTATGGTTTTGCCCGAAGACAATTCGGAGAAAATGCCTTTGCGCAAATCGTCAAAAAGGTTTTCCATCGTGTAAGCCTCATTGCCTTTTAAGGCTTCAAACTCTATGAGGCGAGCCAAACGACTCGGGTCGAATAGTGCGTTTAAAGTTCGTTTTTGCAATCCATTCACACGGTCAATTAAACCCGCACTAGGATTGGCACGAGACAAAATCTCTTGGTCAAACATCCATGTTGGCGTTTCAAACAAGTGCTGGTGCAAAAACTGAATGGCACGTTGTTGAGTTGCTTTATCTACGTGTTCATGCACTGCGCCAGCTTGCTCATAAGTCTTAGGCGTAGTGTAAATACCACCCACATTCGACTTGACGTGTCCCATGTATCTATTGAATTGACCTAAGATGTTTCCGTACAATTCCGTCAAGTCATCGTAATTTCTGCCATCTTCCTTAGTCCAGTCTATCAAGTTTGGCATAATGCGTTTTAGGTTTGCAATACCGTATTCGCTTGCCTTCATCGCATCGTTACCCAAATCTTCCGTTTGCGCTCTTGGATCTACTGGATTGCCCGTTTGGCGGCCATAGAAATACATTGGGTCGCCAGCGTGGTCCAATATCCATTGGTCTAAAGTTGCTTTTTCGTCTGCTGCTGATTTAGCCTCTAAAATCGGACGGTATCCCCATTCGATAGCGTGCTTGTCATATACGCCAATGCCCGGAGCTAATGCCGCACCGTCGCCCGGCTGCGCTACATAATTGAAACGAGCGTAATCCATGATAGAAGGCGCAGTTCCCATTCTAGCCGTAAAAGTAGCTGAACGCAAAGAATCCACAGGGTAAGCAAAACTTGCGCCCATGTTGTGTGGCAAGCCCAGAGTGTGTCCCACTTCGTGCGCTGCCACAAAGCGAATCAATTCGCCCATCACCTCTTTTTTGAACTTTACACCACGAGCATCTGGATTAGTCGCTGCGGTTTGTACGAAGTACCAGTTGCGTAACAAATTCATTACATTGTGATACCATAAAATATCCGATTCCAAAATCTGACCAGAGCGAGGGTCGTGTACGTGTGGGCCTTGTGCGTTCTGAATATCCGTAGAAATATATCGAATTACAGAATAACGCACATCTTCTGGATGCCAATCAGGGTCGTCGGTTGGAGCTTCTTTGGCAATAATTGCATTTTTAAAGCCTGCCGCTTCGAATGCTTTTTGCCAATCTTCAACACCTTTTTTCAGGTAAGGTATCCATTCTTTTGGCGTTCCTGCATCAATGTAGTAAACAATTGGCTCTTTGGGTTCTACCAATTCGCCACGTCTGAATGCGGCTTCATCACTTGGCTCTAACTTCCAACGAGTAATGTAAGTTCGAGTAGCTGCTTTTTGCTCTTCCAAGCCATAATCCGTCTGCGAAAGAGAGAAATAACCCACACGAGCATCGTAAATACGAGGCTGCATCGGCACGTCTGGCAAAATGATGAATGATTGATTCATTTCCAAAGTCAAATTGCCCGTTAAAGCATTTGATGGTAATTTTGTACCTGAATAAGTCAAAGTGTGGCGAACTTCTACGTTTTTAGGAAATGACTTAATATGATTGACCATACTGAGTTTGCTATCCAAACGTCGAATGCCAAAGTTTCTGCGCTGACCAGCAGATAATGCACCTATCATTTCTACATCCGTTGTAAACATCGAATTGACTTCTATCACATAACCCGATGTGTCTTTATTGTAAGCCTTGATAGGAAAAGACATGATAATAGGCTCCGTATTGTTGTTTTTTACAGATAGGTAAATCGGCTTTTCTTCCGTAGCTACGCTGCTATAAGATACCGAACGCAAGAGGATATTATCTTCAAATCGCTGCCAACGGATAACTTGCTGTGGGCGTGATTTCATACCTGCGCCACCAAAATTTAATCCTTTTACCGTTCCTGCAATTCTACTTACTACCAAGATTTCCTTTTCCATCAGGTCTTTCGGAATTTCAAAATAGTACTTATCATCTACTTTATGGACGTTAAAAAGTCCTTCGTCCGAAACGGCATCTTTGGTGATTACTTTGCTAAAAGGTTGAATTCCACCTTTTTTAGGTGGCTTTTGCGCTGGCTTTTTAGCTGCTGGCGCAGGTTTTTTCTTTTTAAAAATCTGCGCATCTGCATCATAAGCAAATAACAGACTAAAGCAGATTAAGAATAGGCTAAAAAATTTCATCTTCATATTGGTCTTTTTTTAAATTGATTGTATCATTAATAATTGATTTCAAAAAAACTGCGTAATGATACGAAGTTCAACGGTAGGAATGAAAAAATTAGCCAGCGGATAGATAAAATGACGCTTTTGTGCTTTGAATAGCGAAAAGGAGATTGGAGTTTTGGGGCGGTTTTATAATGTTTTTTACTTTTCATTTGGGATAAACACTGTACTGTATTAGTTGAATGTAGGTTTTATTTTTCAGCAATTTCTTATTTGGGTTTTAAATTACTTGTCCAACGGGGCAAGCCACCGTTGGATAAATAAAAAATCAACTGAATAAAGGTGTTTTTTTCCATACGAGCATTTACCGCTTTACTTTTTGTTTTAATACATTCGTCATATTTACATAAAAATCACAATACTATACATTTTGATTTGATAGATGTTTTTTTACGATTTTGCGGAGCAATTAGAAAAATAAAAACCTGCCTTTATAAAATGTATAGCACTGTGACGGAAAATATCATCAACCTCTTTATTGAAATAAACCAGTAAAATTAGCCTAACTAAGTATCCCCCCTTCTCTTACATCAGCATAATATTTTGCTCACTAATGGCCAATTCCACTCGATTTCTTAATGTATTGATTTTGGTTTGCAGAACATTAAAATACCATTCTCGCTGACGTTCGGTATTGATGGAGATAGACGTAGAGCGAGCGATTAGTTTTCCAAACCAACCTTCCGTGTTGGTTGCAAATTTCTGGTCGATACTTTTTATAAAATTAGGATTGGCAAAACTCGTAAACACTACTTTTCCTTCATCTGACACGGCTAATACAATATTATTGGTATGCAAAATTTCATTGTGGTACAAGTCAAAATCTACTTTCGATAGTTCAATAATGCTTTTAGATGTGCCTTTTTTGCCTCGGCTTGCCATAAGTTTGAGCAATTCTACAAATTCCAACATTTTATCACAAACCACTAAAGCATCATTTAAATTTTTGAATGCACCAATACTTATGAGGTATTTAATTTGATTGATGGTATTATCAAAAATATTGATGCTCCAGACTTCCTTGCTCGGCATATTCATATAAAGGCGTGTGATTTCGTTGGCGAGTAGGTGTGCCGTCTGCGGAATCACATCGAAGGTAAATTGGCGTTCTTCCAAATATTTCAATTCCCAAACCATTCGCCCCCAAAAGTACATTTTCAATGTCCGCAATTCTGGAATAGCCAAAAAGTAAAACAACGGTAGTTCGGTAGTTGCATAATACATTTGATGGTTGGGCGCATCATACATCCTCCCCATATCTTTCAAAATGCTTTTCAAAAACTCATCGAAACTAGATATCTGCTTGTTTTGTGGTCGAAACTGAAATAAGACTATATTATGCTCTTGATAAATAAGGGCATCGAGCGAAATTTTGAAACGCATGGCGAGCGTTTGAAGTTCGTCGGGCGTGAGTAGCGTCGTACCTCGTACCCTCCGATACACACTGTCACGGGAGGCATTTAGCGTATCGGCTATCTTGTTCACGGCATCCGAACGCTTCGAAAATTGGTTAAATATTCTTTCAAATAGTAGTTCTTGTAATGGTAGATTCATCGTTTCTGGAAATGATTATGTGCTATAAAAATGGTATTCGCAATAGAGTTAGTATGCAAAATTCTCTCTGACAATCATCAGAAGAAGTCATTAGACAATATTCTGTTTTGTGTACAGCGCACACAAAACTACTCAAAATCAGTACGTTGTATTTTGCACTGCACCCTTTTTTTAGAATAAAGTCTATTATTACAAATAAAATTTAATTTGGTTGATAAAGCGAATATAATGTTATATTGATAATGCCGCAAGTTCAACTCTTATTTTTAATCATCAAAAATATTTAGTTTCGCAATAATGAAACATTATTATCAAAACAAAAAAACTGTATTTCACACTAAACACCTAACTAAATAGATGAATTCCAATATTTTACATAAGATATTTCCATTCCTTTCGTGGCTGCATTTAGTCAATCGAAATACCTTACGAGCCGATTTGATGGCAGGACTTACGGGTGCGGTCATTGTTTTGCCGCAGGGTGTAGCTTTTGCGATGATTGCAGGTATGCCGCCCATTTATGGCTTATATACTGCCATGATTACGCCCATTATCGCTGCTTTGTTTGGTTCGTCTTTCCATCTGATTTCGGGGCCGACTACTGCGATTTCCATTGTTGTTTTTTCTGCCATTAGCGGCTTAGGCGTAGCGGAAGAGACCGAAGAATTTGTAGCATTGGCGTTGTCGCTGACCTTTTTGGCAGGCGTTATTCAGTTGGTATTAGGTTGGGTAAAAATGGGGACGCTGGTTAATTTTGTTTCCCATACCGTTATCGTTGGCTTTACGGCAGGAGCGGGTATTTTGATAGCTGGCAATCAACTAAATCATATTTTCGGGATTGCTATCGAGTCGGGTACGCCTTTTTATAAAATCATTTACATCATCGCTTCACACATTAGCGAAACCAATATTTACGCACTCATAGTAGCCGCTTCTACCCTATTCATTGCCATTTTGATGCGTAAAGTTGCTAAGCGACTGCCTTATTTACTCATTGCGATGGTTGGCGGAAGCGTGATTGCGGTTTTGTTGGGCGGCACTGAGGTCGGTATCGTTTTTGTCAATGAGATGCCCGCTCAATTGCCTCCTTTTAAAGTACCCGATTTATCATTAGAAACCTTGCAACGCCTCGCTCCAAACGCTTTTGCCATTGCCATACTCGGACTCATTGAAGCGGTTGCCATTGCTCGTTCCATTGCTTCTTGCACACTGGGCAACGCATCAACGGCAACCAAGAATTTATCGGTCAGGGCTTGTCCAATTTGGTGGGTAGTTTCTTTTCGAGTTACGCTGGTTCTGGCTCGTTTACTCGTTCGGGAGTCAATCATCAGGCAGGCGCAAAAACGCCTATTGCGGCAATTGTGGCTGCCGTTTTGTTGATGCTGATTGTGGTTTTCGTTGCGCCATTAGCGGCTTATTTGCCCATTCCTGCGATGGGCGGCATCATCCTATTGGTCGGTTACAATTTGATAGACATTCATCATATCAAAAAAATCATCTACGCCAGTCGCCTAGAAACGACCGTTTTGGGCGTGACTTTTTTCTCCACTTTGTTGCTAGATTTAGAGTTTGCGATTTACGTTGGGATGATTTTTTCGTTGATATTTTATTTACAAAAAACATCTAATCCCAATATTGCGCTCCTCTCGCCTGACCCCAATGACGATACCCGAAGGCTTTCGAGTATTTCAAGGTTTCCGCACCTTCAACAATGCCCTCAAATAAAAATTGTCCGCATTGATGATGCGTTGTATTATGGCGCACTTGAAAATATTTCTGACTTTATGAGTACCATTTACGAAGGCGAAGAAAAACACCTCATTCTTATGGCTCATGGTATCAATTTCATTGATTTGGCTGGCGCAGACTGGCTCTTACAAGAACAAAAACGCTGGCAGGACAAAGGCGGTAGTCTTTCGATTTGTGGCTTAAAATCGGTGGCTCAAGATGTGCTTATCAAAGGCGGATTTAAAGAAAAAATAGGCGCAGCGAATTTTTATATAAAAAAAAGTGAAGCCATAAAAGCCGTCTATCAACGATTAGATAAAAATATTTGTAAGGCTTGTACCGCTCGAATATTTTTGGAATGTCAAGAGGAATTTAAATAAAAGCTATCGGGAGTAGCGTTTTTGAAGTATAAAAATAAAATAGTATGCTCTTAGCGAAAACGCAATGAATGAAGCTAAAGGATTTTCGGGTTTTCACCCAACATTACTTCAGTTTAGGGTTAAAACCCTAATTTTTAGATTTATTCTTTACCCCACACTGAATATACGGGGCAATGAATAATGCCTTATGGAGCATTGCTGACCATCCATTAAGATATAATCACAGGAATAAGTAATTGTAAATAAAAGGAAAAGAAACGTCTTTTGAAAAGAGATAAAAAGCTTATCTTTCATTTATTTTTTATTACTCAAAAATCCAAAAGCTATGAAGTCTATTTTGACGGCTTTCCCTTTTTTGATGCTATTTTCGACTTATGCTTTTAGTCAAGTGAGTGTGCAGAGTTTGGTCTCTAGCCCTCTGACGATTAATAATCTTGCGGATTCGCTAACTGGCAGTGGCATTCAGGTATCAAATGTAACTTTTACGGGCGCAAACGATGCCCTCGGTTATTTTTGGAATGGCTCGAATATTATTGGTATGAATAGCGGTATCGTAATGTCGTCGGGAGCTGTCTCCCAAATAAATGGGAATAGCAATAGCAACTATTTTTCGAGTATATCTATGGGGCAACCGGGCGATGCCGACTTGACGGCTGTTGCAAATGTAGCGACTTTTGACGCTACTGTTTTGGAAATGGATTTTGTCTCGCAAGGCGATAGCGTGGAGTTTCAATTGGTATTTGCATCAGAAGAATATCCCGAATATGTTTGCGCTTTTAACGATGTTTTTGCGCTTTTGGTAAGCGGCAACGGTTATAATGGATTACTGAGCAATCAAGCGGAGAATGTGGCTTTGATACCCGGCACAACTACGCCGATAAGCATCAATACTATTCATAATGGCAACCCTTTTGCACCTAATTGTACGCCCGTCAATCCGAGTTATTATAACGATAATAGCAATCAAAATTATTCCTTTTTATTTGATGGTTTCACTATCGCCATTACCGTTAAATTTGCGGTAACGCCTGATAGCACTTATCATTTTAAAATAGGCATAGCGGATGCTTTGGATTTTCAGTACGACTCCGCTATTTTTCTATGTACCAAAAGTTTAAAATCCAATTATCAAAATACTCGACCTCAATTATTGGCAAGTACGTCTTTTGGCGGAACGGTGGTGAATGAGCGTTGCGGAATGGTAGAATTGAACGTGCATTACCCTATGACGCTTACTCAAAATGATACTTTAGAATTTATTACAGGCGGAACCGCAACGGCAGGTGTCGATTATGGTACTTTTTCATCAAGCGTCATTACCTTAGCTGGCAACACTTCTGCGCCAACTATTTCTATCCCTATTCTTGACGACAACCTCCTCGAAAACAGCGAAACCCTACAAATTTACCTCAAACAAAACGGTCAAATCATTGAGGTTATTATAACGATAATAGCAATCAAAGGTGATATTCCTTTTATTTGATGGTTTCACTATCGCCATTACCGTTAAATTTGCGATAACGCCTGATAGCCTTATCATTTTAAAATAGGCATAGCGGATGCTTTGGATTTTCAGTACGACTCCGCTATTTTTCTATGTACCAAAAGTTTAAATCAATTATCAAAATCTCGACCTCAATTATTGGAAGTACGTCTTTTGGCGGACGGTGGGGGGGGGGGGGGAGAAAGGGGGAGGGGAGGAGGGTCCCTATTCTTGACGACAACCTCCTCGAAAACAGCGAAACCCTACAAATTTACCTCAAACAAAACGGTCAAATCATTGATAGTGCCACCATAACCATCGAAGATAGCACTCGATTATTTACCCATTGGGCGGCGGATACGACTATTTGTATCGGCAAATCTATCGTTTTAGATGGCTCGCTCAATAGTTTGGCGTATGTAGAATTTCCTTTCATAAACAACGCAACAACGCACATTCCTGACAATGCCTCAATGACCTCTCTTATTCCAGTGACCAACTTGCCACCAAATGCAGTTTTAAACTCCGTTTGCCTGAATATCAACCATTCAAATTCATCGAATTTGGATATTTATTTGGTTGCGCCAAGTGGGCAAATTGTCGAACTTTCTACGGATAATGGCGGCATAACAGGCGGCTATTACACCAATACTTGCTTTAGCACGACTGCCACACAGTCCATTTTCTTTGCGCCCAATCCAGCGACAGGCAGCTTCTTGCCCGAAGGCGGTTGGGGTACTATCAGCACTTCGCCCGTGAATGGCGTTTGGGCATTGGCAATAATCGACGATGCCAGTTCCTTTATTGGTGACTTATTAGATTGGACCATCACATTTTCCACTGCCAATCACCTCACCTATTCGTGGCAACCGACCAACTCCTTGTCATGCGCCGATTGCATTACTACCACTGCCGCCCCTACTTCTACCACAAATTATACGCTCGATATTCAGACGCTATCGGGCTGCATTATTCAAGAAAGTGTGGAAATTTCGGTAAATGATATTCAAATCGCCTTCGATGTGGCGAACGATACTTTGGCAAATCATACGGGTTCTGTTAGCGCAACTTTCAGCGGAGGCGTGCCGCCTTATCACATTATTTGGAGTACCAACGACTCTTCCAGCACCTTATCGGGGCTGTCTGCGGGCTATTATGATTGTACCGTGACGGATGCGCTCGGCTGTTCGGCTATCGCAACGGCATCTGTTAGCAACCCTTCTGCCGCTACTCAATTGACCGTTGTTGATAAATTATCCATCGCTCCCAATCCTACAATGGATAAGGTTTTTATTCATATTTCGCTCCATGAGTCCGCTCCTTTACAATTGTCCTTATATAATATTACTGGGCAAAAATTGATAGAAAAACAATTTTCTAGCCGCAACAACCATCAAATAGCGTTGGATTTATCCCCTTTTGCAAATGGCGTTTACTTCGTTCGGTTCTATTTGAATAATGAAATAATAACGAGGCGTGTTGTGTTGCAGCGGTAAAAAACATATCGCTGAAACTAGCGAGTGTAAAATTTTGAAACATATTTTTTTTGACTAAATTTGTCAAAAAAAATCATGCCTTATGAATTCTTTTGGAGATATTATAAAAGAAAAACGAAAAGCGCAAAACTTACTGCTTCGAGAAGCTGCTGCGCTTTTGGAAATAGACCAAGCTATTATTAGCAAATTTGAGCGAGGGGAAAGAAAACCATCAAAAAAGCAGGTTTTAAAATTTGCTAAAATATACGATTTGAACTCAGATGAACTAATTATTTCGTGGCTAAGTGATAAAGTCGTCTATGAAATTCGAGGTGAAAAGAACGCTGCGGAAATTTTAAAAGTAGCCGAACAGAAAATCAAATTACTAAAAAGCAAGTAGATGAAAAAGAATTTATTATCTCTATTTTCTGGATGTGGCGGAATGGATATTGGCTTTGAAGGTGGTTTTCAAATTCCTAAAAGTACATTGAATATCAATATTCATGCTGATTGGATAGCTCATGAAGATGAAAAATATTATTATTTAAAAGATACTATTTTTGAAACCAAATTTGCTAACGACATTCGCCCAGAGGCTAAAATAGCTTGGAATAATTACTTTTCTAACAAAAAAGGCTACAACTTAAATGCTACTTACCAAGTCAAATCCATTGTAGATATAGTAAAAGAATACAAAGAAGGCAATATCAATATCTTTCCAAAGGGTATTGAGATAGTTACAGGTGGATTTCCTTGCCAAGATTTTAGCGTTTCGGGTAAAAGAAAAGGCTTCAACTCGCATAAAGACCACCATGGCAAAGTTATAGAAAAGGAAATTCCGACCGAAGAAACCAGAGGAAAGCTCTATATGTGGATGAAGGAAGTGATAGAAATTACATCACCTAAAATATTTATTGCAGAAAACGTAAAAGGTTTAGCCAATTTGGGAGCAGTCAAGGACATTATACAATCTGATTTTGCTGAAATTAATGGTGATGGATATATCGTATTATCTCCCCAAATTTTACACGCTGGCAACTTTGGTATTCCTCAGTCCAGAGAAAGGATCTTTTTTATTGGTTTCAAAAAGTCAGCTTTAACCGAAAAGGCTTTAGAAGAACTAGGCAAAAAAGAAGTTTCAGAAGCGTATAGTCCTTATCCTTTAGCAACTCACCGATTGAATGGCGAATTGCATTACTCTTCGGTGGAGCATTTAATGATACCTTTTACTAAGTGCAAAGACGTTTTATTGGATTTGAATGAGCCTGATGAAAGTGATGATTTATCACAACAAAATTATTCTAAGGCAAAATTTATGGGTAAGCATTGCCAAGGGCAAAAGGAAGTAAATTTGAATAAATTAGCCCCAACCATTAGAGCAGAACACCATGGCAATATAGAGTTTAGGCGTTTATCAAAACTAAACGGAGGTGCTATTTTTGAAGAACTCGAAGCGGGCAAAACAGAAAGACGATTGACTTTAAGGGAATGTGCTAGAATCCAAACGTTTCCAGATGATTTTCATTTTGTAATATCTTCTGAAGAAAAGCGCAAAAAATTTGCTTTAAGCCCTTCTAAAGGTTATAAATTAGTTGGAAATGCCGTGCCGCCTCTTTTGGCTTATCATATTGCAAAAAAGATTGAAAAAAATTGGTTTCTTTACTTCAAGAATTAATAACGAAGCCAACATTTTATGAACACTCATATAGAATTAAATCAAATAGACGCATTTCTACAAGTCTATTTTTATAAGTTAGAAATAGACCTGAATCATTCTAAAAATGATATTGTCAATATTAAATTCCAATCCGAAGAAGCAAATACGGATGAACATATAAAAAGATATCTCCAACCCTACTCCTCCAACTCAAACTGCTCATACCCCAATTCTTCTTTCCGATACTTGATTCTCAACGCATTAATCGACACCAGTGCATCTTCTCGCAGCACTTGCCAATAGTCCCAACCATTATTATTAGAAAGATTTAAAAACTTCGCCGACATTTTATGAATGGATAATTCTTCTTCCTTGTCGCTGAGGTAGCCCTTGGAGGTGAGTACCGCTAAGGCTTCGTTTTTATTAGAATAAAAGGTTTCATTGGGATGCAAATAGCCTTTCTCTAAGAGCGTTTGTACGCTTACTCGTGGCGGTTTTTCGTCGAGGCGATTTTTAAAAATATCATTTTTGGTGTCTGTTTCTATTTGGTCAATTCGGTGATTTGCCACTTTGATATAAGCCGCTTCTCGTTCAATGCCTATAAAATGTCTGCCCGTTCGCTTCGCCACTGCGCCCGTTGTGCCGCTACCCATGAAAGGGTCTAGCACCACATCGCCCGTTTTAGAAGAGGATAAAATGACGTTGAGCAATAGTTTTTCAGGTTTTTGAGTGGAGTGTGCTTTTTTGCCGTTTTCGTCCTTTATGCGCTCATTGCCGATACAGATACCAATATCCCAAACGCTTTTCATCTGTTTGCCAGCGTTGAGATGTTTCATGGTTTTGTAATTGAACGTATATTTTGCCTTCTTGTCGGTCGAACACCACAGCATGATTTCATTCGCATTCGTGAAGCGTGTACCTTTGAAATTCGGAACAGGATTTGGTTTTGACCACACCACGTCATTGAGTATCCAAAAACCCAAATTTTGCATGATATAACCAATTCTATAAATATTCTGAAAAGCACCAATGACCCATATTGTGCCATCTTTTTTCAAAATGCGCTTGCACTCTTTGAGCCACGAATGGCAAAACAAATCATAAGCTCGATAGTCGTCAAACTTATCCCAATCATCCTCTACGCCCGAAAAAACCGTTCCTTCGTACTCTTATCAGCGAGCCATCTGTCTGCATAAAATAAGGTGGGTCAGCAAAAATCAAATCAATGCTATGAGAAGGTATTTTTTTTAATTCGTCGATGGTGTCTCCCTGAATGATGGAATTTAACAACTTTTCCGTTTGATACATGATGGGTATTTTTTGGTTGTATTCAAAAAAGTAAAAATACATTTAATCCATTAAAATCTCTTTGACTGATTTTCTTTTTTTTAAAACTTTAGCAACTATTCACCACAGATAAATTTTGTTTTCGACAAATAGGAACACTCCCGATAGAATTTATCAGATAACCACAAATTGCTGCGTAATGCACAGATAATCTGTGGTTATCTGCGAACGAAGGCGGTGTTATCTGTGTTCCCATTTATTATTCAGCTTGCTGAATAGTTCTAAACTTTGTAAAATTCCACAAAAACTCTCCTTTCGTTTTACAATTTTAGATAATAAAACCTTTCTTTGCAAGAAATTTGGTCATACCGAAACCTAAGTTATTCTGATGAAATTATTGATAAAGAAAGTCAAAGTAGTAGATAGTCGCTCTTTATATAATGGTCGAATCGTTGATATTTTAATAATAGGCAATATTATTTCAAAAATAGGAAACGACCTTGCCGCTCCCGATGCCGAAATTTGGCAGACGGAAGGGGCTTGCATTTCCATAGGCTGGACAGACGTAGGAACTTATACCAATGACCCCGGCACCGAATACAAAGACGACCTCAATACCATCGCTGTCGCTGCTGCCAAAGGTGGATTTACTCATGTTTTGAGTGCTTCCAATACCGCTCCTGCCATTCATTCCAAGTCTGAAGTCCTTTATATTATCAATAATACACGCCATCAACTGACTGATTTTCATCCGTTGGGCGCAGTCACGAAAGGCAATGAGGGCAAAGAGTTGGCGGAGTTGTATGATATGACTTCTGTGGGCGCAGTTGGTTTTTCGGATGGTTATCATAGCATTCAGCACAGCGGTATTTTGCTGCGAGCGTTGCTGTATGCCAAAGGGTTTGGCGGAACGATTATCAATCAGGCACTAGATGAGCAAATCGCATCGGGCGGCTACGCACACGAAGGCTTGCAAAGTACCATGGTGGGCATGAAGGGCATTCCTGCATTGGCAGAAAGTATGATGGTGCAGCGAGATTTGTATCTTTTGGAGTATGCCGATTCTAAATTGCACCTTGCCAATATTTCTACCAAAAACTCGGTGGCACTCATTCGAGATGCTAAAGCAAGGGGCTTGAAAGTGACGGCATCGGTCAATCCGATGAACTTATATTTTACGGATTCGGTCTTGCATGATTTTGATACCAATTATAAGGTCAATCCGCCAATCAGAAGCGAAAAACACCGCTCTGCGCTCCTAGTAGGGCTTCAAGACGGAACGATAGACAGCATCACTTCTAATCACAGGCCTCAAGATACGGAGAGCAAACGCTTAGAATTTATGTATGCCGATGATGGCGTGACGATGCTGGAAACGGCATTTTCGGTGGCTTTGATGGCAACCAAAGAAGATATTGAACTCGAAACCTTAATTTCAAAACTCACGACTGCGCCACGAGAAATTTTCAAATTACCGCTTCCAACGATTGCGGAAAACCAAATAGCAGACTTGACCGTTTTTCATCCGACGGAAACCTGGGTTTTTGAAAACAAAAAAGCTGCGTCGAAATCCAATAATTCGCCTTTTGACCAACAAGCCTTAATGGGAAAGGTATTAGGTGTAATTAATAATGGTCAATCTAAGAAATTTTAGTTTTGGTAGAATTGAAAGGCATTCTCAGTTATAAAAATGTAATTTTACATGGTGCAATAGGAACACGGATGATACAGATTTGCTACGCAAATTCGCAGATAATCACAGATAAAAGATTGTTGCCTTTTTCTTTTTTGGTTTTTTGACAATTTTTGCCAGAAAGATAGATTTATTCGTCCAATGGCGGCTTGCCCCATTGCCTTAATCTTCTTAAAAACCAAACTGCAATTTTTTGTGAATATGTTCTGCAAATCAGTACCTATCAATATCTTCGTTTTCCATTCTAGCATTTTTATAAAAACACAATTTCCAAAACTAAAACAATAATTATACGATGAAATTTACACCAAACGTTACTCAAAATGGATTATATGGCGGCATTTCAGTAGTCATTTTGCTATTTGCTTATTATTTTATAAATGCAAAAATGCTGTATCATCCGGGCTGGTCGCTGTTGCCTTACGTGACCATATTTCCGCTATTTATGACACTCGCCGCTTTAGCTGACCGCAAAGAAAACGGCAATCATATTACCTTGCTTGAAGCCTTCAAATCTGCTTTTTTTACGGGCGCAATCTCGCTTTTTATCATGTTTGTATTCCTTTATTTATTACAAACGGTGATTGACCCTTCGGTTATAAAAGTTGCGAAAGAAGCGAGTTTGGAAAGTTCCATAGCTATTGCTGAATTTTTCTCAGGTGGCGAATTGCCAGAGGAGTCGATGGATGAAATTGTGAAACAAATCAATGAAGCTGATTATTCACCAAAACCACTTCAAACGCTCATTGGCTATGTTATTTTTGCAGTTCTTGGAGCTATTCCTGCTTTAATCATTGGTGCAATCGTGCAGCGTAAAGAAGATTTGATAGGACAAAGTGAGTAATGAAGAAGCGTTGTTTTTTACTAAAAAACTATTGCTGCTAATAATTCTTTCTATTAAAATTTCAGCCATTCTCATTAATGAAACTAAAGCATTTTCGGGTTTTAACCCAACATTACCTCAGTTTAGGGTTAAAACCTTGATTTTTTAGATTTATTCTTTCCCCCGCACGGAAGATACGGGGCAATGAATAGAGCCAATTGAAGAATTGCTGGTAAAATTTCACAATGGAGCATTCCAATTCTAAAAGCCAAAACGAGTTATTCGAGCCTTTGCGGTTCGGGCAACTCGTTTTTATTTTTCTAGGCATTTTATTTTCAAATTGTCTTTTTTCGCAGCAAAACCAGTTGGCTATTCAGTTGGAAACGGGCATCGAAATAGGTTGGTGGACGCACAATTTGGGGTCTGACAATCCGAATATTCCAAACAATAGAGGTTGGTCAAGGACGGGTTTGGCACTTTCAGAAACGGTTCAAGTGTCGGTATTATACACCTTCAAAGACTTGAAAATAGGCGGAGGCTTGCAATACAGCATTTTTCAAGACGATGATTTGAGAGGCAATGAACAACGAGTCGGCAATCGAGACCGCATCGAGATTTCGGCAGGCGATAATGTTTACTTTTGGAAATATGGGCTAGTGGGCGAATACGATATTTTCAGAAGCGAAAAAGGTACTTTTTTAAGCCCACACGTTGAATTGGGGCTTTTTTCGGAAGATAGTGTTCATCCTGATAAGGCTCGTTTTGGCACAAAATATTATTATGTTTTGGGCTTAAATACGGCTTTTCGTTTCAAATATTTTGATGGCTTATTATTAATAAAATTTGATAACGAAACCATTTTAATGAAGGATGATTTGTATTTTAATGAAATCAATGAGATTGTGGGAGTCGGTTTGAATATTGGGTTGAGATACTGGATTTTTTGAATTTATAATCAAAAACACAAGCGATGAAAACCTTTTTGGCAACAATTATAATGTTTTTGACCAGTATTTTAGCTCATGCCCAAATACAAAAAACGCTACATTTTAAAGCGATGGGCGTGGCGTATTCCGTTACTTTGGTAGATTCAGATAGTTTGCACCTTGCCAAATCGCTAATGGCGGCTAAAGCAAAAATTCATGCCATCGAAAAAAATATTTCTTCATGGAAGCCCAATTCGCAAACGTCCAAAATCAATTCAAATGCAGGTATTCAGCCTGTAAAAGTGTCTAAAGATTTGTTCCAACTCATCGAACGAAGCCTAAAAGTCTCGGAACTCACGGCGGGAGCTTTTGATATTTCCTTCGCTGCTATGGACAAAATTTGGCAATTTGACGGTTCAATGACGGCCATGCCCGATAGCGCAACCGTTCGAGTGGCTATTGCAAAAATCAATTATAAAAACATCCTGCTCAACAAGGAGGCGCAAACCGTTTTTTTGAAAGAAAAAGGAATGAAAATCGGCTTTGGCGGCATTGGCAAAGGCTATGCGGCGGATGTGACGATGCAATATTTAAAAGAAAATTACGGCATAAAATCGGGCATTATCAATGCTGGCGGCGACCTTATCGCTTGGGGTAAGGGCATTTCGGGCGAAAATTGGCAAGTGGGCATTGCCGACCCCGTGCAGCAAAATCAAATCGTAGGTTGGTTGGCTGCCAACGAAACCGCCATCGTGACTTCTGGAGATTACGAAAAATACGTTGAGTTTGGTGGCAAGCGATATGCGCACATCATCAATCCCAAAACGGGCTATCCCACGACGGGTATCAAAAGCGTTACGCTGCTTTGCTCAATAGGAGAATTGGCGGATGCTCTGGCAACGGCTGTTTTTGTGCTAGGCAAAGAAAAAGGGCTATCTTTGGTCAATCAGATGAAAGGCGTTGAGTGTTTAATTATTGATGACCAAAATGAATTTCATACTTCTAATGGACTGATTATCAATTATAAAAAATGAAAAAAAAGGTAATTATCATATTGATTTTATTCGTCAGCGTAATCGCTTTTCAAAGTTGCGTATCCGTGAAGGCTTACCAAAAAATGTATCTCAACGACGAAGATATGAACCTTTCTAATCGTAAAATATTAAAACCTGAACTTGATTTTCAAACATATAGAGAAGGCGCATCGGGCGCAAATGGCGGAAAAACAGGCGGCGGATGTGGATGCAATTAGAAAATGGGCAGTTTTTCAATGGTCAGTTTTACTCTGACTAAAAATTTTAAATCCCAAACTCAATTCCGATAATAAACAAGGCAACCAAAGCACTCAAAATAGGCGCAATGATGGTGACAATAAGTAAATGAAAATATTTGGGCGGCACGGGCTTCGTCTCCGACAGCCATTCTGCTATGAGCGAAATCAATAAAATTGCAGCAAAAACACCCGTCAGCACTAAAGTCACGTAAGTCGCCAAAAAATTATCGGACAACCAAAGTGCCAAATAAATAATGATTTGAACAAGAAAAATTTCTAAAATGGGTGATTTAAAATAGTCTTTCATGTATTTTCGTATTTTGTAATGCGAATTTGATAAAAAATATCAAAGACGTTGGTATATTTAGACCAATATCAAAAATAATTAGCCCCGTTTTATCACCCAATAGTTATTAAGAACTATCATTCATCAAAATATGAGCAGTTTAGCCTTACAACGTACATCTACTCGCAATCTTTCTGACGAAGAATTGCAGGCACTTATTGAAGCGAACAAGAGTGTTTACAGCGATTATTTCGATAAAGAATACCTCATCAGCATCTACGACGAGTTATTTACACGACTTGCGCCTTATTACTTTCGACCGCAATTTATTGGCTTTGAAGAATACCCTGAGCGCAATCATCCCGATAAGCCACTTATTTTTATTAGCAATCATTCTGGGATGGCGTTTCCGTGGGATGCTATGGTGTTTGGCGGTGGTTTGTATCAGATTTGCCTCGAAAAAAACGAACGTTATGTGCGAGTATTGACCTCCCCTGCCCTATCTGAGACGAAACTTATGAATCCGTACCTCTTGCCCGATTTTTGGAAAAAACTCGCTGGCATAGATGCGACTTCGCTCAATTTTGAAACCATGATGAATATTCCCGAAACCGACGTGGTGATTTATCCCGAAGGCGTTCCGGGCATTGGCAAGGGTTTCAATAGGAGGTATCAATTGCAGCGTTTTTCTACCTCTTTTATTAGAATGTCGCTGAAATACGAAACCGATGTTATACCGATTTATAGTATTAATGGCGAATATATAAACCCGTATAGTTACCGTTCTAAGTTTATCAATTTCTTGTCTCAAAAAGTAGGCATACCTTATATTCCGATAGGTTTCTTGACGCTTTTGATACCGATTTTTCCATGGATATTTTATTTTGGAATGCCCGCAAAATTTTATTTTGTAAGAGGCAAACGCATCTCGCCTTACAAAATGACGGATAAGAAATTCGAGGAAATGACCGTAGCGGAAATTGAAGCGGTGCGAAATGAAGTCCATCTATTAGCGCAAGCAGAAATCACGGAAGCCGTAAAAAATTATGGTCAAAAGCCATTTCAATGGAGCGAACTGTTCCGAACTTGGCGCAAAAACCCTAAAATGTTTTGGTATTATTTCCCAATGACATGGTGTTTGGCATTCGCTGAACACGACAGACAATACCGACGTTTCAAAAAAACAGGGCAACCCGTAAAAATGAAAGAAGGCTTTGGCGCAATATTCTCGTGGCTGTGGCACAACCCTTTTTATATCTTTTTCCTAATTCCTGTTATCGGATGGATACCGTTGATTATCAGAGGGTATAGCGGAATGAAGAAGCCTTAGTCAGCCCATTCTCATTATGGAAATTCTATTGCCCCACATCTTTAGTGTGGGGATGAATGAAACCCAAATCAACTAATCCTTAACTACCCAACAAACCTATTCAATAACTCTTGGCGCATTCTATCATATTCCGAATCAGAAACCAAACTGTTTTCTTTCAGCTTTTCGAGTTTTCGCAATTCATCCAAAAGCTGCTCACGAGTGAGGTTGCCCGATTTTTTTTGAGCTTCATCCTCTTTTTTCCATTCTTTGGCTTTTTGCTTGCCTTCTTCTACTTTTTGTTTGTATAAATTTTTAAAATCATCAACGCTCAAATCGTCTAATGAGCCGCCATTTGAAAAATGCACATCCAGTACGCTACCCAGTGCGTAAGTGCTGGCACCAGACAGCACCGACATCGAAACACCACCCAAAAGCGAACCTACGCCCGGAATAGCTTTGACAAACGACGCTCCAATACTAGCGAGCGACGTACCGACCAATGCACTGACCAACGATTTTCCTTGTCGCTTTTCGTAGCTGATGCCGTAATGAGCGCACAATTGTTGGGTCATTTCGAGCTGAATAGCTGTGACTGCTACAAAATCAACGATGGGAAAAGGAATCAAACCGCCTCCTAATGCCCAAAGTACGTGTGTTTTTATAATATCTTCGGTATTTTTCATTTATTGTGAATTGTTATTAGCCATTATTCACAAAGCGGCGAAGCCGCTTTGTCTATCTTCATTATCAGTTAGTTATGTAATAGGTTTTAGTTTTGTGAATAAAGTCTATTGATGATTTTGACCTGCTTGCCGCAAGTGAATTGTTTTTACTATTTCATGGGATGAATGAGTTTTTATAAAATAACCCATTTATTTATATGGCTAAGGTAAGCATTTCATCCAAAATATATGACTATCAATAAGATGGAATTGAATGAAGGGATAGATAAATTTAACTAATTTTTGAAAAATTATTAATTTCACTGCATCAAATGAATTAAATATTTATTCTAACGGTAGATTTCACAAGCACAACTTATTGATAATGAGTTGAAATGCTTTTACTTACCTGAATAAATATGATAAGGAACAAAACATAAATAATGCAAACAAGAATACTTTCGGCAGTAGTAATTATGATTTTGGTAATGAATGACAGTTGTGTGGACAGGGGCGTTCAGCAGGATTACAATAAATTGATAGTGGGAGATTGGGCCTTGGTAGAGCTACGACAAGGAGCGGAAGTTTATACGAAGATGCCTAGCGAAGTGCTTTTTCAGTTTACGTCAGACCGCCAAATAGTAGTCAAAATGGCTGGCAACCGAGACAAAGCAAAGTATTATCTCAAAGATGGAAATATCGTGGTGGATGATGGCGCAATTACAAATATTAAAGAAAATATTAAAATCAATACCTTGAATAAGAAGGAATTAGTCATTACATTTAAAATGGATGGCGAAATTTCCTTAATGAAATTTAATCGAAAATAGGCTATTCATTGGATTTGAAAAAGTGCCGTTGAACCCAACTTTCTCAAACCATACATCTAAAATTTAGAAAACATGAAAATCATGCAATACACTCTATTCGCCACTTTATGTGTAATATTATTGGCCGCTTGCGGTAGCGCAGAACAAGCCAAAGACGATAAAATAGAAGATACGCCCGTCAAGTCGGTGGCAGAAATGATAGAAGGCAAATGGACAACTACGCAAGTGAAGAGAAGCGGTAAAAAAGCAGATTTACCAGAGTTTTACGCAGAATTTAAAGACAATGTTTTTACCAGTAATATTTTTGATGCCAATTCGCAAACGCCCTACGCTAATGGCGTAAAGGCAAATATTGATAATGGCGAAATCTACTTTGACGAACTCGACGAATTATTTTATATAAAAGACATTAGCGATACTTCGCTGGTATTAGAAACCCAGATTAGCCAATATCCTTTTGAATTTTATTTTTCTAAAAATTAGAGCAACTAAAAATAAACGCAATGGGCATATAGAAAAACAGGGCAGAACTATTTTTATAAAAAATAGCCTTGAAATCTGCTATGTGCCTATTTTGTAGACTTTATTCACAAAACTAAAACCTATTACATAACTAACTGATAATGAAGATAGACAAAGCGGCTTGTGAATATATTTTTTATTTTAGTATAAATCGCTCAATGCAATTTATTAAAAAGAAAGTAGTGATTTTGAGGTTTTTAACAAAAAAACTGGCTAATCCAACTAGGCAAAGTTATATTTAATTAAAAAGCCTTTTGCCTTATTTCATTCTATTAAATTCACTATTTTTGCCCCACCTTTATTTCCAAAACGTTGGATTTTAATAAAAATTAGAATGCCGCAAGTATTTGTTCTTTTGATTTTTACTTGTAAAAGTTCGATATTAAAGTCTGTTAAACGAAAGGAAAAATGGCTTACTTGGATAAGATTGTTAAAATTTTAGAAGCCGAGAAGGCAAATTATCGTCTTAATCACGAAAGCAAAACTTTCCCTAAATCTACTTTGCATCAGCCTAGTGCAGACTTCGTAGATAGGGTTTGGTCAAGGTTTTAGGGCGCAAAGCATTCCAAAAAAAAACATTCAGCGAAGGCGTTGATATTTTGAATGCGGTACAAGATGTATATTTAACTCCTGAGATTGATTTGGCTTAGGCAGTAGGCAGTTGCAAATTTATTCGTTTTACAAAAAAAAACATCAAAATGGGCTGGTTTAAAAGATTAAAAGATGGCATTACCACTTCTACTCGTGAGAAAAAAGAAGCACCTGATGGTATATGGCACAAGTGTAAAGAATGTAAAACTACAACAAGAACAAAAGATTTAAAGGAGAATTTATTCGTTTGTCAGACTTGTAATTATCACGAGCGTATAGCTTCTTATGATTATTTTGAGATACTTTTTGATGGCAATTATAAAGAACTTTTCACCGAATTGAAGTCGAAGGATTTCTTAAAATTTAAAGATTTGAAACCTTACGATGAACGATTGAAAAGGGCGCACGCCAAAACCAAACTCAACGACGCATTGACCGTTGCGGTAGGTAACATCAATCGTAGAAAAATCGTAATTGCTGCCATGGATTTTAAATTTATTGGCGGCTCGATGGGTTCTGTCGTTGGCGAAAAGATTTCGAGAGGCATTGATTATGCCATCGAAAACAATCACCCGTTTATGATTATTTCAAAATCGGGCGGTGCGAGAATGATGGAGTCCGCTTTCTCATTGATGCAAATGGCTAAAACCTCGGCTAAACTAACGCTTTTGACAAAGGCGGGTTTGCCGTATTTTTCCTTTTTGACTGACCCAACTACGGGCGGTGTTTCAGCTTCTTACGCTATGTTGGGCGACATCAATTTTGCCGAACCTAAGGCATTGATTGGCTTTGCTGGGCCTCGTGTTATCAAAGAAACTATCAAAAGAGAATTGCCTGAAGGTTTTCAGCGTTCTGAATTTTTGGTAGAACATGGCTTTTTGGATTTTATAGTGGAACGGAAAGATTTGAAAGAACGACTCTCTGACCTATTGGCACTTTTTGAGAAAAGAGCCGTAGTAGAGGAAGAGGATTAAACTCATTCAAATACCTTGTTCAACAGAAGTGTTTCCCGTTTTAAGTAATAGGAAACACTTTTTTTGTAAAAATTGCCGTTATTGGATTTTTTAAAAACAAAAGTTTCGGTTGAGTTCAATTTAAAACTTTTAAAACTATACAGGTTTTCGCTTACCAAAAAAACTTTACGGCTTTATAGAAAAAATAAAAACAAAAAAACGATGAAAAAACAACTTATTCTAAGCCTTTGCTTTACAATCGTTGCGCTGACAGGGCAAGCGCAAGTGCCTGTTGAACTAAAAATAAATCCTATTGGCGTGATTATCGGTAGCCCCGATTTGTCATTAGAGATAATCGCCAGCGATTTTATTGGGATAGAACCCAAACTCGGATACAATTCTTTTTCCTTCACCGTTGAAGACGAAGATATTGCGGGCAGAGGCATCAATGCAGGACTTTGGGGCAAATACTACTTTTTGCCAACAGAGCTAAACGGAGGAGATGGATTTTATGGCGGTGCGTATATTCGATATGCCAATAGCAAAGTGACGAGCAGCTTAACCGACGAAACGGGAAAATATCAGCGTGCAGGAATTGGACTTTCGGCGGGTTACAAATGGGTAGCCAACAATTATTTGACCATAGAAGCAGGCGCAGGATTGGGCGTAGCTATGGTCAATAAAATCGAAATAGCTGACCGAACGCTCAACCTTCAAGCTATTCCGTTTTTTGGTTGGTTTGATATGCCGCTTGTTTTATCTATCGGTTATCGGTTCAATAATGGGTAAAATACGGGAAATTTTATCAAGAATGATTAAAATTTAGATATTCTCACAAAAATCATTTGCTCGAATTTATCTATTTCAATATAGGTTCTTACATTTGCAAGACTATTCAGGAATCGCTTTGGATAGTTGGATAACGTTGAATGAATCTTAATCTAAAATAAAATAATCATGTCTGATACAACACAAAATTCGGAAGGAAGAAAAAATAAGGGCTTATACTGGGTCGCTACATTGGTATTTACAGTGGCAACGGTTTTATTATTAATGTTTGCAAGCGAATGGTTTTGGTTAGGCTTACCATTTATGCTGACTTCACTCGTATTGGCGGCAGATGTTATTTAACTCCGCAGTTTTTTTTGCATCCAAAAACCCATAAGGCAACTCTGTCTTGTGGGTTTTTGGATTCTTGCAAAAACGATTAGGCGTTTTTTATATGCTTCTCAAATATTTATATCTTATATGTTTTTTTGTGCGTCTGAGACGTAATCGTAAGGAACAGGAAATTTCAGAGACGCTGCGCTTAACTCAACTCTGAAACTAGCTTCGCTTCTTATACAAAAAGCCGCACTATTTCAAGTATTCCAAAATCTGCTCACATCGCTGCAATCCTGCTTTTATCAAAAAATTGGTAGGCAACTGTTCCAACTCTTTTTGGGCTTGTAGGGTTTGGGTTTTCATGGTTTTGAATATAGCTGAACGCTCTGCCGCAGTTACTGAATTGGCTTTTTGAGATAAGGCGACTGCGTAATTCAATCGAGTATAAGCGCAATTTTCAATTTGGTTCGGAAATAGTTTTGCTAAGCGAGCCGCTTGTTCGCACAGTTGAATCATTTCTTTTTGAATGGCCATTAATGAATCGAGGTGCGGCGTTCCTTGCAACATTTCCGCAATATTCGACAATTCTACTTTATAATCCATCAATGTATGCCCGTATTCGGTTGCCATTTGAGCCGTCGGATGAAATCGGTAAGCCCGTGCTTCGCTCGCTACTTTTTTCTGTAAGCCTTTGAGTTGTTCGTGTTGGGCAAGTGTATCGGTGTAGTCGGTGCAGTTTTCAGTAGTTTTGAGGTGATTTTTAATTGCATCGCTGCTTTTAATAAACACATCCGTCGTCATCATACAGTCCAATAATTGCCACATTGGGTCAGTCGGTAAATGATTGAGAATTAAGTCTTTGGGCGAAGGCAAAAAGTAATTGGTGTTGAGCGTTGCCATAAAATCATCGGACTTTGCTTGCAAGCTGCTTGCCCAAGTTGCGTCTAACAATTGCCACGTGCCATCTATTTTTACGGCATTCCAAGCATGGTCAGGCTCGCCGAGCTGTTCGGCAGCCGTCAAAGTGCCTTTGCTAAATCCTACCACGATTTCCGCTGGTATCTCGGCTTGCTCGCACAAGGCTTTAAATAAGGTAGAATAGCCATAACAAACCGCCTTTCGACGCTGGAGAACGTCTTCGTTGGAAGTATTTATTCTTCGGTTTCCGTTATTGTAAGCGGCTTTATCATATTTTATGTTATGAATAATCCATGCGAAAATACTTCTGACCTTTTCCAAATCGTCGTCGTAAGGTTGCGTGAGATAATCGGAAAGTTGGGCAATAGAAGTCGTCAGATTTTGAGGTGCTTGAAGGGCGTATTTATCAATTTCATCATAATTGCCGTTGGTCTGTGCAAATATTTTTATAGAAAAAGAAAGGAGTTCGATTCTTTTCTATCATAATTTGAACAGCAAACTATTGAGCGGCTTATTCGTTTCTAAGAATAGTTTGTAAAAACCTGCTTCTTTCACCTGTTCGCCTACGCCCAAAACTACATTCTTCTCCTACTGAGCGTTGCCGCCGCGTACAAACTCTTCCGCCTTGCCTTGTAGCTTATACATCGTCTCCGTATTAGAAACCGTATTGTCTGCCTCTAGCAAGTTATCTCTACCAATGGTATAAGCTATTTTCGTGCTTTGGTCAGAGTAAATAGCGATTTTATACAACATTGGTGCAAATATTTCTCCATTCAAAACGAAGTTGCTAAACTCCACATCAAGTGGCGCAGCACACAAGAAAATATTGCCTTTTTCTCTTTTGTATTTACTAAAAAACGAAGTCCCATCTCGATACGATAGTAACACTTCTTCGCCCGTATTGCTCGTTCTTTTTTGTTTAAAATTGCCCGTAGTAGAAGGCAACTTGAGGTTGGATTTTATATTCTGAAACACAACCTGAAAGATAAAATCCTCTTCGCTAATCTCGCTGACCTGTCGAGCCGTTTTATCAAAATTAGTCAGTTGATTGGTATTAAATGCCGTCAAAAGTGATTGATAAGTAGCCAAATTAGCCGTTGCACTCGGAAATACGACAAGGTTGCCGCCATTTTTTACGTAAGTATTTAACTCTTGCGCCAAACCCGACGAAATGGTTTTTAAGTCGTGAAGTATAATCAATTTATATTCAGCAAATGCCGAATAATTGACCCTCGTACTCGCTTGGTTTTCGAGTTTAAAAAATGGGTTACTTCCGTAAATAGCACTAATATATTTATTCGGATTCGCTTCATTAATCGTCAGCACCCGAATTTCGGGTTCTACCTTAAAAGAGAAATAATACGAATCATCAAAATTGATAGGAAAATCCGTAATGGACAATTCCGCCTCGTGCCACCCTGTGCGAACAATCGTAATATTTACTGTATCGTAAGTTGTTTCATTTGCTTTAATGCTAATATTACCAATGGGCTTGACTTGATTATCTAAATTCAACGAAAGCGGTACATCTTCGCTGTCTTCATTGCTGTGATTCGTAATTTTCACAATCAAACGGCTCGTCTGATTGAGCATCTGAACGGGTGCTTCAAACCAACAACTATCAATACTCACGTTTT
>CALOED010000130.1:0-15667 GCA_942492005.1 uncultured Saprospiraceae bacterium
CGTTCGCATATAGCTAATGTGTCCCGCTTCGTAGAGCCTTTGTGCATTCGACATAGTTCGACTAACCGAAAAGCCCAACTTTCTACTCGCTTCTTGTTGGAGAGTAGAAGTGGTAAAAGGTGCAGCAGGTTTTCGTTTAGTTGGTCTTATTTTAATATCTTGAACGGCGTAAGTCGCTGTTTTACATTTAGTTAAAAAATCCTGTGCCGCTTTTTCGGTTTGGTAGCGAGTAGGCAGTTCCGCTTTGAAAATGATTTTTTTGCCTAAATGATTTTTAGCATAGAAAAACGCCACTACTCTAAAATAAGATTCGGCATCAAAATTTTGGATTTCACGCTCTCTTTCTACAATGAGTTTTACGGCTACCGACTGTACTCTACCTGCCGAAAGTCCGCCTCTGCTTGCTACTTTGCGCCAAAGTATGCTCGACAATTCAAAACCTACAAGGCGGTCAAGTACTCGACGAGCCTGTTGTGCGTTTACCAGGCTTTGGTCCACTAATCGAGGGTTTTTAATGGCTTCTTGCAACGCAGATTTGGTAATTTCACGGAACACGATACGTTTCGTTTTTTCTGGGTCAAGCCCCAAAACTTCGCACAAGTGCCACGAAATAGCTTCTCCTTCACGGTCTTCATCCGTTGCGAGCCACACCTCGTCCGATTTTTTTACGGTATCTTTTAAGTCTTTTACGACCTTTTTTTTATCATCAGAAATAACGTAGCTCAGTTCAAAATCGTTTTCGACATCTACGGCACTGTTGCCCTTTGCCAAATCACGAATATGACCATAGCTAGATTTTACGACATAATCTTTGCCTAAGTATTTTTCAATTGTTTTTGCCTTTGCAGGCGACTCTACTATCAGTAGGTTTTTGGGCATATCGTTGTACTGTTTATTTTAAAAAATGACAATCACCATTTTTATACTATATATATGGTAACTGAATTTTATTAATGGTCTTCAAAAAAGAACTAAAGGCTAGAGAGGTGCTTCAAGTAGTTATATTTAAATTTTAGTTCAGATTTTAAACGGTAACTACCACTTGCGCCATCCACATTTTTCAATTTGAACTCACCTTTTTGCGGTCAATTATATATGAATAGAATTAGAAATATCTGATATCTAACACCATTATGATGGGATAGAGTTCAAAAAGACACTAATTCGTCATAAGAAAGGCTTATTTTTAGTGAAAATTAAGCACCAAAAATATACCAGTTTTTTATAATGTGTTTAGCCTCTAATGATGCAAATGTAAAAATTTTCAAAAGAGAAAAAATTTATTTTATTTTAAATCGCATGAATTAATTGAGAATTAGCGTATGATTTTATTTTTTAATGTAAAAAAAATGTTTAAAATAGTTTAACTTTAATTGTTTGATTATCAATAAAATAGAGACACTTAGGGATTGATATTATAAATAACTTTGTTGAGGTAAATTTTATTTCTATAATTTTTATTAAAAATAGCTTTTGAAACCTCCTGGCGTTTAAAAAACTACTTTAGCCGAGTGAAATATCGTAGAAGATATTGTAATATTGCGACGAAGGATGAAGTAATACACATAAGTTTAATGAAAAAAATAAAAGATAGATTTAAGGAGTTTAGCAATTTGGCACAAAACAATCCGAACATCAAGGAAGGGTTAGAGCAAATCAAAAAAAAGGTTGATATAGGTATGCAAACGGCTAAATCTCAATGGGATACTCTAGGCTCGGATACGCAAGAGAAATACACAAATGCCATCAATCAGGCTTTTGAAATGATACCGATGCTCCAAGAAATTGGCTACGAAACCGAAGAGTTTTTGGTAAATATTTCTGTGCCGCCTTCCATCGAAATTCGATTGAATTATAAAAAATCACTCCAAAAAGAAACTTTAGCCATTTACAAACAAACATATAAAGACCATTCGATGTTTGTTAAAGTGCTAGAAGCATTATACATGGCGGGCAAGTTTCAAACGGGCTTCAAAACGGGCAACCTGAAACCGAAAGGCATTCAAATCCAGGTTGGGTTTCCGCCAAGAGTAGCTTTGGTTTACGCTCCTGAACCGACGGAACCGACGGAACCGATGGCTAAGTTATTGTGATTGCTTCATCTCAGCAGACAGGCCAAACAATAATCATAGCAATTATAATAATCACAACAATTTCTAACTTTTTTTAGTACCAATAATATCAATGAAAAAGATAGACATCGAAATTAGTAAAAACGAAGACGCTCTGAAGTTAGCGGTAGCTAAAACCAATCATCATTTGCACAAGATTTATTATGGTGGTGGTAAAAGTAAAATTGAAAAACTCCATGCTAAAGGTAAAATGACGGCACGAGAACGCATTGATTACCTGATAGATAAAGACAGTAAGTTTTTGGAAATAGGCGCATTTGCTGGCTTTGGAATGTATGAAGAATACGGCGGCTGTCCTGCCGGAGGTGTAGTGACTGGCATCGGTTACGTAAAAGGAAGGCAGTGTATGATAATTGCAAATGACGCTACCGTGAAGGCGGGCGCATGGTTTCCGATAACGGGCAAGAAGAACCTCAGAGCGCAAGAAATAGCAATGGAAAACCGTTTGCCAACGATTTATTTGGTGGATAGTGCGGGTGTTTTTCTGCCGATGCAGGATGAAATATTCCCCGATAAAGAACATTTTGGGCGTATTTTTAGAAATAACGCCAAAATGTCAAGCATGGGCATCCCTCAAATAGCTGCAATTATGGGAAGTTGTGTGGCTGGTGGAGCATATTTGCCGATTATGTCAGACGAAGCCTTGATTGTAGATAAAACGGGGTCTATTTTCTTAGCTGGGCCATATTTAGTAAAAGCGGCCATTGGCGAAAAAGTAGATAAAGAAACACTCGGCGGTGCAACTACGCAGTCTGAAATATCTGGCGTAACGGATTATAAAATGCCCGATGATAAAACTTGTTTGGATACCATTCGTGATTTGATGGATAAAATGGGCAATTTTGAGAAAACAGGATTCAACAGGGCAAAACCTGAATTACCTAAACAAGACCCTAAAGAGATTTTTGAAATTTTTCCACATTGAGCCACGAAACCTTATAAGAGTATTGAAATTATTGAGCGGCTGGTGGATAATTCCGAAATTACTTTATACAAAGAAGGTTACGGGCAAACCATCATTTGCGGTTATGCTCGAATTGACGGTTGGGCAGTTGGGATAGTAGCGAACAATAGAGAAGTGGTAAAATCGGCAAAAGGCGAAATGCAATTCGGTGGCGTGATTTACTCCGATTCTGCCGATAAAGCGGCTCGCTTCATTATGAATTGTAACCAAAAACGCATTCCTTTGGTCTTCTTACACGATGTAACGGGCTTTATGGTGGGTACTCGCTCCGAACATGGCGGCATCATCAAAGACGGTGCAAAGATGGTGAATGCGGTTTCTAACTCTACCGTGCCAAAGTTCAGCGTAGTGATGGGCAATTCTTATGGCGCAGGCAATTATGCAATGTGCGGCAAGGCGTATGACCCCCGATTGATAGTGGCTTGGCCAACGGCAAAAATAGCCGTAATGGGCGGCACGCAAGCAGCTAAAGTCTTGTTGCAAATACAAGTAGCTTCTATGAAATCAAAAGGGAAGGAAGTAAGCGAAGAGGAACAAAACGCTATTTTGAGTAAAATAAAAGCGAAATACGACGAGCAAACTTCACCTTATTATGCAGCATCTCGCCTTTGGGTAGATGCAATAATTGACCCATTGGAAACTCGAAAAGTTATCTCTATGGGAATTGAAGCGGCGAATAATGCACCGATTGAAAAGTTTAATGTGGGTGTGATGCAGACGTAACTTAAAAAATTGTAGTCTTTAGAAATTATGGTTCATTGACAATTTTTGCTAAAAGATTGAAATTTCAATCCAATGTGGTTTTAACCCATTGTTTACCAATTAATTAAGACAATGGGTTAAAACCACATTGGACGAAAATGCAAAAATTGTCAAAGAACCGAAATTATTATGACACATCTTCTTCCATTAAATCATAATTTGAAGGTTGGAACAAGCGTTTCAATGTTGATTTCATAAAATAAAAAGCAAAATACAATGAAAAACTTTTTCACCTTATTATTTATCCTAGCATTAGGATGTGTAACTTATGGGCAAGGCGGCACAGACGGAACAGGTGGTGATAAAAAAAAGACCACGAATAAAAAAACGAAAACCACTGACGGCGGAACGGAGGATAAAAAAGATGCTACTGCTGGTTGGAAATCTTTTTCGAGTTCAAGTACTTCCATCAAATACCCCACAAATTGGTCATTAGATGAAAACTCAATGGCTGGTGTGTCTTTTTTCCTTTATTCGCCATTAGAGTCGAATGATGATAATTTTAAAGAAAATATCAATTTGATGATTCAAGACTTTAAAGATTATGACGCTGAAGGAACAACGCTGGAAGAATTTGTGCAAATTACGCTGGCGCAAGTGGAGACCGTACTCTCAAATGGAGAACTAATTTCAAGTGCCACAAAATCAAAAGACGGTAAAACTTATCAAGAAATCGTTTATAAAGGCACACAGAATTATTATAATCTGACTTGGAAACAGCATTTATATGTAGAAAACGATAAGGCTTATATCTTGACATTCACTTCGGTACAAGAAAAATATAACGCTTATATCGCCACGGCGGATTTGATTTTGGAGTCTTTTAAGTTCTAAAAAAAAACATTTCAGGTTCAAGATGGTTCGGGTTGGCTAAAAAGGAGTAATGGAATGTTGGAATATTGAAAAAATGGGCTATCGCTATTTATCAGCACTATTACCTGCCAATATTCCATTATCCCAACCAACCCAAATCATACAGAGCCACATTTTACAGGCAATAAGGGTTCGTGTTTGCAAAACTTATAAAAAGTTAGCAAACACGAACCCTTATTGTTTAGAGTGTTTCACCAAAATCGGCTGTCATGATTTCTTTTAGCAATTTTCCAACGGTGGCTTGCCTTGCTGCTATACACTGATAATGGGGCAAGTCACCATTGGAAAAAATACCACCATTCTGTGATACACTCTATTGTTTATAGCTGACATTTAACACGTTATTATTACATTTAATCCAATCTTTTTCATCTTTTTTATAGAAAAAACCTATTTTTATTAGAACGAAAGAAATGATGAAACATAGCTTTCTTAGATAATAAACTCTTGTGAAAGAGAATTTTTATTGATTTCTTATCCGATTACATTATACCAAATTCAATTAAATTATGGCAGTTTTTAATCTTACCGTCAATGGACAATCGCATCAAGTAGATGTAGATGATGATACGCCTATCTTGTGGGTTTTGAGAGATACACTCGACCTCGTAGGTACTAAATTTGGCTGTGGTGTGGCACAGTGTGGAGCTTGCACTATTCATATCGACGGCAAAGCTACCCGTTCTTGCATTACGCCCGTCAGCGCAGGAGTAGATAAAAAAATAACAACTATTGAAGGCCTATCCAAAGATGGAACGCATCCGTTGCAAAAAGCATGGAAAAAAGTAGATGTGCCTCAATTCGGCTACTGTCAAGCAGGTCAAATTATGAATGCTGCCGCTTTTTTAAAAGAAAATAAAAGCCCGTCAGATGACGAAATAGAACAAGCTATGCACGGCAATATTTGCCGCTGTGGTACTTATCTTAGGATAAAAGAGGCAATTAAATTAGCTGCTAAGTAGCTTATTAGTTGGCAGTGTGAATATACCGCAAATTGTATTGTACCGAATCTAAGAACAGTATAACAATCAAACAATCATTTTAAAATGACAACATTTAAAACTAAATATAATAGACGTTCTTTTCTAAAAGTATCAGCTGCAGCAAGTGGCGGTATGGTTATCGGTTTCAGTTGGCTGGCATCGTGCAGCCCGACCGCAGACCAAATCAAAAACCCTCCCAAAGAGTGGTTTGACATCAACGCTTACCTTAAAATTGGAGATAATGGATTGGTAACTATTATGTCTCCTAACCCTGAAATTGGACAAAATGTAAAAACATCTATGCCGATGCTAGTCGCAGAAGAGCTAGAGGTGGATTGGAAAGATGTAATTGTAGAGCAAGCTCCATTAAATACCGAATGGTACACCCGACAGGTAGCGGGCGGTAGTCAATCTATTCGTCAAGGTTGGGAAAGTCTCCGAATGGCTGGCGCAACGGCTAGAGAGATGCTTGTAGCAGCCGCAGCCGCTCAATGGCAAGTAGAACCCAAGGAGTGTAAAGTTGAAAAAGGCATTATTACCAATGCAAAAGGGGAGAAGTTAGGTTTTGGCGATGTGGCTTCTGCGGCATCCAAACTGGAAGTGCCAGAGGAAGTGACGCTCAAAGAGCCAAAGGATTTTAAAATCATTGGTCAGAGCAAGAAGAATGTTGATATTAACGACATCATTACGGGCAAACCTTTGTTCGGATTGGATTATAAAAAGGAAGGAATGGTGATTGCTACCGTGATGCGTCCACCTGCTTTTGGTCAAGAACTGGTGTCTTTTGACGATTCTCAAACTCGACAGGTAAAAGGCGTTTTGGATGTTTTTAAATTTAAAGTAACTACAAAAGAGGGCGGCGAGCTTGAAAAAATAGCCATAGTTGCCAATTCTACTTGGGCAGCTATAAAAGGCAAACGAGCATTGAAAGCGGAATGGAAACAGGCTTCGGCGGCAGAGAATACGGTTTTGCACGACGAACAAATGATGGGTTTGATGAATAAATCCGTTGAGAAATCTCGTCGTCAGGATGGTGAAATAACGAAAGCATTTGCAGAAGCGGACGAAGTACTTGAAAAAGTGTATGAAGCACCATTTTTGCCGCACAACTGTATGGAACCTATGAATTTCTTTGCGCACGTCGTGGATGGAAAAGCCAATTTGGCTGGCCCAATCCAAACACCGCAATGGACTCGTTCTCGTGTAGCTGATTTGTTGGGTTATACTAACGAAAAGATGGAAAGAGAGGAGCGTGAAGCCATCGAAAAAGAAAAAGTCTTGATAGATATGACGAGAATGGGAGGCGGCTTTGGTCGTCGTTTGTATGGAGATTTTGCCCTTGAGGCGGCTAAAATTTCTCAAAAAACAAACAAACCCGTAAAAGTAGTATTTACCAGAGAGGACGATATGACGGCTGGTACGTACCGCCCTGCGTCTAAGTACAAAATTCGTGCGGCTATTAAAGATGGAAACATCACGGGCTATCACTTGATAGAAACCTGTATGAATGCCAATATGTATGGTGTTATTCCGAATAACTTCCCTGCGGCTGCCATTGATAATTATCAAGTGGACAATCATCAGGTCAAAAGTAATATTACGATAGGAGCATGGCGTGCGCCTTATACCAACTTTTTGGGAAGTGCCGAACAATCATTCTTTGATGAATTGGCAGAAAAAATGAAAATTGATGCGGTGCAGTTGCGTTTAGATTTGTTGGAAAAAGCAAAGCAAACTTACGCCAAAGCAGATAGCGATTTCAAAGCAGATTTGGCAGCAGCCGAAGCAGCACTCGAAAATGCTGGAAACGACGAGGCTAAAGCCGCAGCCCAAAAATCATTGGACGAAGTGAATGCCAAAATTGAAAGTAAAAAAGGCAGTTACGACCCCGAGCGAATGATAGCAACCATCAAACTAGCGGCTGAGAAAGCAAAATGGGGCATCAAAGAAGATGGCATTTTTAAGGGTTTCAGTGCCTATTATTCGCATAATACGCACGTAGCGCAAGTGGCACACGTTCAGATGAAAAATGGAAAACCAGTCGTTACGAAAGTGACTTGTGCCGTAGATTGTGGCATCGTTGTAAACCCTGACGCTGCTACAAACCTAGTGCAAGGTGGCGTTGTTGATGGTATCGGACACGCTTTGTATGGCGATTTTGGTTTTGAAGATGGGAAGGCTTCCGCTCAAAATTTCGATAAGTTCCGCTTGATACGCATGGGAGAAGCCCCAGAAGTAGATGTGCATTTTGTTAAAAATACAAAATCTCCAACGGGCTTAGGCGAACCAACGTTCCCTCCTGCGGGCGCAGCACTCGCCAATGCCATTTATAAAGCAACAGGCGAGCGATTATACAAACAACCTTATATTAAGGCAACAAAAGTATTGGGCTAGAAATGACGGTTAAGACCTGCCAGCAGGCAGAATGAAAGTAATGTAGCTTCGACACGAAAACCACGAATCATATCGAAGCTACCTACTTTTAACAATCCAACAATCCAACAATCCAACAATCCAACAATCCAACAATCAATCCAACAATCAATCCAACAATCACAACAATCAAACAATCACAACAATCACAACAATCACAACAATCCAACAATCCAACAATCCAACAATCACAACAATCACAACAAATGTTCGACATCAACAGCGATTTAGGCGAATGGTACGGCAAGCGAAATTTAAAAGTAGAGAAAGGTATTATGCCTTTTTTGACTTCTTGCAATGTGGCTTGTGGTTTTCACTCGGGTGACCCGCTGACGATAGAGTCCACGATTAAAATGGCTTTGGCGCATCAAGTAAAAGTTGGAGCGCATCCATCTTTCCCCGATTTGTCAGGCTTTGGACGCAGAACGATGGAGTTGCCCTTGGACGAATTAAAAGCCATTATACGGTATCAAGTGGCAGCACTGCAAGGAATGGTTGCAGCTTTAGGCGGTGCATTACATCACGTAAAAGCACATGGCGCATTGTATAATGCTGCGATGAAACGCCAAGATTATTCTAAGGCAATATGCGAAGCGGTGGCAAGTTTAGACGAAGATTTGATTGTTTATGGGTTGCCAAATTCTGAAATGGAAAAGGCAGCAAAGCAATTTGGATTGAAATTTTGGGCAGAAGGCTTTGCGGATAGATGCTATGAAGATGATTTGAAATTGAGGTCGAGAACGCTAAAAGGGGCTGTTTTGCATCAATTAGAAGATATTTTTACGCAAATTCAATTATTCAAACAACAAGAAGTAAAAACCTATCAGGGGAATATTAAGCCGCTAAACGTTCAAACGGTTTGTATTCATAGCGATACCCAAAACGCCATCGAAATAGCTCGTACCGTACATAAGTTATTAATGCCATAAAATATGATTTTCATCCAAGATATTCCTTTCACTTACCACACTTTGGGCGATAGTGCGATTGTTCTCTTTCCTACACATCAACTTACATTATCAAATATCCATCCAGTAGGCGAAGCTATACGAATATCGAATATTGATGGAATAATAGATGTAGTTGTAGCTTATGAAAATATAACTATTTATTTTACTCCTTTGAAAATTTCTCTCCAAAAAATACTGGAATTACTTTCTCAAGTTCCATTAAATTCTCATCCACTAGAAACTCACCAAACCTTTAATATTCCTATTCATTTTGAAAAAGGCTTAGACTGGCAAGCGGTAGAAAAAGAAACAAAACTGAGCCAAGCAGAAGTTATTGATATTTTTTTGAATGGCGTTTATACGGTCGCAATGCTCGGATTTATTCCCGGATTTATGTATTTGGAGGGCTTAGATGAGCGTTTGATTTGTGGAAGGAAGTCAGTTCCTCGAAAAAAAGTACCAAAAGGCTCGGTCGGAATAGGAGGGAAGCAAGCAGGAATTTATGGGTTGGAAAGTCCAGGCGGTTGGCAAATTATTGGGCAAACGGATATGGTTTTGTTTGATATTCATAAAAATCCACCAACCAAAATTCAAGCAATGGATAAAGTGAAATTTGTTAAGTAGTAGCGTCAAATTCGTTCGATGGTACTGCTGACGAAAAAAAAACAAGATGCAAAACATACAAATACAGGTCATAAAAGCAGGCTTACACGATAGCTTTCAAGATTTAGGTCGGGTAGGTTTTCGGCACTTGGGCATTCCTGTGAGCGGTGCAATGGATAAAGATGCGCATCGGTTAGCGAATGAATTGGTAGGCAACCCGATTGATTATCCAACGCTGGAAATGGCACTGAAAGGCGGTATCTATCAATTTCAGAATGATGCGCTAATAGCGATTACAGGCGGTGATTTTTTGCCAAAAATCAACGGTAATCTCGCTCCTTGCAATGAATCTTTTTTTATAAAAAAAGGAGATATTTTAAAAATGGGATTTACTCAAAATGGCTCAAAAGTATATTTAGCCGTACAAGGCTTAGCAAAGTTACAACGACATTTCAATAGCTATTCTACTTATACTTATGGGAAATTTGGAGGCTTTGATGGTCGAATTTTGAAAAAAGGCGATGTAATATTTTTTGAAAATGATAATTTAAAAGTTAAAAAAAGAAAAGCAAATGCGGCTTCTTTACCCATATTTCAAGCTCTAACCACCATTAGAATAATGAAAAGCGTAGAATGGGATTATTTAAAAAAAGACAGCCAACAGCAACTCACAGAGCAGATTTTTAAGATTTCTAATGATAGCAATAGGATGGGCATTCGCCTAAGTGCGTTACCGTTAGCATCTATTAAAAAAGAAAAAATGGTTTCTTCAGGAACGGCATTAGGCACTTTGCAGTTATTACCTAGTGGGCAGTTAATCGTATTGATGAACGACGGACAAACCACAGGCGGCTATCCGAGAATAGGAAACGTGATAACGGCAGATTTGGGACGATTGAGTCAAGTATTACCTAATGGCGAAATCAAATTTCGATTGGTGGACGAAGCCGAAGCCTTGCAAGTATTGACCTATAAATCAAAAAGAATTGGAACAGAAACCATCTAATGAATAAATGCTTTTTCCTATTTTTACCAACTAACTCAATAATTAGACTTTATGCTAAAAAAAATGGTATAGTGCAAAACAGCATATTGTCTATTTTTAAAAAACTAAAATTAACCATGAAAAATCTTTTTACAGTTACACTTATCTCTTGCTTGCTTGTTTTCTCATTGGGCAGTTGCCAATATTTCCAAAGCGATGTTCCATCAGACGATGACAACGACGACCCTGCGGCTTATGAAAATGATACTTGCGAAGACTATTCCATCAATACGGTAGTAAATAGTTCTCACCAAGACATTATGTCAAGTCCCACAAAGGTAAAATATGAAGTAGTCAATCGGGAAATTCGTTTGGGAGGGCGTGGATTTAAAAAATTGCCAAAAGAACTCACTTCTGCCACTTGTGTGGAGAAAATGTACTTAGAAAATAATAACTTGAAGGAAATTCCAAAAGAATTATTAGCCAATAAAATGGTAACTATTTTGGATTTTGAGAATAATAGTTTTACGAAATTCCCTGATGGCGATGTCAGCCATATTAAGAGTTTGAAACTTTCGGGCAATAACATCAAAGAAATACCTGCGAGCATTGCAAAATTTGAAAATCTGGAATATTTGTATTTAAGTTTTAATCCAAACCTGACGACTATTTCGGAAGAAATTAAAAAATGTAAAAAATTGAAACGCCTTTTTGTGATGAGTACGCCGTTTTCTGCTTATGCTAAAGCAAGGGGTTTGACTAAGATGTTGCCTGACGTAGATGTTTATACCAATAAGAAAAAAAGAAAATAACCATGAGTTGATTTTAAAACGCTACTCATTCAAAATTAATCGCAATGAAAACAAAATTCATTATTTCAGGAATAGTTCTACTCGAAATTATTTTTCTGTCAGCTACTCGTGTTTTTGAAATCAAAACACTGGAGAATAGGTATAATGGATGGGATTATAATGCCTCCTTAATAGAAATCGAACCTTCGGAATGGGATGAAGCCGTAGAATCACCGCCAGAGGAAGTAGCTGAGTTTGAGATAGAAGAAGAGCTAGAAGTGGAATTTAATGGCTCAAATGTATCAAATTGCCCTTCGGAGTTTATTGTAAGGCTCAATGGTTTGGAATTGAACGGAAAAGAAGAGCAATTTCATGACCAAAAGAAATACGTGATAAAAAATGGACATTTGAATTTGAGCAGCCATCGACTGGAAAAAGTCCCAAATTCTATTTCCGATGAACAGTGCATTACGAGTATTGATTTAGATAATAATAGGTTAAAAGAATTTCCACTAGAATTGTTTTTCTTGAAAAATTTATCTTATTTATCCTTGTCAAATAATTATATCTCAACGATAGAAGGCGGCATCGTTTTTTCAGAATTAAAACACCTGGACTTGTCTTTTAACCAAATTACGACCTTGTCTCACTCGATAGGCTATATGACAAAACTCGAAAATTTAAACCTTTCGGGCAATTATAGCTTAAATGATTTGCCAGTTGAAAAACTAAAACAATTACCAAATCTTAAAGTAATTGATATAAAACACACCGCATTAGCGAAAGATGTAAAATATTTAAGAATGATTAAAAATGAACTTACTATTACTAATGGCGTGTTAATCAACCATTAAGGTAAAAAACAAAAGAGTTGAGCAGAAAAAAAAATAGAAAAAATCTGCTGAACCCTTTGCAAATACTAAAGAGTATTCTATATTTGCGCTCGCATTAAGAAAGCGGGAGTAGCTCAGCTGGTAGAGCACGACCTTGCCAAGGTCGGGGTCGCGGGTTCGAGTCCCGTCTCCCGCTCCATCTTATGCTTTCTTAAAAAAAGAAATTATAGTATTTCTTTTAAAAAAATTTGAAAATATTGCAAAGACATTTATATTTGCAGTCACTTTGCGGGAGTAGCTCAGCTGGTAGAGCACGACCTTGCCAAGGTCGGGGTCGCGGGTTCGAGTCCCGTCTCCCGCTCAACATTCCAAAAGCCTTCTAATTTCGGTTAGAGGGCTTTTTCATTTCTAGCAATCACCTTTCGATACTTTTTCAAGATTAAATTTTAGTAACAAAAAATAAACACTTGTTTCATTTTTTGAGAGAATAATTTATATTTACCAAAATAAAATTGAAACCAAAGCAGGACAAAAAATGCAAGAAAAAATACCTTACATAGATAGAGATATTAGTTGGCTGTCATTCAATTATAGAGTTCTGCAAGAAGCCAAAGACTCTAATGTTCCACTCTTTGAACGACTAAAGTTCCTAGCCATTTATTCTTCTAATTTGGAAGAATTTTTCAAAGTCCGAATGGCATATCATCGCAGCTTGCTAAGGTTAGGCAAAAAAGCTCGAAAATCTTTCCAACTCGAAGAGGTAGATGTTTTTCCCGAACTCAAAAAAATAATAGAAACGCAGCAAATTGAGTTTAGTAAAATTTTTAATGATAAAATCATTCCCGACCTGGCTAAGTACAAGATTTATATTAAAAATTGGACGGAGCTAAACGAAGAACAATTCGCCTTTATAGAACAATTTTTCAAAAAAAATATGTTGCCATTTGTGCAGCCTGTTTTGTTGGTAAAACAAAGTATTCGTCCTTTTTTGACAAATGCGGCTTTGTATTTGGCGGTTTCTTTGAATAAAAAAGAAAACAATAAAACCAAATATGCCATTGTCAAAATACCTTCGGATTATCTTTCTCGATTTATAGAATTGCCGAGCAAAAAGGGAACGCACGATTTGATTTTATTAGATGATGTGGTTCGACATAGCATTGCTTTATTATTCCCAGGCTACGATATAAATGATTCTTTTTCTATAAAATTGACCCGTGATGCCGAAATGTATATTGACGACGAGTTTGCCGGCGATTTGATAGAAAAAATAAAAGAACAACTCAATAAACGCAATCAAGGTAATGCGACTCGTTTCGTTTATGATAGAGAAATGCCAAAAGAAATGCTTTCATACTTGAAAGATGTTTTTCATTTGAAGGATGCAGATTTGGAAGCAGAAGGGCGTTACCACAATAATTTTGATTTTTTCAAATTTCCGACTTTCGACAATAAGCACCTCTACGATAGCCCGATGCCTGCCTTGAAAATCAAAGCACTTGAAAATACGCCTCTCTTCCCCAAGATGGAAAAAAATGATTATTTGCTACATTACCCTTATCATACTTACGAATATACCGTTCGGTTTTTTGAAGAAGCGGCGCAAGACCCTTCCGTGAAGGAAATAAAGATTATTCAATATCGAGTAGCTAAAAAGTCTCGTATTATGGATGCCTTAATTGCTGCTGCTCAAAAAGGCATTAAGGTAACGGCATTCGTAGAAGTGAAGGCAAGGATTGATGAAGATGCAAATTTTAGATGGGCGAGAAGGCTCGAAAACGCAGGTGTGAAGATTTTGTATAGCTTTCCTGGCTTGAAAGTGCATTCCAAATTAGCATTGGTAGTGCGAGAAGAGGAGGAAGGTCAATCAAAAAAATATTGTTATCTCAGCACAGGAAATTTCCACGAAAAAACGGCTGAACTTTATAGCGATTTGGGCTTGCTGACTGCCGACCCTCGACTAACGGAAGAAATCGAAAGGGTTTTTACTTTTTTAGAAACAGTTAAAAAACCCGAAATACCCCTCGAACACCTTTTAGTAGTACAAATAAACCTTCGTGCAAAGCTAAATGACTTCATTGATAGAGAAATAGAACACGCTAAAGCAGGCAAAAAAGCTAGAATTGTACTCAAAATGAATAGCTTAGAAGACCCTCTGATGGTTCAGAAACTCTATGAAGCCAGCAATGCAGGCGTAAAGGTGGATTTGATAGTTCGAGGAATCTGTTGCTTAGTGACGAATAAAAAAGGCTGGAGTAAAAATATTCATGCCATTAGCATCTTGGATAGATTCTTAGAACACGCCCGTATTTTTTATTTTTATAACGGCGGTAAAGACAATATTTACTTATCATCTGCCGATTTTATGCGCCGCAATCTTAACCGCAGAATCGAAACGTCTTTTCCTATTTATGATAAATCACTCAAAAAAGAAATTAAAGATTTTCTGCATATCCAGCTACACGATAATGTAAAAGCAAGGATTTTGGACGAAAAACATTCCAACGAATATTATAAAGATAATAATAAAATGCCCGTTCGTTCGCAAGTTGAAATGTATCATTATTTGAAACGTAAAAGCTGATTTAGGACTTTTATTCTTGCAAAATGACATTTTATGTTTTGCTAATCGAATAAAATAATGCTTATGCCGATAAAAGCAAACATTATTTGGTGTTTTTAAAGAACTTGCCAGCGTATTGATTTTTTCACTAAAACTTTAGAATATTATGGATGAAAGAGAAAAACCACTTAGAGGGAAACTTCCTGTCGGATTAGTGTTTGTCGGTTCTATGTTTATAGGTATGGGACTGGGTTATTTGTTTAATAATTTCATGGCAGGTATGTTTGTTGGTATGGGAGTAGGTTTTTTGAGTATGGCTTTTGTAAAATTTAACAATAAACCAGAAGAGAAGTAAAATTAAAATTTTAAAACATAGTCAAAAATACCCTATTAATAGTACCATTGATTAACTTCAAAACAGTTAAAACCTTCTCTTAGTAGAAGGTTTTTTTGTGTAATGAGTTCCGACATTAAATATATCCTACCATTTTATACATCACATATCCTAGCCATTCTTTGGTCAAAAGTTGCCAACCATGCAATGCCGACGGATTGGGCAATAAATAATAATAAATTGCTCTATCGAGGCGAGCATTGAAAGGGTCGGTGCTAAAAGTATCTGGTGTCATCCCTGTTTTTTAAAAACAACCTTTCGCCCGTCGGATGTGCCATGCAGAGGTGATGAGCAAACACGAAGCATTCGGAAACTGCTCGTCTATCAATTTTTTTGATAAAGTCGCATTCTCTCTGGTATTGAGCGATTCGGATTCTATAATAATGTCAGATTCTGGAATA
>CALOED010000131.1:0-13426 GCA_942492005.1 uncultured Saprospiraceae bacterium
AACATGGTGTCAATCATACTGGCTTCGTCCACGATTATCATTTGAGCGTCTAGCGGATTGCTGGCATTGCGTTTAAATCCATTGATACTAAAATCAAATTCTAATAAAGCATGAATGGTTTGAGCGTTCTGTCCAGTGACTTGACCTCCAACTTTTTGGCGGCTCTGCTCTGTAGGCGCAGCGAGTAAAATGCGTTGGGTGTATTGTTGAGCAATATTGAGAATGACTTTGGTAATCGTAGATTTTCCAGTGCCTGGCCCGCCTGTGATAATGTGTATTTTTTGGAGCAGGCTTTGCTCTACGGCTATTTTTTGTTTGGCTGCGAGTTCTATATTTAAGGCGTTTTCGCCATCCGAAATACTTTTTTTAATGTCCGAAACGCTAAAGGCTAACGGTGCGCTCAATAGTTTTTTGATGGTGTTTGCAATGCCTTTTTCAGCGTTGTAAATCCCCATGAGCCAAATATATTCCTTGCCATCGGGCAATTGTTCGGTGAGTATTCTATAATTCAATTCAATTTCGGATAACCGCTCTTGTATGCGCTCTCGTTGTACATCGAGCAACTCTTCGGCTGCTTTCACAAAATCGTCTATCGGATAGCAAGTATGCCCTTGATTGGATAATTCAAACAAAACGAACTCTACGCCAGCATCTACTCGCTCATCAGCTTCTTTAGTAATACCAAGTTTTTGGGCGATTTTGTCTGCCGTTTTGAAACCTATTCCATAAATATCTTTAGAAAGATGGTAAGGATTAGCTTGAATTTTGGCAATGCTTTGGTCGCCATATTGTTTATAAATTTTCTGCGCATACATCGGGCTGATGCCTTGCGACTGCAAATACATCATCACATCTCGAATGGCTCGTTGCTCTTTCCAGTAGGTTTTGATAGTAGCTACTCGCTTACCGCCTATGCCGCTTACTTCTACGAGCGAGTCGGGCGTTTCGTCAATTATCTTTAATGTATCTCTTCCAAAATATTGAACAATACGTTCTGCAAACACGCTTCCGATGCCTTTAATCATGCCCGAAGCCAAATATTTTTGAATGCCAGCTACCGTCGAAGGGAGTTCTACTTCGTAATCGGTGACTTGAAATTGCCAACCATAGCTTTTATCATTTTTCCAAAAACCAGTGCAAATAATCACCTCACCTTCCTGAATAGAAGGCATAGAACCCACAATGACGGTCAAATCTCGCCTTCCTTTTTCTTTTAAGCGTGCCACGGTATAGCCCGTTTCATCGCTCTGAAAAGTGATGCGTTCAATAAATCCCTTGATTTGATTATCACGGTTTTCCGACATACTGATTTTTCATTGATTTGCTGATTGATTGGTGTAAAATTAATAAAAAAGTGATAAAGTGTATCAGCATTTGTAGTAAATGTTTTATTTGAGAATTTCTAAAGTTTTCTAAAATTTGAATAGTTTTATCTTTTTATAAATACCAAGAACCCATAAACCAACTCAAATGAAAAAAATCATACTATTAATATGTATTGCTTTAACCTTCAATGCTTGTACTTCTACGCTTCAATTGCAACCTAGCGTCACTAAAGCAAATGGCGTGCAAGTAGTTGAGATTCCAGAAGCTAAAACGAAACTAGAATATCCAGGAGATTATTGGTTTCATGATTTTGATGCGGATTTATTTCCCAATGCGCACCCTGATTTTTTGATATTGTTAAGAAAAGAAGGAAAAGTAAAAGGGCAGAAAATGCTCTTTGCAGGTCACACTACTATTCAACCCTATTTTGCAACAGCTTCCTTATTGTATGATAATCCATTGAATATAGATAAATATCTGAGGAACAAAGAGGAAAAACTCGTGAGTCAGTACAATGCCTCGAATTTTGAAAGAAATACACTCTGAACAAAGGCAGGGGAGTTTACGCAAGTATTTTATCAAATGATGCATCCAACGCTCAAAACACAGGCGCAATACATTGAATACATAGGGCATTTGAAAGAGAAAACCCTCCGAGTAGTTTTTTGGACAATAGATAGCAATACCCGAAGCTTAACCAACGAATCCGAAAAAATTATGAAGAATTTGACGATGGAATGGTATTAGCCAATTGAAACCTGTCAGCCGCAGGCAGACGCAGATGATGCGGATTTTTTAGAGTGACCTCAATAAGAAAATGGCTACTGCTGTTTTGCAACCTAAATGCAATAACAGCGGTAGCCCATTTATTTATTTATTTACTTGATGATAAACCAAAAGCGGCACTTCGGTTTCAAAAGTCATCATTTTAGTCAAGCTAGGTTTGAATAATCTTTGAAAAAATGGCAGGCGATGCGTTACCATTATGAGCATATCGACGTTATTATCATCTACATAGCCCTCTAGCTCATCAACGATAGAATCGTCGTGTAAGATTTTGAATTTGATATTAGGATAGTCTTTAGCCATTTTTCGGATATCCTCCATATTGCTGTATTGGTCGAGTGTGATTTTTTCACGACGGTAATTGACGTGAACAAAATGCAGTTCAGCATTGAATTTTATGACCCATTGCAATAAATCGTCAATCACTTCATTATCTAAATATTCAAAATCGGTAGCATAGGCAATTTTTTCAATAGGTTGATATTTTGCTTCGGAAGGAATGACCAATACGGGGCATTCCGATTTTCCAACTACACTAGCCGCATGACTGCCTTGAAGCCAACGCCCAAGCCCTTCTGCGCCTTCAGTTCCCATAATTATCATATCAAAATTGCCACGTTTACGCATTTTTAAAATTTCTTCTACGGGATACCCCGATTCGAGGTTGTGGCTTACTTGCACATTCATCAAGCCTTCTTCCAATGCGATGTCGTGCATTCTACGAATATTGAAATTATAATCTTCCTGTTCTATTTGTATTACATTAGCCGCCATATCAGTGAATAAAACCTCGGGCGTAGCTACGGCAACAGGAACGGTGTAAGCGTGCATTGTTTCGATACAAGCGTCAAACCGATGAGCAATGTGAAGTGCATAACGAAAAGCATTTTCGCTGGTTGTTGAAAAATCAGTAGGAAATAGTATCTTTTTCATGGCTGTTTTGATTTTATTATCAATACCATAAAATTGCTTGTATTTCTTGATTTTTGCTTTGATAAAGGTCAGTATAGGAAATGATTGTAATCATTAGGCTAGACACAAAAAGGCTTCTATCCGGAGATAGAAGCCTTTTTCTTAAAACGCTACAAAATATTAGTTACACTTCACAACATTATTGATTTGGTATTCAGCATTTACTTTATACTTTCCATAAGATGCTTTTTTGAATGCGCCACAAGCGTCGCTTGCTTTATTTTGTCCCCAGTATGCTTTTCCTAATTCAAAATAAAGGCCAGCCATTTTGTCGTTCAAATTAGCCGCTTTTTCAGCGTCAGTTGCGCCTTTACCTTCTGGAGCATAAGCCAATGCCTTATTCAAAGCTGCTGCTGCGCCACTAAAGTCTTTCTTTTTATTCAATTTTTTACCTTCGTCTACCAAAGTGTTGTAAGCTGCTTTTTTAGCTTTGTTACCAGTTCTGCTATCTTTAGCTTCTTCTGCTTTAGCTATCACTTGGTCAAAAAAAACAATAGCACCATTCACATCACCTTTGTATTTAGGTGTAGCCAATGCTTTATAGTACGTTGCTTGAGTGTAGTTAGGCTTCAATTCTAAAGCAGAGTCAAAAGAAGCAATTGCTTCGTCATAACTTTTTGCCTTCAATTGAGTTTGACCATTTGCAAAGTGCATTTTAGGCAACATTTTATTACAAGCCTTAACGGTCTTTTTACTTTCGTACTTCTCTGCTACTTCCTTTGCTTTATTATAAGCGACAATAGCTTCCGAATAATTTTTCGCTTTCGCTATATCGGTAGCCACATTATAATACAAACCTGGTAACTTCTGAGATGCTTTTTCTACAATATCAACACCATTACTATCCAACTGCTCAGCGATAGTTACGGCTTCTTCCAATAATTTAATAGCTTCTGCGGGGTTGTCGTTCGCCAATTTAGAACCTTCATTGTAGGCTTTGAGGGCATCTTCTCTAGTTTTGTCGTTCAATACAGTAAAGTTAGAAAATCCAATTACTGTGACAATTAATACCAATGCTGAAACGAGCTGCTTAAAATTCATACGGTTTTTAGTTTTTTTCTATGTTTAACAATGAAATGATAATGAATTATTTAATATTCAAAAATTTTGACGGCAAAAATAGTTAAAAGTCAATAGATTAACCAAATTCTTATTTTGTAAATTTTTTTTTTTTTTAAAAATGGTTGTGCAAACAATTCATAAACAATATCAATGTCTGTTTTATTGCACGTTTAACTAATTTTTTCGTTGATACAAATGTAAGACAAAACAAGGCGGATTGACAAACGCTAAATGACGAAGACCGCTTTTAAATGAATAAATGATGTGGTTGGGCGATTAAACGCAGTTGAAATAATAAAATATATTGTAAATGTGACGAGGAATATTTGTAAAAAATATACCGAAAACTTACAATCTACATCGCTTTTTACGTCCTAAAAACGACGAAAACGCCTGATATACTTAGGTTTTTTTAACTTTATTTGCCTTTTTGTATAATACAATTAATGGATAAAACTATATATATCGTAACGACTTTAACATTAAAAATGTTGTTAATATTTTCATAAAGACTTATTAGTTAGCACTTTAAAGTAATGCGAGAAACGTAGAGAGAGAATTTAATAAGCCCTTATTTTTTGTAAATTAAAAGAGCCAAAGTCAGCTCTGCTTATTGGCGAATGGTCAAAAATCTTTCACCAAATAGTGAATACTTTTTAGTGGAAAAATAAATTGAAATAAAAATAGATTTGAGGTAAGTTTTTTTTGAGCTAAAGTGCTTAAAATAGTGAGTAAAAAAGCGATTATTCGCAAGGAAGAGAAAAAATAGAAAGGCATAATATCTCCATTTAAAAAAATGATACTATGCCTTTAAAGCTATTTTTGACGGATATGGTTTGATTATCTGACTTTCTTCAATACATAATTTACCTCAACGTTATCGCCGTATTTGCTAGTAAATACTACTTTTTTCTTGACTTCGTTATCTAAGGCACTTCTAAAATAAATTCGGGGTTTTGAGTCGTGTTTGCTAATTGTAGACATTTGAGTTTGCACCAAATCAGCTTCGCCCATGCTGCCATATATTGTAACATAACCTTGCGCAATGTCGGCTGCGCTTACTTGCAATGTGATAGACTGATTGATGTCATAGGTCTGATTCATTGCCAAATCAATGTAGTTTTTATAATCTCGATTGAAGAAAGTCAGTGTTTTCAATGCGGTATTATTGCGATTATAAAACGCCATTTTCAAATTGCCGTAATATTCGCTATTGCCGCCCGGCTCGCCTTTGCCATGTCCTCTACACTTCATGTAAGTAACGGTTAGTTTGTACGTTGCAGGTTTTTTGGTAAAGAAATCGCTTTGGCTTTCATCACTTTGATTAAAAATGGCTTCTTGTTCTGCGGCAAAAATAGCGGCTGCCAACAAAGCTTGCTTCTCTTTGATATTCGGCATTTCGGGAAAATTCTCTGCCGTAAGCAAATCCGAAATTCTCGTCAAATTTACTTTCACGACCGCTAAATTTTTCAAAACTGATTTTGCCCAAAGGTCTGGACGATATTGATTTAAATCGCCTCCAACTGTAAAAATCTTTGCAGAACTCATGGCTACGCTTTCCGTTTCGCCACGGCTATTCCGTGAATTTTTGGTCATGCCGACTTTAAAATCCACTTTTTTAATCGTCCCTTCTATATCGCCTTTAAATGCGGTTTCGTTGGATTCATAATATGAATATTCGCTTTGGGTAACGGTGCGTCGTTGGAAAAAATTACCACCATAATAGGTAGTAGAAGCGTAATGCGTACCGAATTTTTTAATAAAATCTTCTGCCGATAAGCCTTGACCGAGTTCTTTTACACCATTCCAAAAACGTTGATTGATATAATGTTGGTGCGCAGGGTCATCGAAATACAAGTCGAGTTTGTAAAATTGCTTATACATTTTAGAAAAAGCATACAGCGATGAATTTTTGCCTTTATCATTTGTTACATCTCTAAAAGCCACACTTGCCTTAGCGGAGCCTTTCAATTTTTTAACGCCAATATCGGCGGAGTACGAACTCATAACGTCGTTTTCATACTCATAGGAAGTGGAAGCAAATTTAGATTCTGCCTCCGAGTCCCCAATGATTTCGCTAGTAAACACCACGCCTTTTGGCACAACATAATCCTTACCATTGTGGCGAGCGGGGCGGCGACCGTCGTCTCTGACCAAATCAATTACCGATGCACGTTGGCTATTGATAAGCGACTCGCTCGACCAATTAATGGGGTCGATGTATCGAATATCATAGCAACGGCCTAAGCCTTCCGCATTGATTTCAAGGCGTTCTTCGTTATCGTGATAAACCCATCCTTTCTCGTCGCTATTGGGCAATCGAGATGGCTGATTGGCACCGGTAGGCGTATCTTTGAGCGATTTTTGGGAAGTGGTAGCGGCATTCATCAGAAAAACTCTAGCAGATTCACAACCGCCCTCTAAGTAATCCATCCAGTCGCCATTGGAGTCTTTATCGTCTTTGGACAAACACCAGCCTCGCCCGCCTTCGTCTCCATGTTCTTGAATGATTTGCCCATTTTTAGTAATTAGAATCCTATCAATAAAAAACGCATCCGTCCCGTTGGTTTTGAGTACGACGGCTTGTATATTCGTATTGGTTGAATAACTAAATGTCTTCATTCTTTTTCGTAAAGACATCACTGTTACCGATTGGTCGGAGTGTACGTTGTTGCCTTCTGCATCAATAAAAATAATGGAAATGGTGCTTTTTGTTCCTGTAAATTTGAGTTGTGGATGATGGAAATCTATTTCAACTTTATAATTAGCAGCCTGTAAGGCGATTTGTAAGAATAAAAAAATGAAAATGAATAGTTGCTTTTTGTTTAAAAATGAAGGAATGAAATCGTATTTATTTCTCATGACGTTGATATTTGGTTAGCTGAGCAGCCAACAAGGTTTTGAGTTGTTTTTAAATTCAGCGACAAGATGGGTTAAATATCAGACTAATACGAATAGAAAAAGGATTAAAGTAGAAAATTAAATATGTAATGTTGGATTTGAGCGAGCGAGTGAAAATTGGACATTATGATTTTTGCACCACTATGAAATATTCGGGAAGTGGCGTGAGTGAGGAGCATTTCAGTATTTCAAAACCAGATGAAGTTATCATATTTTCTAAATCGGCGGTCTTATAAAGCTGTATTTTCGGAATTATTTGTAAGCCAATTATCAGTTGTAATAATATATTTTGAAAAGATTTTTTTTGCCCAAGGCAAGCGGTAGTAGAAATAAAAACACCATTGGGTTTTAGTAATTTTTGAATTCTTTGAATTATAGACTTAGCGTCTTTAATATGGTGTAAGACATTAAAAGCAACGACAACATCAAATGTCTCGGGTTTTAAATCGTCATCAAAAAGATTGGTATTTGAAAAATGCACATTTTGAATATTGAGCGTGTGGGCATTGGTTTGTGCTGCTTCAATCATCGCCGATGAAAAATCTATTCCATGAATAGCTCCAACGTATTCTGCTATTCGATAAGTTATTGTTCCTTCTCCGCAGCCAAAATCTAAGACTTTATCGGTTGGTTTTAAATATGGAATGGTTGCCTCAATGGTTTTTTGAGAAGTTGCGCCGAGCGATTTGATTTCTTTGCTGGCGATGCGATTCCAGAATTTTTCTGATTTGGTCAATAAGGTCGTTTTTATGGTTTGCAGACAATTTTTACCAAGATAGGAGGCACTTTCAAAGAGCTTCTTATCCAAGTCTTGAAATCATCACAGTCAATCTTTTTATTTTTCACTAAAACATTCGGTAAATATAGCCTTCTCATCAAAATCATATTTAATCCCTTTAATTTCCTGGTATCTTTCATGACCTTTTCCAGTAATAATAATAATATCTTCACTTTGGGCAATCGAAACTGCCTTTTGTATCGCTTCTTTTCTATCCCAAATGATGATGAAATCATTTGCCTTTTCACTTAATCCACTAAGCATATCATTAAGAATTTGAGAAGGTGCTTCAAAGCGGGGGTTCTCAGAAGTTAAAATAAGTACATCACTATTGTCATAAGCGATTTTCGTCATTTTTGGGCGTTTCGCCCTATCTTTTTCACCTCCACAACCAACTACAGAAATCAATTTTTGGGTTTTGAGTTTTTTTAAAGTGGCATACAAATTAATATAAGCATCGGGGGTGTGTGCGTAGTCAATCACCGCCAAAATATCATTTTTAGATTGAATAAAATCGAACCGACCTTTTACAGGTTTTAAATCTGACAATAAGCGAATAACTTCTTTTTTATTTGCACCTAAAGAAATAGCAGTAGCATAAACAGACAGCGCATTGTAAGCATTATAAGCTGCTCGGAGTTGTAATTGAATAGGTTGTTGTTCTAATTCTATGACTAAGCCTGCTAATTTATTTTTTAAAATTTGACTGTAAAAATCTGCCTTTTCGTCTTTAAGACTCAATGTTTTGAAAGTAGCTTTTACGTCAGCAGTCATTTTTAAAGTATTCGGATCGTCAATATTTCCAATGACAAAAGAAGTAGAAGGAATTGAATCTAACCATCCTTTTTTTACGTTGAAATATTCTTCAAAAGAGCCATGATAATCAATATGATCGTGTGTAATATTAGTAAAAACAGCTCCTGCGAATTGAATACCTGTTACCCTTCGTTGGTAAATACCATGGGAACTAAGTTCCATAAAACAATATTCACAGCCTGCATTGACCATCTTTTGACAAAGACGTTGCATTTCTGTGGCGTGAGGTGTTGTCTTTTGTGTTGGTAATTCAATATCATTTATTTTGTTAGCAATGGTAGATAATAAACCTACTTTGTGACCTAATTTGCGATAAAGTTGATGTAATAAAGTGACTGTTGAGGTTTTTCCGTTAGTCCCTGTTACGCCAATCATTTTTAATTGACGAGTTGGATTGTCATAGTAATTCGCAGCCATTAAAGACAAGGCATCGGAGGTGTTTTCTACTTGCAAATAAGTGATTTTACCATTAATTTCATTAGGCAAATATTTGCAAACAATTCCTACGGCACCTTTTTGTATGGCTTCTTCTATGAATTGATGCCCGTCAATTCCATAAGCATTAATAGCAAAAAACAAATCACCTTTGTGAATCATTTTTATATCAAAACGAATGTGATTTATTGCAATATCGCTGTGAGATATAAGGTCTAAATAGGGAACACCTTCTATCAAATTTTTTAAAATTTTCATTATTCTTGGATATTAATTAGGACAATGCCCTCTTTTCTGTTATTTCATTTGAGTTTGAGCTAAATGTTGGATTCGGGGTGATATTGCCTTTTGAAATATAAGTAAAACATAGGCCTTCTCCTGAAAGAGGAAGATATGCAAATTGGACACCCGATGGAATAAAAATGTTAGCAGGAGTATTAATAACAAAAAATTCATCATTTAATTTAACTTCAATCGTTAATCCATCCAGCTTCTCTTTTTTGCCAACAAATACAATATAAGTATCAACGTTTTGAATAGGTTGTGTTTCAAATGTTGATGTTTGGTTTGAAACAACTGAAGTGATGATGCCCGTAGTTTTTATTTCTGATAATTGACTATTACCAAACACGAAGTATTGAGAATTTTGATGTGCTTGAGATTTCAAAATAAGGTCAGACATCTGGTATTCTGGCAACTTTGGAAGGCATTTTGTCGTTTGTCCAAAAAGTTCTGGTTCAACCCAATTATAGGAAGCAAGGTTTTTTTTCATGGCTTTTACATGTAAATCTGCCACATGCCAAAATACCTTTTGTACAACGTCTGGCCTATGTACATCTACGCTATATCTTGTTGAAACAGATACAAAATCACTGACTTCTTTTATTGTAATGTTTTCAGAAAGTGGGCGTATTTTTTTTATAATGAAGGTTAGCCATTAGTAAAACCGTGTCTGTAATGCCAGCACGTTCACCTATACCATTCACGGATGAAGAAATCCAACTAGCACCAGCTTCTATTGCTGCTAAGGTATTTGCCATAGCGAGCCCTCTATCATTATGAAAATGAACTTCTAGCGGCGTATTTTTATATGTTTGAACTAGTGTTTGAACCGTTTGGCGGACTTCTTTAGGTTCAAGAATACCGAGCGTGTCTGCTAGGCAAATTCTATCTGCGCCGAGTTGAATAGCGGTTTCAAAGACCTTTAAAAGGAGGTTTATATCTGTTCTGGAGCTATCTTCAATTGTAAATCTTACTTTTAAGCCGTTTGATTTAGCTAATTGAACGCTTTGTTTTATTTGTTGGAGGACTTTCTGAATAGAAAAATTATTGACTCTAAATTGGGCATATTCATTAGCAGAAATAAAAATACCTATCCAATCCACTTGTGCTTCTATTGCTTTGGCTACATCGTTTGTGGTAGCTCTCGAATGAGTTAATAATGAAGTGTCAGGGAACTGCTTTTTGAGTTGCCTTAACATATTAATTTCTTTGTGGGAGATGGCAGCATGACCTACTTCGAGTTGGTTTACACCTAATTTAATGATTTTTTCTGCCATGCTAAGAATAGCGAATTCAGACAAGTTTCGTTGAATTGATTGTTTGCCTTCTCTTAGAGTAGCATCAATAATTTTAATCTCGTTCATTTTAGCTCTTTTGGTTAGTCAATAGTTGAAGTGATACCTTTATAAATATATTGAAAAATTGGCAAAATGCTAGAGTTGTCCACTGAAAGTTCACGAAAAAGAAAAGAATTTTAAAAAGGCAGATGTTTTAGTTTTTCGGTTAATCAGTCGAAAATATCCGCCTCATCACCGCATCCCGATAAAAATTCCCAATCGGCAACTTTTCATCTCCAATATAAACTTGATTGCCTTCCAGTGTTGTGACTTTTTCAGAAGCTACAATATATGATTTATGAATACGAATAAATTGTTTTGGCAATTCAGTTTCGAGTTTTTTTAAAGAATTTAAAGCAATAATACGCCCATTCGTGGTATAAAATGCGGCATATTCACGCATGGATTGAATGTATAAAATATCAGCGTATTTGACTTTATGGACTTTGTGGTCTGCCTTGATAAGCATAAAGTCTTTATCGGAAGTAGTTACTGTTGTATCTGCTGAAAAAGGCTGTGGAACAGTCGCAGTCGTTTTGGCTGCTTCTTTCAATTCGATGTGTTCAATGGCTTTATTCACGGCTTGAACGAAGCGATTGAATGAAATGGTTTCCAGTAAATAGTCGATTATATTCAATTGATAACCTTCCAAAGCATATTCAGAATAAGCCGTTGTGAATATGGTAACGGGCTGATGTTTGAGCGTTTTTAATAGTTCAATACCTGTCAAATCGGGCATTTGTATATCTAAAAACATCAAGTCTATCTCTTCTCGCTGCAAACAAGCAACGGTTTCTATTGGATTTTTGCATTGTTCTACCAATTCTAATCTTGGTAATTTTCCAATGAAGTTTTCCAATAACATTCGAGCCAATCGCTCATCATCGACTACTAGGCATTTTATTTTTTGTTTCATCTTTGAATTATAATTACCCGTTATTTTAACCACGAACTTCTCTCATGAGCTTGCGAATAATTAAACTAATTTTCACTAATCATTATAATCAAATGATTCAATAGAAAAAGTTATTTACTAAAAATTATACTTCCACAAAACAATCCACCATCAGATAATCCACAATAAACATTATTACTCAATTGTTTATAATGCTCAGGGACAATAGACTTGTCATCCGTTATCAAGTAATTATAGCTATAAAAAAAGGTGTTTTAGCATCTTTAGGAGTTGTGTTTTGAGCAGTTTCACAGCTAAAAATAAAAGTAAAGCCAAGTAAAAGCGGAATGAATTGTAATTTCATGATAATTATTTATAACCACGAATTATACTAATTTGCACAAAAATGATTAGTGCGAATTAGTATAATTCGTGGTTATGTTAAGGCAATATTCAGCGACGCTGAATGGTAATCTTTTGGCTTGAAAATACGGATAGCTGATTACTTTTGGAGTAAAATACTTTCAATATGGTGATTTTTTATGACATTCAACCTATTTCAATTCTACCACCAATTTCACCTCAAACACTTTACCATCATTCAAAATCTCCAATTCATGCTGATTAGGATATAATAATTCTAAGCGTCGTTTGACATTTTCCAAGCCAATACCACCAACTTTATCTTTTGTAAATGCAGCTTGTGGAATACTATTTTTAATATTAAAATTCAACTTGCCGTTCGTTGTCAAAGACATTTTTATCCAACTTTGCTCAAAGTCTTCAATCTTAGAATGTTTAAAACTATTTTCAATAAAAGGAATAAACAACATCGGCGGAATCATCAGATTACCATTGACTTTTTGCATTTCTACTTCGATATTAAAAGGTTTATCTTCTTTCAATTGATATAAAGCAATGTAGTTTTTGATATAATCCAGTTCCTTTTGTAGCGGCACAACATCCGCTTTGCAATCATACAACATATATCGAAGCATATCAGATAGTCGCAAAATCACATCAGGCGTTTCATCCGCTTTGATAATCGCCAAAGTATAAACATTATTCAAAGCATTAAATAGAAAATGCGGATTGACTTGAGATTTTAGAAACTTCATTTCCGTTTCTAGTTTCTCGCTTTTAAGTTGGGCGGACTCTTGTTTTCGTTGATTTGCAAAATGCAAAGTTTCGCCGAGTGTACTTATCAATAAACCCAAAATGAAAGGGAAAAACTTAGATGCAAAAATTCGACCTTTAATTTTCCCTACTCGCTGAGTCGCCAAATCTGGAAATTTTATTTCAGGTAAGACATTCAATTCAAAGGCGGTCAAACTAAAAGCAATCAAGGTTATCGTAAAAAAGGATAGAATAACATAATAATACAAGGGTCGTTTGAGCAAAACCAAACGCACAAAGTATTTGATATTCAAAAAGATAATCAAACTTTGTCCAAATAACATGATGGCAATTCGCTGTACTGCTTGATCTGGAGTTCGTCACTCATGCTATCAATCAATAGACTAATCACAGAGACAATTACTATCCAAAACAAGATATGCAGCGCAATTCGCCTATTTTCATCTTTTATAAAATTCATATTGAAAATGGTGGGCGGCTGACAGATAACGGCACGATTTAAAACCGTTCACCGTCCGCCGTTAATTCGTCTTATTTAATTTTTATAAAAATAGCACCATTCTTTAAGTAATTCCTAATCCACTCAATGAAAACTGCTTTTACTTCAATCAAAACCGCATTTTTTTCAATGAAAACGACTGATAGAATTAATCATTGAGTTCATTGAAATTATAGTTCCGCTCATTGATGAAAGTTTTT
>CALOED010000132.1:0-6481 GCA_942492005.1 uncultured Saprospiraceae bacterium
AAATAGTTTCCTATAAATGAAAAGAGTTAAGTTCTTTCCCTACCTATATATGTAAGCGTTACGGTGAAAAGGTTGCACAGAGGATTGAAAAAAAAGTTCCACCTTTTTTTACAGATGAAATCCTTTTTTGAAAACAACTTTTTTTCCAAAAAAACTATGGAAATAAACGCCCAAATCGACGTGGGAATGGTATTGCTTCTCGAATGTGGACCAATTTGCAAACCCAACGGACAATACGCTCTAAGCCTAAACCAAAGCCAGAATGCGGCACTGCTCCATAGCGACGCAAATCCAAATACCACGTAAAATCTTTTTCATCTAGCTCGTGTTCTTCTATTTTTTTCAATAGAATATCAATATCCGTCTCACGCTCCGAGCCGCCTACTATTTCGCCATAGCCTTCTGGCGCAAGCAAATCTACGCCTTTTACAAATTCTGGTTGTCCATCTACCTCTTTCATATAAAAGGCTTTGATTTTGGTAGGCCAGTTGTAAACGAGTACGGGCGCATCAAATACTCTGGTCAGAACTGTCTCATCAGACCCCCCAAAATCTTCGCCATCAGGGAAGTTTTTAGCCGATTCTATCCACTGCGGAATGTTTCTGATTTGCTCTTCTGCTACTTTTATTTCTGCTTTGAGTTTGTCTATTTGGTTTTGGAGATAGTTGCGTTTGCCTTTTTTCACACCACCTTTTATTACTTTTTCGTTCTCTTCTATTTTGGCTTCTGCCGCAGCTATCGTGTCTTTTGCCGCTTGCAAATCTTCTTCTTGCAAAGTGATAGCGTTCTTTCCATTCACCTCCATTTCGCCTCTTAGTATCTTGATGGAATCAGAATAAGAAACCCGTGGGAATGGTTGGCGAACACTTTCTAAACTTGCGGTATCTCTTTCCAACATTTCTAACTCATGCTGGCAGTTGTCCAATATACGAGTCACGACGTGGCGAACGAAACGCTCTATCAAGTCCATGTTCATTTCGTTGGTGTAATACGCCATTTCGGGTTCTATCATCCAAAACTCTGCTAAGTGACGAGGGGTTTTGGATTTTTCGGCACGGAAAGTAGGGCCGAAAGTGTATATTTTACCCATTGCCATTGCCATCGCTTCGCCGTAGAGTTGCCCTGATTGCGACAAATAGGCAGGGTCTCCAAAGAAATCGGTTTCAAAAAGGTTGGTAGTGCCTTCGCAAGCACTTCCTGTAAATAATGGCGCATCCATTTGGACAAATCCATCATTTTGAAAAAACTCATGGATGCCCATGATGATTTGGTTGCGAATGCGCATAATCGCCCACTGACGAGTAGAGCGCAACCACAAATGACGGTTGTTTTCCAAAAATGTAATCCCGTGTTCTTTGGGTGTAATAGGATAGCCTTCGGACAAGTGAACGACTTCTACCGTTTTGACGAGTAATTCGTATCCTCCAATTTGGCGGTCGTCTTTATTGACTGTTCCCGTAAAAATGACGGACGTTTCTTGCGTCATCCGCTTTGCTGTCTCAAACTGCTCTTCGCCTACGGTGTCAAGGCTGACAACGCATTGAGCGAATCCCGTTCCGTCACGAAATACGACAAATATGTTGGTTTTGCTGTCTCTTTTGTTGGCGACCCAACCTTTGAGCGTCACTTCCTGCCCTTCGTATTTGGATAAATCTTGAATGTATTGGTGCATGATGCTTGTATTTTTAGAAGTTAGAGGATGTTCTGTTTTTTTTATTTTTTCGATATGTGTGGACGTAAACCATTTTTTCCACATCAGAATTAAGTTAGATACAATCTTTTCTTTAAAATAATTCAACATACCTAATGTATTGAACGGTCTCCGTTTCGTTCAAGATATAACTTCCGAACCTCTATTAAAGAACTAGGACTAAAGTATTTCAATTCTAGTATTTTTATTTTTTCTTACTTTTTAAATCAAGGTGGCAAAAATATTGAAATTCTTTGGATTTTTAGAAAGGAAAAGTCAAGGAAGATTGATTTATAAATTGATACTCAATATGCTATTGTTTTGTAATTTTGCAAAAAAGGAAAAATCACAGCATTTTAGAGAATAGAAAGGAGAGCTTGAATTTATGTCTTCTTCTGTTCTTTTATTAAAAAAGAAGAAATTATGAAAGTCGGTCAAGAAGTTGTTTGCATAGATGATAATTTTATGCCAGAGCAAATTTTACTCATTCCCAATCGTCCTGTTGAAGATAAGATTTATACGATTAGAGATATATTTTCTACTAGAATGGGCCAGGCTGTACATTTGGAGGAGATTGCAAATCCTCCGTTGGAGCATCCTTCGGGCTTAGGTACTTTTGAGCCTTCCTTCTCGGTAGATAGGTTTCGACCATTGATTAGTGACGATGTACACGTGGAAGAGGAAGTGGAGGAAGCTGTATTTATGTAAGTACTTATTTGGAAGGATAGATATAAAGTGAACCGAGCGAAGAATATTCGCTCGGCTTCGTGTCAAAAAAACGGTTTCATGTTGCGTTTATGTTTTAGGGAGAAATAAGTTTTTGGCTTCATGTTTTTGGTTTATAATTTCTATATAAGTAGTCGGACAGCATTATATATCCAATGGGTTTCAATCCCATTGTGAGCTAATTAATTGAAAAATAATGGGTAAAAACCCATTGGAGGGGGTAGTCATTCACAAAATAATTTTGTCTAATTACTTAAGTACCTGGACAGATTTATATATCCAATGGGTTCCAACCCATTGTGAACTAATTGATTGAAAAACAATGGGTTAAAACCCATTGGAGGGGGTAGTCATTCACAAAATAATTTTGTCCGACTACTTATAATTAATAGAGTCGTTGTATAATAGTCTTTATTAGTTTTCGTGCAATGGAGTGGGAGCATTAAAATCTTCTGCATTTTGGATTAGAATCCTACCAATTTTGAAATATTGTTCGTCGTCTTCCGATTCTATAAAAATACTCCAATAATAGCGTCCTGTCGGATGATTGAGCGGAAAAATCATTTGCTGCTGACAAAGCACTTGAAATGTGGCTACACTATCATCTTCGCTATTTACTAGGTCAAAAGTAGCTGAACCCTTTATGTTTTTTTTGAGTCTAATCATGATTTCGTGAATACAAACAAAGTCATCTGGAGGGAATATAATCAGCTTATTGCCTTTGGTAGCTTTTAGGCTTTGTCCTTGCCTAGCTTTATCCATCCGTGGGTTTATTGGTAGTGAAGCAAGCTCTTTTCTAATATTTTCTTGCTGGGATTCTGATAGTTCGCCCGAATAATCTTCACTGAAGGTAGCTGATGTGATTAATTCTTTTTCAAAAAAATCATCTACTTCCCCCAGTGTACTCACCCCTTTCGACTTGAGGTCTTCCCAGCTTATTAAGCTATTTCTTCTTTTTTCCATTTTAATAATAATTTTTTTATGCGTTAAATAAATTCATTGGTTTGGTTCGGCTTTTTGAGCTTGATTTTTTTATGTAAATAAGATTATATAAATCTCCTTCTGACGTTATCTTGATAAGTAGGGCGAATGCTATTTTTTTAAATTTTTACTATAAATCCTTACCAGTACTGCCAATACTTCATTTAAGGTTTGTTTATAGTTTTCTGATGCTGTTTTGTTTCTCCTTGCTGGCAGAACTCGTTCGAGTAGTTGTTTTCGGTTATCTGAAAAAAACCTACGAATGGTATCCAAAGACCTATGTTTTTTTGCATTGGGCAAGAGCCATTTTTCGTATTTGTAAAGTTTTTGGTATTTCTGCTTACAGTCTTCTATTTCATCGAAAACACTCAAATCTTCCGTTACTTTAGCCAGCCCGTCAGCGTCGAACATTTTTTCTGCCAAGAGAAACTCAGGTAATGCCGTGCCTGTCCATATAAATATGTATAGCTGAAAGAGTATTTTATTCTTTTTTATATTTATCCATTCTAGTTCTTCAAACTCTTTTTTGAAGATTGGGCTATACTTTTCCAACAATTTAAAGCCATCCTCTGGAGGGCTAAAAGATAGGCTTCCCATATTTCTTTCCGTTATTTCCTCATCGCCATAGGCTGTTTTATAATGCACCGTTTTTTTTATGTCGTCTTTGGTTAAATTGGCTACCATCATTCTGAAATAGCTTTTAAACGAGTTATACCCTTTTTTTTCTGGATTGTCTCCTCTAAAGTTTTTTTGAGCGGACTTTAGTTTCTCTTCTATTTTTTTTTGGATATAAGAAGGGCAGATTTCATTATACCCTTTACACGTATCTTTATAGACTTTATCAATATAGAGGTAATACTTCAATGTAAGTTTTGGGTGATTTTCTTCATTTTTAAGCAACAGCATATCTAAACGGAAATTAATTTTTTTGCCGTGTTCATTCAATACTGCGTCTATCAGTTCTGCACTTTTTAATTCGTATTGAGTCTCCATTATTTTTTCTACAAGTATCGTAAAATAGTTCAATGTCTTGGATGTCAATAGACTATGGCAGCGCACTTCAGCATAATGCTTCGTTTTCTTTTCTAACTCCTTACGAAATGTTATTTCGTAAGGAGTATATGTATCATTTCCTTTCATAGTTAGACGTTTTTATTAGGTAATTGAATAGCACTAAATCCTGAATTTTATAACAACTCATTGTACTGTTGCTATAATTTCAGTCTGTCTTGCAGTTAATTTTGTATAGAAAAAGGAAAAGCAAAATCTATTTTTCTTCATCGTTTAGGTTATTCCATACCATAATATATTTGGTGTGGAAACCTTCTTTTTATAGAGAGACTTATTGGACGGTATGTTTTGGATAAAAAATTTGAAAAAAAATAAAAATATTTTTAATAATAGCCAGCAGATGCCTCTTCTACCTATATTTTGAGGTAAGAAGCTCGACTATTTTAAAAAAAAGATAAAAAGGATGGTACTATTTTGAAATAAATATAAAGGAAAAAGGGTAGAAAAAAAAGCATTATTTAAAAAAGTTAAATTGGCATTGGTCAGGCACAAATCGCATTCTTTTTGGGAATAGTCCGCATTTTTGGCTCAAATCATTATCTTTGCGAAGCGAGGAAAACTACATAAAAATTTATCCAAAGCAACAAGAAAAGCCGTATGCTCAATTATTTTAAAGGTGCTAATGTATATCAGATAATCGTATGGTCTATCATTATCGTTGGGACAATTGTATCTATATTGCCGCCAGATATGTTCTTTTTTAGAATAGTATCAAGGTTTGTCGTTCAGATAATGATTACTTATTTGGTATTAGGAATGTTGTTTTTGTTCCTAAGCGAAGAGAAATCCATGTTTATCAGTTTCATTTGTTGTGGAATACTCTGCTTGTTTTTGCGGACTCGACCACCTTTTTTTGCACCGCCACAAGCAGGTGCTACTATCAGTGTGGCTACTTTCAATCTTTCGCTCAGTAATGAAAGTTTCGACTCTACTATTAGCACTATATTCAATACGGGTGCTGACATTATTTCTTTGCAAGAAGTTACGCCTGACTGGCACCGATTACTTCAATCAAATCCTAGCATCAAGGAGAATTATCCGTATGATACTACAATTCTGCGCTTAGATTTTCATGGGTTGGCGATATATTCTCGCTATCCTTTTGTGGAAATTGACACTTTCAACTTTGGCGATATACCTAACCTTATTGGCTGCATTAAGCACGATAGCCTCAAGCAGCACATCTATTTTCTGAGTTCGCATACGACACCGCCTGTGAGCTTGAGCGCATTTGAAAACATCAACCTGCATTTGCAGCAAGTAGCCGATACAGTGCGCACAAAACAGAAACCCATTTTGGTATTTGGAGATTATCAGGTGATGCCATGGTCTTCTGAAATTATTCGATTTAGGCAGCGAGCTAAACTGAATGACAGCCGAAGAGACATTTCACCGAATTATTTTCCACACGACCACATTTTCTATTCTGACCTTTTGGAGTGTGTCGATTTCAAATCATTGGGCGATAAAAACACCAATCATCTGGGAGTCATGGGCAGGTATCAATTGAATAACGAATTATAAAACAGATGCTTTAGTCGGTCTTATGGCATTCTAATAGTAATTACGCTCTAATGAAAAACGCAATAAAAAAACGTTTGGAAAAATTTGGACACGCCATTCGAGGCATCAAAATTCTTTTTCAGACCGAAGTTCACGGTAAGTTTCATATTTTTTTTGCACTATTTGTTACCCTAGCAGGAATGTTTTTTAGCATTACCAGCATAGAATGGTGCATGATTGTTATTTGCATTGCCATGGTCATTTCGGCAGAAACCATCAATTCCGCTATCGAACGCCTAACGGATTTGGCTTCGCCTGAGTACCATCCGCTGGCTGGCAAGGCTAAGGATTTGGCAGCTAGGAGCGGTGCTAGTTTGTGCTATCGGTGCTGTGATTATCGGATTTATTATATTTTTGCCGAAGGTTCTCTCATGGATAGGTTGGTTGGATTTTTTCCTAAACCCTAAAAATGTCATATAAGTGAACAGATACTAAAAAATCATTAGGAGC
>CALOED010000133.1:0-12663 GCA_942492005.1 uncultured Saprospiraceae bacterium
AGGTCGTATTTGCCATGATGCTCAAAAAAATTATCGTTTATCAGGTGTTGAGCAGGAAATGAGGGGTTTCTACGTTGGAAATTATCCAAAGGCTGTGGAGCAATATCTAACACAAAAACATTCTCAAACCCTTGTTGGAATAAATATTCTGCTTCGTGAGCGTTTCCTGCGCCGGGTATCAATATTTTAAGTTTTTTATCCGTAATGGTGTCAAAATATTCCTTGATAGGCGTAGAAGGGTAGCCTATATCCCAACCTGTGGTTTGAAGGTGGTATCTATTGCTCCAAAATGCCTTTTGAGCTGAGGTATCTTGTATTTCTAGTCCTTTTTTGTACATTAATGGTATCGTAATTTGTATTCAACAACAATCACATAGCGTGTTTATAATCTAAAATCGTTATCACCATCATCATCATCGTCATCAAAATTATCATCGTCATCAAAATCTAAAAAATCATCGTCGTCATCAAATTCAAGATTTTTAAGAGCTTCGGCAATGTCCATACTTGATTTTTTCTTATTTGCTATCCAGTCCTTAATCATTTCTTCGTCAGGCGTTATCATATTGGTAGCAATATAATCGTCGCTCAAAAAAGGATAATTTTCTTTTCCTATTTCTATGATTTTTGCAAGACGCACATTGAGCGGGCAGAGTATTTTGACTATAATGTAGTCGTTTAGTTGGCGAACTTCTTCTATTTCAGCATCAAAACCTCCTACTATTTCCTGATAACTGGCTTCTATTTCAGAAACCATAACAGGGCGGAGTTCTTCCGTAGCAATGAGTACAAAATAGTATCGTATTTTAGAACCTTTGCCGCCCAAACCTGTGGCAATAAAGCCAATGGGGTCGTCGAGCAAATCATTTTCGATATGAATCCTGCAATGTTGTAAAGCTACAATCGCCCATTTTTTCATTTCCTCGCTGTCCACATTTTCCATGAAATCTTCCAATAAGCGATAGTCGGCAACTACTCCAGAACGTCCTAAGTGAGTAAGAAGGACTTTTTGCTCCTCTTTGGGCAATTGATACAATTCTTTACTTTGAGCATTTCGTACTTCATCCGATAGTTTTTCTTTGTGTTGGCGCATTAGTCTCCAATACTCCATCACCACCTGAAAATCTATACCATACTCTATTATTTTTAAATTTGAGGTATTTCCTTTCGTCATTAAATTATCTAAATGCTGTTGCAAATTATCATCCATAATCTCTATTTTAAACTTCTTCCTGTTTTTGGTAGTATTTATATTGCGGTTTAATTAATCTATACAAGATACTTTCATTTATGATAAAATCAAACTAGATATTAAAATAATACGGTAAATTATCTAGACATATTCTACAATAGTAACTGAAAATTATATAAAACAGTTTTTTCCTTTGTGGTTTTTCTAATTTATAGTTTATTTGTAGTAGATTTAAAAAAATGATATTCACACAGAAAAAAAAATATTGATATGAGTCAGGTCAGTACAGCAGAAGACAACAAAAAAACAACTAAAGGGAAAACGCTATTTCTTTATTTTGTAATGAGTTTTATTGCTTTTATTTTACTTGTAGTTTACGTTTATGGCAGAAATGCAGATAAATTGCCAGTATAAAACGTATCTATTATTAAGTAGAATAATATTGAAATTTGTCTATTGCTCAGTTGATAAATAACGAAAGGGAATGCTTGGGCATTCCCTTTTTCGTTGAGCGTAGAAATGGAATTTGATTTTTTAGACCTTGCGTGATTTTACCAGCAATTTGGAATAGACCATATTCCAAAACTACTGGGCTATTTCCATTCCATGAAAGTCAATAGAACGATTTTTCAATTTTATTTTTTCGTATGCCTTAGCATTGTTTAACTCTATCTCATGATGAATCGATTTATATTTTTATGCCTAGCTATTTTATTATTTGCAAGTTGTCAGCAAAACGAGACCAACGTTTTGGAAGATTTGCTATATGCCAATAAGGACAAATTCGGCGATATTTTAAAGAATAAGGACAAATACGAAGTTCAGATTATTTACACTAAAATAGACCGAGACACGCTCAATACGCCTACGTTTACGTCTTATGCGTTCAATGTAGATACCTTGAAATATTTTTATCCTGCGAGTACAGTAATGATGCCCACGGCTTTTATGGCACTCGAAAAGCTCAATATGCTTTACGAAAATCCGAATTACGGAAAAACTACGATGTATGATAGGATTCAGATAGATTCCGCTCGTCCGCCTCAGACTAGCGTTCGGTACGATTCTACTGCGCCCGGCTATATTCCTACGGTAGCACACTATATCAAAAAAATATTCCTCACTAGCGATAATGACGCTTACAACCGTTTGTATGAATTTATTGGTCAGAACTACTTAAATAATACCTTGCAGTATAGAGGTTTTCCTTACACGAAAATCATTCATCGCCTCGAAGCACCGGCCTACTCGGTAGAAGATAATAAATACACCAACCCGATTAAGATTTTTAGAGATGACACATTGATATACGAGCAAAAGGGGTATTACGGACTAGGAGGAGCGTCTTTGCCTTTGATAAATACACTGAAAGGCGAAGCATTTACAAAAGAAGACGGCACCAAAGTCAATCAGCCGTTCGATTTTAGCAACAAAAACTTTATTGCACTCTCCGATTTAAATGAAATGCTAAGGGTAGTCATGTTTGCGGAGTATGTGCCGAAAGAACAAGGCTTCAACCTCACCGAGCAAGATTATTCCTACTTATACAAGGTCATGTCCATGTTGCCTCGTGAGAGCAAAAGCCCAACTTACGACTCCAAAAAGTATTATGATAGCTACGGCAAATTTTTCATGTATGGAGATAGCAAAGAAAAAATTCCAGACAATATTCGGATTTTCAATAAAGTGGGCTGGGCGTATGGCTACCTCACGGACTGCGCTTATATTGTTGATTTTGAAAACAATGTAGAATTTATGCTAACTGCTGTCATTCACGTAAATGAAAATCAAACTTATAACGATGGCGTGTATGAATATGAAACTATCGGGTTGCCGTTTTTTGCCAATTTAGGCAAAGTAATATATAACTATGAACGAAAACGCAAGCGAAAAGTAAAACCAAACTTGGATAGATACAAGATGAAATATGATTAGGAATAATCATTCAACGCAAAAAGGTTGTAATCAAAAGCATCAATTTTGATTACAACCTTTTTGCATTAATAGCCATTGGGGAAAAGTTGAAAATGATACCATTTATTCTTCGCCCAATATTCGCTCCTTTGCATCCATAATGGCTTTACGACGCTCCATTAGTACTTTTGCATAAATTTCACGTTGCTCTTCTTTTTCTGTACTTGGTATCCATGGGGTAACTTCAGCAGGGCTTCCTTCTTCATCAACGCCCACAAAAATAATTATACAACTCGTCGTTTTTTGGCGTTTCATTTCTTTAGGGTCGCCCGAATACACATCTACCATAATGTGCATACTGGTACGTCCAGTATATATCAATTGCGCCTTTACTTCCACAATATGCCCAATCTGAATCGGCTTAAAAAAGCGAATACCCCCCACATATACCGTTACGCAATACTTTCCGCTCCAAACCGTAGCACAAGAATACCCCGCTTGATCAATCCATTTCATAACCGTTCCACCATGTACTTTTCCTCCAAAGTTCACGTCGGTAGGTTCTGCCAAAAAACGTAACTCTACCTTATTCGGACGCTGTTCGCTCATATTTTTTCTTTTTTGCAAAAAACAAATGCCTAAAATAGCTGAACTCGTCAAACTATCTTAGGCACTCCAAATATAAAAGAGATTTTAGTTATCTCGCATTATTGAGCAATGAATCACGCCAAATTAATTTGCCGCACTACGCTGCGCATTGGTTTTTCTCAAAAAATTAGCATACTGCTCATCCAATTGTTTGTTGTCTCGAAGATAACGCTCCTGAATTTGCTTCAACTCGTGTTCTTCAATCATACTCACATCAATATTGTATTCATCAATCACATCTTGAATGGATTCTTCTGCCTTTTTTACATCTCTTGCCTTTTTCTCTTCTTGCTTATTCTCTACTTTCTTTTTCAGAATATCAAAAATAGAAGATGGCGCAGTAGGTTGTTTAGGGTCATTTTTATTTTCCTCACGAGCGTCTTCTATTTTATTTTTAATAATGTCAAAAATGCTCGTAGGCTTCGTATTACCATCATTAGTTGTATTATCAGTAAGCACATTGTCGCTCACTTCTTTGATTTTTTTCTTCAATAAGTCAAATACCGAAGAGTCTGCCGTTGGTTCATTTGGGTTGTCTTTATTAGTATTTTGAATATCTTTAAGTGTAGATTCTATTAAATCAAAGAATCCGCCTCTTTTCTTAGCCATAATAAGTAGTTTTTTTAAGTAGTGATAGAAATAATTAGACAATATTCGGCTTTGTGTGTAGCGCACACAAAACTACTCAAAATCAGTAAGTTGTATTTTACCATACAGTTTTTTAGAATAAAGCCTATTGGAAAGTAAATTTAAAAATAATTCATACTTAAACTTTAAAACCATACAAAAAATAGGTTCTTTTCGTAGCATCTTCGATATTGTTTTTTTAACCTGTCTGCCTGCCGACAGGCACGTTAGGCATATAGAAAATAGCTTTAAAACGGTGTCATTTTTTTCTCTGAAAAATAAAATAGCTCTTTGACAGTTTATGCAAAAAGGGAACTATGGGTTTTAGAAAACTTATAATTCATTGATTTACAATATTCATTGTAAGGAGTAATGACCCCTTGTAGGAATAATGCGTGCTCTGTCAAAGAACCCAATAAAATTAAAAATAGGGCAAAGATTGACTTTTAGTTTGAAATCACTAAGATTCAGCTTTAAAATCTTCATACATTTCTATTGTATTTAATATATGTTTTTTTCAATGGTATGTTTTAAAACTTAACCTAAATAGTATATATTTGAAATCCCAATTACATGTGATTAATCAAACCTCATCATTTATTCATTTAACGGGACTTCTCAAAAGGGAAGTCTTTGTTTGTGACAACTCATTATTTCCATCAGTCTTTAATATACATTTAGGTTTGGTTTAAAACTATACAACGAAAAAACATATATTAAATACAATAGGTATGTATGAAGATTTTAAAGCTGAATCTTAGTGATTTCAAACTGTCTATTCTACTTTATTGTTCTGATGCATTATTCCTACAAGGTCATTACTCTCTGCAATGAATATTGTAAATCAATGAATTATAAGTTTTCTAAAACCCATAGAGCAACCGCCGCATATTTTATTTTCAGAGAAAACGACACGCTTTAAAGCTATTTTCTATATGCCTATCGTGCCTGTCTGCCTGCCGACAGGCACGATAGGCATATAGAAAATAGCTTTAAAACGGTGTCGTTTTTTTCTCTGAAAAATAAAATAGCTCTTTGACAGTTTATGCAAAAAAGGGAACTATGGGTTTTAGAAAACTTATAATTCATTGATTTACAATATTCATTGCAAGGAGTAATGACCCTTGTAGGAATAATGCGTAAATTGTCAAAGAACCCAATAAAATTAAAAATAGGGCAAAGATTGACTTTTAGTTTGAAATCACTAAGATTCAGCTTTAAAATCTTCATACATGCCTATTGTATTTAATATATGTTTTTTTCGTTTTGTATAGTTTTAAAACTTAAACCTAAATGTATATTAAAGACTGATGGAATAATGAGTTGTCACAAATAAAAAAGACTTCCCTTTTGAGAAGTCCCGTTAAATGGAATAAATGGTAGTTTGATTAATCCTTATGTAATTGGGATTTCAAATATATACTATTTTTTATTAATGTTAAAAAAGTGGATTATTTTTTTAAAAATTTAAAAAATGAAAATCGAACATATCGCAATATGGGTCAAGGATTTAGAAGAAATGAGGGCATTTTACGAAAAATACTTCGATGCCACCTCAAATAAAAAATACACCAACCACAAAAAGCATTTCCATTCTTATTTTTTGACTTTCGATGAAGGAGCAAAGTTGGAAATAATGAAAATGCCGAATATTCCAGAAAACAAAAACGATATTTACGAACAATTTATGGGTTTAATTCATTTTGCAATTGGAGTAGGCAGCCCACAAAAAGTAGATGCACTGACCGAACAATTGCGCAACGACGGTTTTGAAATAGTAGGAAAACCTCGCACAACGGGCGACGGCTTTTATGAAAGTGTAGTACTGGACCCCGAAGGAAATAGAATTGAAATAACAGTCTGATAAAATAAATGAGAATATCAACCGTGAAGATGTCAGTCAATTTTTATATTTGCACCGATTGATAAGAATATTTGAATATTAATAAACTACTTATAAATAGATAAATAGCGGCTTATAAGCAGTCTGTTTTTTTTGTAAAAACAATCTTATAAGTTGAGCAATCCTAATAAAATGCTAGAGAAAAAAATAAATATCCTAGAAGGGAAAAAAGCAGAAGCAAGGCTAGGAGGCGGACAAAAACGCATAGATAGCCAACACGGAAAAGGAAAACTAACCGCTCGTGAGCGTATTCATTTCTTGATGGATAAAGGCTCTTTTGAAGAAGTTGGGATGCTCGTTCGGCACAGAAATTCCGATTTTGGAATGGAAAACCAACGCCCTTATGGCGACGGTGTGATTACAGGATACGGCACAATCAATGGAAGGTTAATATACGTTTATGCCCAAGATTTTACGGTTTTTGGTGGTTCGCTCTCCGAAACACACGCCGAGAAGATTTGTAAAATCATGGATTTGGCAATGAAAAATGGCGCACCTGTCATTGGTCTCAACGACTCGGGCGGTGCAAGGATTCAAGAAGGCGTAAACTCGCTAGGCGGCTATGCAGATATATTTTATCGCAATACTTTGGCATCGGGCGTAGTGCCACAGATTTCGGCTATCATGGGACCTTGTGCTGGCGGTGCGGTCTATTCGCCTGCCATTACAGATTTTATTTTGATGGTAGAAAATACCTCATATATGTTCGTCACGGGCCCGAATGTAGTCAAAACCGTAACGAACGAAACCGTAACTTCGGAGGAACTCGGAGGCGCATCAGCGCACTCTACGAAGTCGGGTGTGACGCATCTCACAGCAGCAAATGACATTGACGCAATCGCTAAAATCAAGCAACTGTTGAGTTATATGCCGCAAAACTGTGAGGATAAACCTGCCGTACTTCCTTACGAAATAGGCGACGAAGAGCGTCCGAAATTAACAGAAATCATACCTGCTAATGCCAATCAGCCTTACGAAATGCGAGAAGTAATAACTGGTATAGTGGATGAGGCATCGTTTTTTGAAATTCATAAAGATTATGCTGAAAACATTGTAGTCGGATTTGCTCGCATAGGCGGGCGAAGCATCGGCATTGTGGCCAATCAACCGATGTATCTCGCTGGCGTTTTGGATGTAGAGAGTTCTAAGAAAGGAGCAAGGTTTGTTCGTTTTTGCGACTGCTTCAATATTCCGTTGATGGTATTGGTAGATGTGCCAGGATTTTTGCCAGGAACTGACCAAGAATGGAATGCAATTATCACAAATGGCGCAAAATTGCTTTACGCATTTAGCGAAGCGACCGTGCCGAGAGTGACGCTGATTACTCGCAAGGCTTACGGCGGTGCTTACGATGTGATGAACTCAAAACACATTGGAGCGGATTTGAATTACGCATGGCCGAGCGCAGAAATTGCCGTAATGGGCGCAAAGGGAGCAAGTGAGATTATTTTCCGTAAGGAAATCAAAGAAGCCGACGACCCTGTGGCAAAACTTGCCGAAAAGGAAGCAGAGTATGCCTATAAGTTCGCTGACCCGTATAGGGCTACTTATCGAGGTTTTATTGATGAAGTGATACATCCGAAAGATACTCGAAAGAAAATGATACGAGCGTTTTCGATGTTGAAAAATAAAGTGGATAAGTTGCCAAAGAAAAAACATGGAAATATTCCATTGTAGGAGTTAAAAAAGCATCAGATTCCTTCGAGGAGTCCGATGCTTAGTTTTTTTACTTCAAGAATTATTGTTTAAGATTTTTCATCATTTCAAAAAGTTTTCCATCCGAAATCAAACAGCCATCTTCCATCATTTGGAACAATTCTCCTGAGCGGTCGCTATTTTTATAAGGCTTCTCTGCGGAATACATTTTAAGGCTGCCATTGGCTGCGTTCCGAAAATGATGAAGCATTTCTTCTGCCGTTTGAGACTTTGTAAAGTCGATAGTATGGGCATCCATCACTTTTATTCCAATCATCTTAATCAAATCAGCTTCACACTGAAAAAGCCTTAAATCGGTTGGGCTTCGATGTTCGAGGTATTTGATATTTCCTATTACTTTCTCAAATACAATATCGCTAAATATTTCAATTAGCTGCTCTACCTTTTCGGGTTTGGTGGTTTTCAAAGCGACCCATTCGTCACTTTCAATGGAGTTGGAAGCTAAAAACCGCACAAACTCCGTTTCCAACTCTTTCAACTCCTCTAGCGTCAATCTTCTGTATTTCATACCAATTTTTCTTTCTTTAAAAATGATGGCAAAGGTAGGGATTAATTGGTGTTTGGAATAGAAAAGAGGAGTTGTAATTGAAGTTTTTAGGAATAAAAAAGATTAGATATGGAATGTTAGAAGTTTTTAAAATGATAAAAATCGTTACTTTTAATAATGATTAAAAAATATCAGAAAATGAAGAAACAATTACTCTTTTTAGCATTGTTGGTGACTTTGTTTATTGGAGAAATAACCGCAAAAGGAACTAGTAAAAGGTTTGACTTTGCCAAAGCCTATTTTGGTTTGGATTTGAATTATGTGCCGAATTATGGCGCAAGCCAGTATTTTGACGCTGGCGGCAATCTTCAAAACTTTGATAGAAGTGCTTACTTCAATCCAGCTATCAATATTGGCGCAACCCACTTTTGGGGATTTACAGACATTTATATTTCGATTGCCACATCAAATATTAAAACGAAAGAAGATGCTATTCCTCACAATACGGATTTTGGTGTTTTTACAGGCATTCGGGTCTATCCTTTACAATTGAAAAATAATAATCTCAGACCATATATTGGTTATAAATTTTCGCCTTTTCGTTATTCGCAAGACGATTTGAACGGAAATACATCCAAATTGACACAAGTAAAATCGGTGTTAGATATAGGCTTGGGCTATCGCTTGCCGAGTTGGTATGCCTATATTGGCTACAACCGAGTAACGAATCCAAGTATTGAACCTTTCATTAGCCGAACCGACGATATATCAACGACTGTTCCTCAGCATTTTTTTAATGTAGGAATGAATTGGATGATAGAAACAACTAAAGGGACGGATAATCCTGCGAATAGATATTTGAATGACCTTTTCTCTTCATCGAATGCGGATGGACTGTTTTTTGGAGTTGGGCCTTCAGCAGCTTTTCCAATTTTAGACTCGGAGTATATCAGCGATTTGTATCCTTTTTTAGACCAAAAATCGATGCCCACTACTTTTCCTGACATATCGTTAGGGTATCATTTTACAAAACCTGACGTGATAATATCTTCGGCATTTCGACCAATAACACAAATCCGAACAGCTCAAAATTTTACTCAAAAAATCAATCGAACGAGCGTTGTAGCAGAGGTTTATAAATTTTTAGGTGATTATCATGGATTTTCGCCTTATGTTGGTGGCGGCATTGGTTTTGAGAAATTACGCCTTCGAGAAGAAGACAATGAAGTAGAAATAACAGATATTTCTCAAAATAAACTCACCCCTCTTTTGACCTTTGGTTGGGATATTCGACCTGCAAGAAAAGGCGATTTTTGGCTTTTGAGAACCAACTTGAGGTATTCGCCAACATTAGATATTAAACATAATGACAAATCTCTCAGCTTGCAGCATTTAGAATTTAACTTTATTCAGTTTGTATTTTATCCGCAGCGATATAAGGCATTTAAAACGTATTTGGAGAAGGGGGGGAAGTAAGCGTTCTTTTATTTAAAAAAGAAGTAAAAATTAAAAGTAGCGACTATTGCTTTGGTTGCATCGAAATTTTTTTTACTGCTTGTATTTCTAATACGGACATTTAAAACCATACAGATTTTGGACAAGCCCGAAATCTGTATGGCTTTAAAATACTGGCATATCTTCTTATTTTAAAGTTAAAAGTTTTTTTTTAAGTTAAGTTAAAATTACTGCTTCAACTTTTCCGCTAAAAACACCCCTGTATAGCTCCCTTTCACTTTTACCAAACCTTCAGGCGTGCCTTCAAAAATCAAATTTCCGCCTTCTTCTCCGCCTTCGGGCCCAAGGTCAATTAGCCAATCTGCGCTTTTGATTACTTCCATATTATGTTCAACAACGACTACGGTATGCCCTTTTTCAACCAAAGCATTTAACGCATCCAAAAGCCTGCGAATATCGTGGAAATGCAAACCCGTAGTGGGTTCGTCGAATATGAATACAATTTTTTCGGAGGTGCGTTCCTTGCCTAAAAACGAAGCGAGTTTGACCCGTTGCGCTTCGCCGCCCGACAGTGTGCTGGACGACTGCCCCAATTTGATATAGCCCAAACCCACATCGTAAAGCGGTTTGAGTTTGGTAATTACATCTTTTTCAAAACTAAAAAACTCCAAAGCCTCTTCGATGCTCATGTCCAATACTTCATAGATGTTTTTGTCTTTGTAAGTAACATCTAGTACTTCTTGCTTGAAACGCTTGCCGCCGCATTCCTCGCATTCCAAGCGCACATCGGCTAAAAACTGCATTTCTACCACTACTTCGCCATCGCCTTTGCAGGTTTCGCAGCGTCCGCCTTCTACATTGAAGGAGAAATGTTTAGGTTTAAAGCCGTTGATTTTGGATAATTGTTGGCTTGTGAATAATTTTCTAATCGCATCGTAAGCCTTGACATAAGTGACAGGATTCGAGCGAGAAGAGCGGCCAATTGGGTTTTGACCCACCATTTCCACCTGTGTGATTAATGATAAATCTCCAGTGAGTTCGTCAAATTCTCCGAGTTTGGTTTTTACGGTTTGGTTAAAATGCTTTTTGAGTGCAGGGTAAAAAATTTGTTTGACCAAAGTGGTTTTGCCCGAACCCGAAACGCCCGTCACAACGGTGAGCGCATTCAGTGGAAAACGAGCGTCAAAGTCCTTGAGGTTGTGTTGCCTTGCGCCCTTTACTTTAATGAAATTCGTTACCTTTCGACGCATTTCTGGCACTGGAATTTCCATTCTTCCGCTCATGTATTTTGCCGTAAGGCTATCCGAAGCCTCGTTGTGAATTTTTTCATAATCGCCAGCAAATACCACTTCGCCACCATGAATACCCGCAAACGGGCCCATATCCACCAAATAATCGGCATTTTTAATCACATCCTCTTCATGTTCTACTACTACTACGGTATTTCCTAAATCTCTAAGATTTTTTAAAACCTCAACCAAACGACTCGTATCTCTAGGATGTAAGCCAATACTCGGTTCGTCGAGGATGTAAAGCGAAGAAGTCAAATTGCTGCCGAGCGTTCGAGTGAGGTTGATGCGTTGCGTTTCGCCGCCCGAAAGGGTAGAGGATACCCGATTGATGGTCAAATAATTTAAGCCAACTTTATTCATAAACTCCAATCGGTTATTGATTTCTACCAATAATCGTTTCGCAACTTTGTAATCATATTCATTGAGTTCGAGATTTTTGAAAAATTGGTATAAATCTTTGATAGGAATATCTACGAGTTCGTCGATGCTTTTTTCGCTAATTTTAACGTAAGTTGCCTCTTTGCGCAAACGTCCGCCTTCGCAAACAGCGCATTTGGTTTTGCCACGATAGCGAGCCAGCATCACTCTATTTTGAATTTTATATAATTTTTCTTCCAATTCCGTAAAAAAGGCGGTAATGCCTTCAAAATATTTATTGCCAGTCCAAAGCAAACGTTGTTCTTTTTTGGATAGCTGTTTGAACGGTTTGTGGGTTGGAAAATCAAAAAGGTGTGCTACTTTCAAAAAGGCGTGCAAATAATTACCGTACTTATCGCCTTTCCAGCAAGCGACTGCGCCTTCATAAACGGATAAATTCTTATTTGGAATAACTTTATCTTCATCCACGCCCATCACTCTGCCGAAGCCTTCGCACTTTGGGCAAGCACCATACGGATTATTATAATTAAAAAGATGTGGCGTAGGTTCTTCAAATATAATTCCGTCGAGTTCAAACCGATTATTATAGCCTTTTTCCTCTACACCCATCACATCAACCAAACAATCACCCAAACTTTCAAAAAATGCCGTTTGCACCGAGTCGGCAATTCGCTTGCGATTTTCTTCATCTTCGTGTTTGACGGTAAAGCGGTCAATCAACACTCGAACATTCGCTCTTTCAGGAAATTCGCCACTTTCAACCACATCTTGAATTTGTTCTAATTCTCCTTTGATTGTCACACGAGTGTAACCTTTTTGCAAAAGCAAATTCAATTCTTGCTCTACGGTACGGTCGTATTTTTGTTTTAATGGAATGAAAAGTTGTATTTTTTGCTTTTCTTCAAAGCCGTGAATGTATTCTACTACATCAGAAACTTCATGTTTTTTTACAATATGTCCGCTAACGGGCGAAATGGTATTACCTATTCGAGCATACAAAATGCGTAAATAATCGTATATTTCGGTTAAAGAACCCACCGTAGAGCGAGCA
>CALOED010000134.1:0-5180 GCA_942492005.1 uncultured Saprospiraceae bacterium
TTGACTTTTTGTCTGTTCCCGAAAGCAAATTTTTACCATCAGCGTCTTTAGGCTCGCCCGGATATACGATTAAGACTTTACCTTTTACATCTACGTCTTTATAGTCGCTGTATTTATCATCGTCAATGCCATAGCCCAAAAACATAACTTTTTTAGCCTCTAATTTTGGCATATCTTCATTGATACTTGCAAAGGAGTAAAAATCACGCATATTTCTAAACTCTTGGCCTTTCGCATTTACCGTTACCTCGCCCCAGCCTACTTGCTTGTATGCTACGGGCTGATAGTAAGATTTCAAACTAGGGACAGGCGCAATTCCAAAACTGCGCAATTGGTCCACGATGTATTCCGCCGCCTTATCCAATCCTTTAGCTCCCGTCTCACGTCCTTGAAATTCATCAGAAGCAATGATGGTTAAGTGTTTTTTCAAATCTTTTACAGTGATAGTATTGGCATATTCAGCCGACAAATCGGCTTTTTGAGCTTGTACGCCAGCTATACTTAGTACAAGAGCCAGCACAATAATGATATATTTTTTCATTATGATTTATTTTTTTTAAAATATTAAAGCACAAAAATGTAGTTAATGTATTTTAGTTCTATTAAGTTTTCTACTAATGGAGATTTTGAAGGTATCGGAAACTTCGTTAAGGCACACATAAGAAATAAATTTACATACTTTAACGAGTTAATTTTTGCCTTAGTAACAGTAAAAAAAACGTAACCTAATGATTTAAGCCTAGTTTTTTTGATGAATAATTAAGGTAAATAAGTAGCCGTTAAAAATGTCAAGTTATTTTTGGAGTGTGCCAAAGAAACAGTTGGAGAAGTTTCATTGCCATCTAGCAAGCAATTTTGCTCACTCGTCGGGCGTGTCTGCCGCCTTCAAACTCGGTATTTACAAACGTCTTGACCATTCCTAATGCCGTCTCTTCGCTCACAAAACGAACGGGAATACACAAAATATTAGCATCGTTGTGAGAGCGAGCGAGCATTGCCAACTCTTCTGACCAACAAAGCCCCGCACGAATGCTTTGGTGCTTATTGGCAGTCATGCAAACGCCATTACCACTTCCGCACATCAAAATGCCGAGTTGAGCGTGTTCTTGTTCCAATGCTTCCGCCACGGGATGCACAAAATCGGGATAATCCACAGAATCCAGCCCGTGAGTGCCTTTATCAATAATCGAAATTCCGATATCGGACAACATTTGTATAATAGCAGTTTTGTAAGAAAATCCTGCATGGTCGCAGCCTATGGCTATTGTATTGATATTCATGTTCTAATTTTGAATAAAACAATGAATGAATAAGACAACGCTATTCATTCACTCATTGAAGATTTTGTATGTCAAAAATAAATAATTGTCGTTTATAATTTGCAATGGGTTTGGCGAATGCGCCTTGCAATTCGGGCTTAGATAAATAACTCGTATCGTTTACGATTAAATATTTAGCACCATAGCCAGCGAAAGTTTTTACTTTTTGGGTGTCAAAAGGATAATTGTACAACTCCGTCCAGCCTTGCAAATTTAGATAATATAATGTAGAATTTGGACTACCATCAGGAATGCTAATCACTCTATCGGTTCGTTCAATATTATTTTCTTTCAGAAATGCTCGCACGCCATCTACATCATATAAAATAGGGCTAAAATGAATGGTATGCGTGCTTTGAGGTTTGTATCGGTCATTGAGGTTTTGTTTGGCGTGTGCCAAATTGAATACCGTAAGCGTAATGATAGCTATTTTAAAATACCACATTCGCAGTATGTAATTATATTTATTTTTTAAATAAATGCCGCCAGCTACCATCGCTATCACGGGTACTATTACCAAATTTATGACATAATAATCATGTAAATCAAAAGCGTAATACCATATTAGTATATACAACAGTGTGCCGATTACGGAAAGGAGCGTCAGCAAATACACGAATTTTGATTGTTTTTTGGGTTGGAATAAAATCCATCCCAACAAAAAGGCGGTGAGGAGGTGCATACTCAAATGGTAATAATGAGATGACCAATATTTTATCATTCGCCCAAATGTGTATTTTATACTCGGCATATCCATATACCAAATGGCCCAACTCGTAGTTCGGAAATAATTGGTAGCGTGTGTGTCGTTGTATTGTATGGCGAAAAGATACCATGCTACCGTCAGACCGATTGACAAAGCAAAAGGAATGATAGCCGCCCAACGAGCTTCAAAAATCCGTCTGTTTCCTCTAAATTTTAAAATGCCAATCGTTTCAAAAAACCAAACTACCATGATGGGAATGAACGTGAGTAGGGCAGTGATTTTGAGTAGCCCGCCAATGGTAAAACACAAACAAGACCAATAGAGCCAATGTGTTTTTTGTTTTTCATAAAAATGATAAAAAAAGTACCAGCCCATAAATGCCAGTCCTAACGCAGGAACGTTGGGTAAAAAATTGAACGCATAAAATGCAATAATAGGAGATGCCATCACCAATATCGGAATAGCATAAGAAAGCAATTCGTCGCCTGTTATCTTCCAGATTACTTTGGATAATGCTAAAAGACCAAATGCGAAAATCAAGAAATTAACCAATCGAAAAATACCTTCTTCTTGGCCAAACCATTGATATAAGACTGCAATAAAATAATACAATCCAGGAAATTCTCCTACACCGTAACCATTGCCACTCAACACATTATGGATTTGAGGTTGGAGAAAATTCATGCCGTTTTGATAATAATTCAATGCCATAGAAGCACCATCCGACTGCCGCCATTGATGTGTGGACATGGGCAAATAGTCATACATCGTAGGATAGTCAAAATATATAGCGACTGCAGTAAGTAAGGCTAAAAATATAATGGTTTGCTTCATGGATGCTTTATTTCAAGTATTTGGCTATTTCAACCAAACCTCAACTCTTCTATTTCTGGCTCGTCCGAGTTCGTTTTTGTTGGTAGCAACGGGATAAATATTACCTAGCCCAATAGTGGATAGCCTTTTTTCGTCAATGCCTGCGTTGATAAGCTCTCGCTTGACCGCATCTGCTCTTGACAAAGATAGTTCCTGTTGAATAAAAGGCTCGTTTTGGTCATCTGAAAAACCAATTAGAATAACTTCGCTATCTTTTTCCTGTTTGAGTAATGTGCTAATACGTTTTAAATCGACAATGCCTTTGTTATCTATTCGAATAGTGCTATTATTAAAACGGATGCTAATGGGCAATAGACGAGCGTTTTGCGTGGCTTTTTGGTATGGGATAGGTAAATCTTTGCGTGCCGATGTGTCCATTTGTTGATAATTAGCAAGGTGAGGTTCTGGATTCAAAGATACAAATCCAATGCTATCTACGATAGTTTGCCCTTTATTGGAGAGGCAAAATTTTATAAAATCGGCAGCCTGCGATTTTTTTTCACTCTTGGCCGTATAGAGATACAATCGCCTCGACAAAGGGTAATTTTCTAATGCTACATCAAATAGATTTGGGCTTTTTTCAATGCCTCCTTCCGAAATAAGGGTTAGCGCCTGATTGTCTTTTATGCCCGAAAAAGGGACAAAGCCAATAGCCGCCGGATTATTGCGAACGGCCTGTGACAGTGCTTCGTTGGTTTTGAAAATCTGGATAGACGGGCAAAAATTCCTATCAAAAAGACTCATGATTTCTTCTTTGAAAATAGAATGCGTTCCAGATTTTTCATCTCTAATACACACGTCAATGGGCAAATCTGCTCCGCCCAATATTGACCAGTTTGATATATTACAAGAGAAAACATCAGCGAGCTGGCTGATAGATATTTTCCGAACGGGCGAACTAGGATGCACGATAACTGCGATGCCATCCATGGCAATGATGTGTTCGAGGGCAGCGTTAGAAATATCTCCTCGTCGAGCATTGAGCAGGTTGGAGCGTTCGTTTTCTTGATAAGGTCGGGAAGCCATACTTATATCGCAAGCGTCGTTTGCCAAATCCGTAAAACCAATTGACGTTCCTTGCGCCTTGATTCGGATGAGTTTTTTTTCTTGCCTTGCACCCAACCTACTATAAGGTATTCATTTGAGGAATTGGACCTGATTTTAACATTCTCTGCCTTTATTTCGTCTTTCAGATATGCCTTTGCCAATTCAGGCATGAGTTCTTCTCCAATCGTATTCGACCCCGAAATAGTGATGAGCGGCTCATCACTGTTTAATATATAAAATAGCGTTCCTAGCCCAACCATAAGCATTACAATGACAATCCCTATCATTATAAAGAGAGGAATTGTTTTTGTTACCTTATTGTCAGTTTGATGCTTAGGCATTGTATTATTTTTTCTGATGTGCAAATATAAATATTCTGACTGTTCTGTATAGTAATGTAATATAACTAAATATTAGGCTCGCTTGATTTAGGGCGCAGAATGCTTCTTTTTATTGGTTCATTGACAATTTTTGCCAAGATAAAACCCTGAAGGCCTGCCTGCCGCAGGCAGGGGCTTTCTGGCAAAAATTGTCAATGAACCTTTTTATTTTCTTCTAAATAGAAAAGAGAGTAATATCTCACAGTATGGATATTACTCTCTTTTTCTACAATTTAACCTTTGACAGTCAAATTATTTATCATCTTTTTTCTTCTTTTTGTACTTGCCATCTTTCCAAGCCTTGAAAAACTCTGACCACGCCATTGGGTTGAATATATTCATTGGCGGTGCTTGCCCTAAGCTGTAATAGCTTTGCGCTTGCTGACGCAAATAATAATCCGCATTCTCGTTCGGGTCCATTTTGGTATTTTTACGAATAGCCTCCAGCCTATCTTTCGCAAGATTTTCTTTGGCTCTATCTGCCAAATCTTCCGTCACGTCCATGGCTAGAAACTCCAATTTGAAATGGTCTCTATCAGGCCACGGGAAAATTACCGTTTCTGGCAAATTGATGGTATCATCCGTAATAAACTGAGCAGCGTAAAATCTATCGCCAGTAATCGTATCCGGCATCGTGAATAATACCGTCTTGAAGCCGATGGCACTAAATTTTACGACATCGCCTCGGTGCGCAACGATAGAAAAGAAGCCTCGGTAGTTGGTATAAGTACCTCTCCCTTCGCCTTCGATAAGTACCGTAGCATAAGGAACAGCTTGCAACTGACCATCCATGTCCGCCATGACCATTCCCGAAAATTGTATAAGTGTAGAGTCTTTATCCTTGTCATATCCATT
>CALOED010000135.1:0-47424 GCA_942492005.1 uncultured Saprospiraceae bacterium
CCAAAGCAACCCTTCTAAAAATGTCTTGTCATTAAGAGTAAAAAATGCCTAGTAATTCTTTTTTGTATGATTATTCAAAAAAACGAATGAAAGATTGTAATTCATCTTAAATTCTAAACAATTGACTTTTAAGTAGTTAGACAAAATTATTTCCAATGGGTCATGACCCATTGGGTTGTTAATCAGTAATTTATAATTTTTTATCGTCTAAATATTTAAGCCCAATTACTTAGATAAATTTAGTTTGAAATTTAGTTATTTTATAATCATACAAAACGCTACTATAAACCAATGGAATACAGAGATACGCATCATGAAATAGTGGAAGCATGTATGTCGGGCAATCGGCGTGCGCAGTTTCAGTTGTACAAATTGTACTCAAAAGCAATGTATAATATTTGCTTGCGAATGCTCAACAACGAAACCGATGCCGAAGATATGCTTCAAAACGCCTTCATGGATGTATTTTCCAAACTCCATTACTTTAGGTTTGAGTCCTCTATTGGTGCGTGGATAAAGCGCATAGTAGTGAACAATTGCATCAATTTTTTGAAAAAAAGAAGATTGCAAATAGTAGAGATGGGCGAAAAAGATGTGCCATCCAACGATTCGGATACGCACTGGACAGATAGCAAGTTTTCAGTAGAACAAATCAATACCGCTATTGGGCAGCTTCCCGACGGTTATCGGATAGTAGTGAATTTGTACTTACTGGAAGGCTACGACCATCAAGAAATAGGCGAAATCATGGGAATATCTGCTTCTACTTCTAAGTCTCAATACAGCAGAGCGAAAAAAAAAACTTCGAGAAATGCTATCAAAAGAGCAAAAGGTGGAAAGATGAAACGATGAATGAAATAATGAAAAATCATGAAAGATAATTTTGAGCAGTTTGTAAAAAACAATCGGGAGGATTTCGATATGGCTGAACCCAAAATGGAAATTTGGGAAAATATCGAACAGCAGCTTAATGCTCAACACAACGTTGTGCCGCTCAGAGCCATCAAATCGGAGAAGAAAACCATTCGAATGCGAGTGCTACGCTATGCAAGTGCGGCAGCTATTGGTTTGCTTTTATTGACGGTAGGCGGCGTGATAGGCAGCTATTGGACCAATAACGGCAATCCGATGGCAAACAACGAGATGAGCTTGAGTGATGTGTCTGATGAATATGCTGAGGTAGAGCGATTCTATGCGCAGCAAGTCAATATGAAAATTGAAGAATTGAAACAAAATCAATACGATGAAACCATACTGAAAGATATTGCAGAATTGGACGCAGCATTCAAAGAACTCAAACGAGAATTAGGCAATGGACCTGATATGACAGACGAAGAAATCATTCATGCAATGATTGAAAATTATCAGATGAAAATTGAAATTTTAGAACGGGTGTTGGAACGTAGTTCGTTTGACAATACCGAAAAACATGGGTCTAATGAAAAATCTATACTTTAAAAATGGAATGTTACTGCTCGCATTTCTCGTCAGTATGGCGTGGTCAAATCATGCTTCGGCATCGAATGAGCAGACCGAATTTAAAAAGGAAATATCTAAAGAATTTGCCATTTCGGCTACTGGAAATGTGAAAGTAGCAGGCAAATACGGGCATATCAACGTCACGACATGGAACGAAAACAAAGTCAAATTTGATGTGACAATTGTAATAAAAGCTGATAGCAAAGCCAAAGCGGACAAGTTGTTTGAAAAGCTGCATATTGATTTTAATAATTCGAGCAATTCGGCAGAGGCTATTTTCAAAAAAGATGATATTAAAAACTGGAATGATTATAAAAATACCAGTTATCAAATTCATTTTGAAGTAAAATTGCCAGCAGGAAGTAGCGTCGATTTATACAATAAATATGGAGATATTAACCTTGTAGATGTAAAAGGAAGTGCCAAACTAGAGAACAAATATGGCAACATCAAGGCAAGCGATATTGGCAAAAAAACAACTTTGATGCTAGGCTATGGAAAGGCAGACTTAGGCAACTTGAATGGAAATATTGATATAGAAATCAAATATTCAAAACTGGATATAGAAAGTGTAGAAGATGTAAAAATCAATAGCAAGTATTCGAGAATGTATATTGATAAAGCCAACGACATCACTTCGGAATCCAAGTACGATAAATATTAATTAGGCGGTATCAAGAATTTGAAAAATGTGGGCAAATACGATGATTTTGAAATAAAATCAATTGAAAATATTGATGCCACAGGAAAATACAGCGATTACGATATAGAAGAGCTCAGCGGCAAAGGAACGTTTGATATGGGCTACGGAGATACGAATATCAAAAAGGTAAGCAAAGGCTTTTCGGGTATCAAATTTCAGGGGAAATATGCTGACTTGCGAGTAGATTTAAATGGCGCAGGGGCTAATTTTGACATCAACGGGGAATATACTAAAGTAAAATTACCGTCTGAAAGTAAAAAAGGAAATTACAAAAAGGAAAACAGTAAAATTGATACAGATGGCTCCATCAATGGTGGCGGCAGTACAATCAAAGCGACTTCTAAATATGGCTCGGTAGTGATACATGGATAATTGCATAATTATTCAACAATAAATACAAGCTAGAGTAGAAAAGCGGTGTCGAAATATTCGGCATCGCTTTTCTATTCTAGCTTTGTGTAGAGATTTTATTTTTACATCAAAAAATACTAAGTTTGTTACACCTCTCAAATCGCTTGAATAATTATTAGACTTATACTAAAAAAAATAGTATAGTGCAAAATGTAATGTGCTGATTTTGAGTAGTTTGTGTGCATCACACAAAACAAAACAGCAATTCCCGATAAGGAAAAAAGATAGCGAAAATATAAGGTAGCGTTAAGATCCTTCTTTTTCCTGCTAAAAAGAAGGAAAAAGTTAAATATTCCAGATGGGGAATTACTAAAAACAGAATATTGCCTATTGATTTTCAATAACTTATCAACTCTATTTCATAAGCACGTCCTTCAAAACAACTATAATTATAGGAATGTTAGCAAAACGTAATAAATTACATTTTGAATAGCAAAGTACAGTGTTTCAAAAATAAGTTAATCTTTTTTCCAATGGTGGCTTGCCCCATTGTACTTTGATTTTCAATGTAAACAAGGCAGCAAGCTACCTTGGAGTATATAAATAAACTTTTGAAACACTGTACAAAGTCCTATTTGACATAAATTTTTTATAAAAAAACAAGCCTTATGGGTTCAATGACGTTAGAGAAAAAAATAATTAGCCTAAAGCCGCCAAAGCTCAATAGGCTAACAAAACAAGCGTTGAAAAACTATTTCGACAACACATGGGAGTTGTACGAAATGTTGTTTTCAGCTATCAAATCGGATGAAACTTTTTATGAAAGTCCTGATCCACTACGTAATCCGCTGATTTTTTATTTGGGGCATACGGCGGCGTTTTACGTCAATAAATTCAGGTTGGCAGGTTTGCAAAAGACAGCCATTCACGAAAAGTGGGACCAGCTTTTTGCCGTTGGCGTTGACCCCGATACGCCTGAAAATCTGAGCGTTTCTTCGTATTGGCCCACCGTTGAAGAAACTCGAAATTACCGAAAAACCATTTATAACCTTGTCCATCAAGTGATAGATGACGCAGACTTGAGTGATTTGCCAATACACGAAAATCATCCGCTTTGGGCATTATTTATGACATTGGAGCATGACAGAATTCATTTTGAAACTTCCTCAATGCTTATTCGACAGTTGGATGCCGACTTAGTAGAGCGTCCCGAAGGTTGGGAATATGCACCTACTTTCGGAAAAATACCTGCCAATGAGTGGATAAAAATGAAAGGAGGAACGGTTACTTTGGGAAAACCAAAGGATTCGGATATTTATGGCTGGGACAATGAGTTTGGCACGTTTTCTACGGAAGTCAAGCCTTTTCAAGCCACCAAAAACTTGATTACCAACGCTGAATATTTAACGTTTGTAAATGCAGGCGGCTATCAAAATAAAGCCTTATGGTCAGATGAAGGCTGGGACTGGAAAACAAAAACGAATACTGCGCACCCCAAATTTTGGGTGAAAAATGGCGACAATAGTTTTCATTACAGGGCAATGTTTGACGAAATGGCAATGCCTTTGGATTGGCCCGCAGAGGTCAATGCACACGAAGCATGGGCGTATTGTAATTGGAAAAATGATGGTTCTCGATTGATGTCAGAAGCAGAATTTTTGCTGATTGCTCGTGAGAATACTCCGCCTTCCGACGACCCGTTATTTACATCCGACCACAATTTGGACTATGTTTATGGGTCGCCTACGCCTGTCGGCTTTATGGCTAAGAGCGTGACGGCTTCGGGTTTTCAAGATATATACGGCAACGTTTGGGACTGGCTCAGCGATGATTTTTATCCACTGAAAGGTTTCAAAGTGCATCCGTGGTACGAAGATTTTTCAGCACCTTACATGGACGAAGAACACAGTATGATGGCTGGCGGTTCGTGGGCAACTACGGGTACTGGAGCTTCAAAATATTATCGTCTTTGGTTCAGAAGGCATTTTTTTCAGCACGCTGGTTTTAGGTTGGCGAAGGGGGAGCAGTAGCTTTTTTAGGGGAATGATGAACTAAAAAGCGCAAGTATTTACCTTCTTTTATTTTTTTTGAAAAATAAATTTGAAAAGGTGTCACGTTTTTAATTCTAGAAGCATTAACAGGCAAAACAAAATGAAACGGTAGGTGTATCCGAATTACACCACCCTAATAAACGTATTTTTAGTTCATAATTCCCTTATAACCTTTTTGAGGTTGCCGTGAAGAGATTTCATTGGCAACCTTATTTTTTTTTTTGGACTTATAAGGGCAACGATTTATAAAAAAAATAATCCACGAGGAAATGAGACCTCGTGGATTATTTTTATTCTAGAGTAACCGTAGCTTACTTTTTCTTTCGCCATTTATTTCTATTTCTCGAACGTGGCGGTCTTTTATTGCCATCCGATTGAGGCGGCTTCGGATTTTGCTCTTGCCCATCGGTTTTTGGCACAATAGGCTTTTTCTTAGTCGTATTGCCTTCATTTTTCGGAGCGTCATTCTCCGTTTTTTTCGGGCGATTATTTCCGCTTTTATTCCCTGAATTGGTATTGTTAGACCTTCCGCCCGACTTATTGAAAGACTTAGATGGTGGTTTTGAGGATTTTCCTTGATTGGGCTTATTACCAGTTTTATTATTTGTTTTATCAGTAGGCTTATCCGAAGATGTTTTATTCTCCGTTCCTTTTTTCTGATTGCTGTTTCGGTTGCGTCTGCGTCTGCGAGGTTTGCTGTGTTTTTCTAAATCTTCCAACTCTACACCGCCCGTTACGTCTTCGTAATCCATCACAGGAGCAGCCAGTTCCAATACCTTGCTAGAGAGCAACTCCATTGGTTTTTTACCTTTTTTATTGAGTGCTTGTATCTCTTTTACCCGATTGACATCCAAGGCGTAAAACTTCGTAAACCCTTCTTTTTTATAAACATAATACATCGTGCGTTTGAAAATATCAGTTTTCATTAGCACCGCTACGCCTGCTTCAGTTTCGAGTTTGTCCGCCTTTTGAGGAAAATCTTCGAGCGCATCCATGTAAGTATCCAACTCAAAATTGAGGCAACACTTCAAGCGTCCGCACTGCCCTGAAAGTTTAGCTTGATTGATAGCCAAATTCTGATAGCGAGCCGCTGCCGTAGATACCGATTTGAAATCAGAAAGCCATGTAGAGCAACACAACTCTCGCCCACAGGAGCCAATACCACCAATACGAGCCGATTCTTGTCTCGCTCCGATTTGGCGCATTTCTATTTTTACACGAAATTCTCTGGCAAAGAGTTTGATGAGTTCTCGAAAATCTATCCGACCGTCAGCCGTATAGAAAAAAGTAGCTTTTCGCTTATCTCCTTGAAATTCTACGTCCCCGATTTTCATATCGAGTTTGAGTTGTCGAGAAATCACACGAGCCGTAAACATGGCGTTTTTTTCGGCTAATCGAGCTTCTTGCAGCCTTTCTAAGTCTCGCTCGTTGGCTTTGCGAATGATACTAGGCAATAGTGCGGTATCTTTTACTCGCTTTTTCTTCATTTGAAGTTTGACGAGTTCGCCGCTCAATGATATTCTGCCAATGTCGTAACCGCTACCTGCTTCTACCACTACCCAATCGCCTGTTTGCGACTGTGTGGAAAAATGGTTGAGGAAAAAGCTTTTTCGTGAGCCATTCTTAAAACTCACTTCTACTACATTAAACTGGTCGAGTTCGGGTAATTTTATATCTGAAAGCCAATCAAAAGTATTCAATCTCGAACAGCTACAACTGCCCTTGCTTCCGCATCCCGGAACGTTTCCGCCTGAGCCACAGCCTCCTGCGCCACATGTTGCACATCCCATATTTTTAGTATTTATGATGGAAGTTGTAAGGAGGTATGAAGTGATTTTTATAAAAAAAAATTAAATACACTTCTGAAAAAAGGCAAAGAAAGAATGACAAAAAGTAATGAATATGTACTTAAAAGGCATATTAGCGGTAGAAAGGATGTATAAATTAGTTTTGTTAATTGAACATGAAACAGCGTCAGCCAAATGGTTTTAGAAAGCAAAAACTCAATGGCAGCTTATTTTTAGCCCTTTTTCTTTATTTGCCTGCATTCTTTTGGCAGATTTTTTTAGAGAGAAAGAGAGCAAGATTTTTACATTAAAAACTATAAAAATATAGGTTGATATATTTCCATTATATAGGATGGCGAGGTGGAAATTTTTTATAAAAATCCTCATTCCATTTAATTTTTATATCACCAATTTATCAATTAACTGTCCTTTCTACTTTATGTCATTTCATTTATTCTTATCTCTTCACTGGCAAAAAGCCACACTTTATTCCTTTACAACTGAATTTTTGAGCATCTTTTATGCTCTTTTCTAACACAAAGTATTTTTTAATAAATAAAAATTTGTTTTTGGGTAAGTAGTTTGCCGTATTTGTTTCGAGGTTCGGGAAGCGCAAATTTTTAGTTTTTGTGCCATTGCCTACTGCCGATTTAATACCGCTGACTACTTATTTATATATTTGAAGTCATTGGCAATGCAAAAGGAAATGATGAAAATTAGGCTGCGTGTTCTTATAAATAGATGGATAACAATTGATTGTCGCCATGTTTCGCGCCTTATTTTATCTCCTTCATCGTTGTCGTTGCCGCTAACTAAAAGCTAAATTAGTGTTTTTTTCTAAATATCTTATGCAACTGTATGGATGTATCCAAAAATAGAATTTTACCATTGGCGTTGCGCTCTACAAAATAATGGACATCATTGAACAATTCGACCATCTTAGTCACTTGCTCAAATCCCAAAACCTTTGTCATATTTATTGCCGTTTTTCTTTCGGCATTTTGCAATCGGAGTTGTTCGGTATTATTGGTCATCTTCAGTGCCAAAAATTCTCGCAAGAAATGCAAAGCATAATTGAGCAACTGCTTTTGTCCCTCTCTGCCTAGTTTTGCAGCTTTTTCACTCACCCAATTGACCATTTCTTCGCCATTGCCTTTGTAGCATATTCTAAACCATTCCAAAAACAATTGAGCATTATCGTTCTCCAAATCGGTCAGCAATCGGAGGGCTTCGTTATAATCGCCATCGGCTAATCGGGCAATATTGAAGGCTCTATCATTGTCAATATCGTGTTTTTCTACCAGCGTTTCGATGATGATTTCATCGGGCAGCGCATTGAATTTGACGACTTGAGTACGAGAAAGAATGGTATTGAGAATGAGTTCTTCGTTTTCGGCTACAAGTAAAAACAAGGTATTTTCGGGCGGTTCTTCTATGAGTTTGAGTAAGCGGTTGCCTTCTTTGCCCAGATATTCAGGCAGCCAAATAATGAGTATTTTGTATTTGGCTTCAAAGGTTTTGAGGCTCAATTTCTTGATAATGTTTTCGCATTCATCTTTTGTAATGTTGCCTTGTTTATTGTCTGCGCCTAGTTTGTAGAGCCATTGATTGATGTCGAGATAAGGATTTTCTTCGAGGGCAGATTTCCATTCTTTGAAAAAATTGGTGCTGATTTGCTTTGAACCGACAGTCGGATAGGAATAATGCAAGTCGGGATGAATATATTTATTGACTTTAATGCAGCTTCTACACCGCCCACAACTTTCGTTCGCTTGCCTATCTTCGCACATCACGTATTGGGCAAAAGCAATGGCAACGGCTAGTTTTCCAGAGCCTTTGGGGCCTAAAAAAAGCTGAGCATGAGGCATTCGGTCATCGTTGGCTAACCGAATGAGCGTGTCTTTTATAGGTTGTTGTCCAATGACTTCTGAAAATTTCATGTAAAAGAGGTGTTTGGTTTTATTTTTTTAAATAACCTTCAAATGGCTAATAATAGCATCGTCAAAAGGCGAAACGCTAGAGCTAAAAGAGCCGAGCCACTGCCCATCTTCGCCAATAAGAAACTTATGAAAATTCCAACGGACTTCTACATCACTTACGCCATTTTGGCTTTGGTTCGTCAGCCATTTGTACAAAGGGTGCGGCTGTTGAAGGATAGAAATTTTTTGGGCCATAGGAAACTTAACGCCATAATTGACAGCGCAAAACTGCTGAATATCGTCAGCCGAACCCGGTTCTTGACCTCCAAAATCATTGCACGGCACGCCAATAATTACCAATTCACTTTGCGCATTTTCATACAATTCTTGCAATTGTTGGTATTGAGGCGTAAAGCCGCATTCAGACGCTACATTGACGATTAAAACCTTTTTGCCAGCAAAAGTTGAAAAATCAATCGTGCTGCCATCTATGCTTTTGATACTAAAATCGTGTAAGTTTTTCATTTGTAAATGACTTAATATTGTGTTGGATTTTGTAATAAAAATACGTTTCATCCATCTTTTATTTCAAAAAATCAAGCATATCCTTAGCCGTTTCGTTGGGCAATTCTATCATCGGATAGTTATTGGTTTTTTCATAATAATGCGTCGTGACGTTGGGAATTTTATTTTCCAAAGGATTTTTGCCCAATGTTTTGCTACAAAGCAGAAGGGTAGGAGTAGGCAATTTTTCCAGCCTATCGTACCTATCTCGATGAAATGCCCGATTGAATCGCACAAACGCCTTCCGATTGCCCGATTTGAGCAACATCATTTGGTAGCGTTCTATGTCGGTGTCTTTGATTTGTTCGAGATTAGAGAACCATTTTTTGGCTCTTTTTTTAATAATGCTTTTAGAACCCGACCAGCGATATATGATGCTGCCAAAAGGGCTGCGACTCGCTCGCTGATAGCGAGGCAGTTTATATTCAGGATGGTCAGTAGGGTTGATAAGAACGAGTTTATTGACCAAATAATGGTGCAAAATGCAATAATGCCATGCCAAATCTGCGCCCCATCCTACGCCGGTAAGGTGAAATGTTTTCAGTCCGATTTGAGTTGTAAATTTTTTCAGAAAGTAGATATAAGTATCTAATTTGAAATCAAAATTTTTATTAAACTCGGACAATCCAAAGCCTGGCAAATCCAAGCGAACGACTTGAAAATGGTCTTTGAGCGAAGCAGCAAGCAAATCCCAATCTTGCAAAGTGGTATTCACACTGTGCAGGAGTAGCAAAGGTTCGCCAGTGCCTTCGGTTTTGTAATGCACCTCAAATCCATCAATGGTGATGAATTTGGACTGCTCGTCGGCAAATTTCTGTTTTACAGTATCTAAAGGTATATCTCGCTTAAACATAGTTGTGTAATTTCAAAAGCGAATATAAATAACTTGTGAAGTAAAACGAAAATTAAATTTTAGACTTTGGGTTTTAATTTTTTTTGAAAAAGCGTTGAAATTCAAAATCTCAATATTTTCTATTATTTTGCAACGTATATTTTTTAAAATAAAAACAACAATTGGTTGAGTTTAGGCATTCAATCATTAAAGATAAAAACCAAAAAGTATGAAAAAACTATTAACAAACCTTTTATTGGTCATTTTGGTATTCGGAGCAGGGCTTTTTGTAGCTCAGTTTTTAAACTTTGATTTATCGAAATCGGTAGAAGAAAATGAGTCGGTGATAGTATTGGAGCGTATCAAAAAAGTAGCAAAACTGGTGACAGTAGAGGGCTATTTTTCGGAATCTTATACACACAAGGAATGGAATAATTACATGGGCGTAGATTTTAATTTTGGTCCATTCAGAAAAAATGCACGCCTAAAAGTGACGGCTAAGGCATTGATAGGCTTCGATTTGGAGAAAATGAATTTTCAAACCGTGGCGGATAAAAAGACATTGATTATCAGCAAGTTGCCCGAGCCAGAAATACTTTCGATAGAACCCAATATCGTGTATGAGGATTTATATGAAGGTTATTTAAATTCTTATACCAAAGAGGAACGCACCAAATTGAATAAGATGGCCGTGGACTTTATTAGAAAAAAGGTATTAGAAAATAAAACACTAAAAACTAGCGCAGTGGAGCAGGGTTATGAAATTCTGAAAATTATAGAATTGATAGCCAAAGATGCGGGCTGGGAAGTGGTGTATGCCGATGATGGAAAAATTCCTGAAATGCTAAAAGATAGTTTACCGAAAATTAAGGGATAATTCGTTGTTCATTTTTTATCTTCAAAACCATACAAAACGAAAAAAACATATTAAAACTGCCGACAGGCAGGCAGGTTTAAAAAAAAAGGCATCGAAGACGCTACGAAAAGAACCTATTTTTTGTATGGTTTTAAATTGTTAGTTTCAAAAAAGCTGTATGGGTTTAAATTTTTATCAAAAAAAAGTATGAAAACAAAAAGAGCAGAACTGAAATTTATTGCCAAAACGGACTTTGCAGAAGTGCTGAATATGTTTCACGAGCCTGATACCTTCAAATACATTGCGCCTTTGATGGGTAAAACAGAAGAGGAGTACGAGGATATTTTGAAGTCGAAAATAACGGAGAATGAAGCCGAAACGGGGTTTTATTGGATAGCTCGATTGACGGATACAGGGGAGTTTGTAGGCGCAATGAACCTCAACCCAAGGCGTGACACAGGACGCATACAATTGGGTTTTCAAATCAGGCGAAAGTTTTGGGGGCAAGGTTTTGCGACAGAACTCTCAAAGGCTGTGTTGGATTTTGCGCAACACGACCGAGGCATGGAAATGGTTTTTGCGGTATTCGTGGACTCGCATATTGCTTCACGAAAAGTATTGACGAAGCTGGGTTTTGAGCCTTTTGAGCAGCGAGTGACGGGCGAAGAATGGCTGGAGGTTTATAAATTGGAGTTTTGAAAGTAAGCCATTGGCAGTCGCACAAGGTTTTTTACATACTAGACTTTATTCACAAAACTAAATCCTATTACATAACTAACTGATAATGAAGATTCACAAAGCGGCTTCGCCGCTTTGTGAATAATGGCTAGTAGTATGTTTTTTTTAATTACACATCTCAGTCTTTCAAATACAAAAACACAATGAAACTTCAAACAACCGTTCCGATTGCGAAACCTAGTTTTGGCATTAGTCACCAAGATAAAATCTTGAGTATAGGCTCGTGTTTTGCGCAAAATATGGCTTCGTTTCTTGAAGAGCGGAAGTTTCAAATGGTGTCCAATCCATTTGGAATTTTGTATAATCCGTTATCTATTGCGAATGGCTTGCGTATTGTTTTAAATAATAAAAAATACGGCGAGAGCGATTTATTCCAACATAATGAGCGTTGGCATAGTTTTGACCACCACAGCACTTTTTCGCATTCGGAAACGAAAACGGCATTAGAAAACATAAATACGGCGATAGGCGAAGCGCACAAACAGTTATTAGCTGCTGATATTTTGATTATTACGCTTGGGACGAGTTTTGTTTATTTTGAAAAATCGGAAAACCGCCCTGTGGCGAATTGTCACAAGCTGTCTGCCAACTATTTTGAGAAGAAAAAGATAGATGTATTGACCGTTTTTGAAACTTTGATACACACCGTTGAAAGTATTCAAAAGAAAAATCCGAAGATAAAAATCATTTTTACGATAAGCCCGATTCGCCATATTCGAGATGGATATATCGAAAACCAGCAAAGCAAAGCTACTTTGGTATTGGCGATGGAAAAGCTGATGCAGCAATTGAAAAATGTATTTTATTTTCCGTCTTACGAAATAGTGCTGGACGAATTGCGAGATTATCGGTTTTATGCCACCGATTTGGTGCATCTCAATGAATTGGGGTTGGCGTATATTTGGGAAAAGTTCGAGGATATTTTTTTTGATGAAAAGACTAAACAAACCAACCTTGATTTTTTGAAACTCCAAAAAGCCATGCAGCACCGCCCTTTTTATCCAGAAGCAGCACCGCATCAGCGATTTTTAAAGAAATATTTTGGCTTAACCGAAACGTATCAAACGGCATTCCCACACCTGAATTTTAAGGAAGAGTTGGCTTATTTTGGAAACTTTAATAATGATTCAAAATAAAATAGTCAATACCGAGCGTTTTTGCACTCTCCTTCTTTTAAGTCGTGTATTGCATACCCAAAGTGTTAGTTTTTGTGAAATATAACCTTTTACTTAGCACAGCCCTTCCGTTTTTTTTGAAAATCAGGCGAATTGCGAAAAAAACTACCCTTATTTTATTATATTTAAGCATATAATTAGATGGCGGTGCTATCTTAACTACCAACCATTTCTCCTTAGTTAAAAGTTACCAATTGATTCTTCAAGGTATAGGCGTATTGCCTAATACTAAAACATTTCATATCTAATCGGAGGAGTTTTTTTTCTAATTCGATTGGCCTAAAAACTATTTAAAAATGGGTGAAAACATTCAAGAATTCCTAGCTACCAAGGGAATTAGTATGCTTATAGATTTTGGTAGTAATATTTTGCTGGCATTAATAGCCTTATTTGCTGGGCTTTGGATTATCAAACTCCTAAAGAAAATATTTGCTAAAAGTATTACACAAGTTATCAAAGATACTGGACTAGCAGGTTTTTTAGTTCGGTTGGCAGAGGCTTCTTTAAAGGTCGTTTTATTTGTCGCTATTGCGTCTATGCTAGGTATTCAAATTGCTTCTTTGTTGGCTATTTTGGGTTCTATTGGCTTGGCAATTGGTTTGGCTTTGCAAGGTAGTTTATCCAATTTTGCGGGTGGCATCTTGATTCTGACGTTCAAACCATTCAAAAAAGGAGATTTTGTAACGATAAAAGATATAGATGGTTTTGTTACGAATATTGACTTGCTTTATACCACACTCACTACTCGCCTTAATCGAGTAGTTACTATTCCTAATAGTTCTATTACGAATGATGTGGTGACGAATCATTCGTTGGAAGAAAACGTTCGTCGTCGATTCTATATACAAATATCCTATAAGTCGGACATTAAAAAAGCCAAAGAAGTATTGATAAATGCGATATTATCAACACCTCATATTTTACACGATCCAGAGGCCATTCACAGAAGTTAGTAATTTATTGGAAAATGGTGTAGAATTAAGGATTTTCATTTGGTGTAAGCCCGCAGATTATTTTAGGGTAAGAGAACCTGCAATTGAAAATATTAAATATGCTTTTGATGAACATGGTATTATTATGGCTCACCCTCAAAGAGTCGTTCATCTAGAGCGTTCGGGCGAATAGTTTTTCGGAAATTTCTAAAAAAAAAAGGTTCTTTGACAATTTTTGCATTTTCGTCCAATGTGGTTTTAGCCCATTGTCTTAATTAATTGGTAAACAATGGGTTAAAACCACATTGGATTGAAATTTCAATCTTTTGGCAAAAATTGTTAAAGAGCCAATAAGAACAGCGTAAAATCCTGCTCAATAGGATTTTGCGCTGTTTTGCTGGTAACTGTACCAGCCATTCTCATTATGGAAAAAAGATAGCGAAAATATAAGGTAGGGTTAAGATTCTTCTTTTTAGCTGGAAAAAGTACTAACTGTGGTAATTTTTAATTTTAATATCTTGCTTCATACTACTATACATTTTTTAAAAACCTGCCTGTCTGCCGACAGGTTTAAAAAAAAAGTAGTATGGAATTGCTGTTAATCGTAAACCTCAAAAAGTATCAATTTTAACAAAAAATCAATATTCATGTCTATATCTAAAAGATGGCACATCTCAATACTGATAGGCATCGATAGTCGCATTAAAAATAAACTAATATTTTTTTGAGTTTTTGCTCCTGTTTGCCTACAGACAGGCTTCCAACTACGAACTACATTCCCTTACTTTGGAGGGGCTAGGGAAGGTTAAATAAAGAAAACGACAAATTGAGATGCGCCCAATTTTTTTTGTAATGATATTTTAGAGAAAAATACTTCCATCTTAACAATGTTAAAATAGCTATAATAATTGCTATCTTGCTTAAAAAAACGCAAATTGTAATCATTCCTAATTATTAGCTTCCCTTTCCCTTTATATTATTGAGACCATCAAATTTATAATTCATGCAATTATATGTAGATAGCTACGGCGCATCATTAAGAGTCAAGAATAAAATGTTTTGGATAAAGCCTCGACGAAGCGAAGGGCAAGTATTTGCAGTGCGTGAGGTCAATGCGATATTCCTAACAAAGGGCGTTTTTATGTCTTCTAATGCCTTACTTATGGCTATTGATAACAATATCCCCGTATTGCTTATAAATGGGATTGGTCATTTGGTGGGGCAAGTCTGGAGCGGTCAATATGGGTCGATAGCCAGCATTCGCAAGCAGCAAGCATTGCTGACTACTCATTACAAGGGCTTAGATTGGATAAGGCAACTGTTGATACAGAAACTAGAAAGCCAGAGAGGATTGCTCCTCAGATGGGTAGAAAAAAGTGAAATACAAGACCGTGAAAGGCTCGATGGTGGGATTCGTGTGATTTATAATATGACACAGAAATATAAATCTTGCGTTATCCAGCAGAACGCTGATTTGGAAGTATTAAAGACGCAATTCAGAGGGTGGGAAGGAACAGCCTCTAGGCATTATTTCTTGTGTTTGTCTGCGTTATTGCCAGTAGAGTATCAATTCAAAAATCGGTCAAAGCGTCCTGCCTATGATAATTTCAACGCCCTGCTCTATTATCTCTTTGGCATTTTATACTCACAAATACACCTTGCGCTAATGAAGGCTGGGCTAGACCCATTTATGAGCATTTTTCATGCTGACCAACACAACAAACCCACTTTTGTATATGATGTCATTGAAATATATCGGCATTGGATGGAAGAGGTGGCGATGCAATTGTGCTGCGAAGGAAAGCTAACGGATGACGCTTTTTATTTGCCCGATGATAGAACAGGTATTTGGTTGCATCCTTCTGCAAAGCCCATAGTGGTGAATACTTGTTTTGCGTTTTTGAATGAAAAAGTAAACAGAAACGGTAAACCTAGAAAACGAATAACCCATATTGACTTGGATGCCCAAAGTTGGGCAAACGATTTCAAACAGATGGTCTTAGATTGATACTATTATTAAATTATCAAAATAAATATGAAATGAAAAACTTATTGATTTGCGGTTTGCTACTCTTTTTATCCGTCGTGCTTTGGGGGCAAAAAGACGATGATGACCCTTTAGCCCCATTTTTAGACCCTTCTCAGCATTTAGAAAAGTTTGTAGATGTAGATGAGATGCGCAAGCAACTGGAAGAAGACGCTCAATCGAAAGCTGGAGCTGATTGGGATTCTACCTATCGGAGTTCTGACCAACTGGGCGAACGTGGCACGAGATTTCATTTTGACATCAATCATCCGCCTGCAGGAGCTACTAGAATAGGTTGTATTTGCATGGACGGCACTACAATGGATTTGAAAGGTGGCGGAGCGTGTGCAGGCTATGGTGGAGTTCGCTATTGGGTATATGAAAGCAAAGAAGGGGAGGAGATATTATTCCCTACGGATAGGCATTTGGAACACCCCGACCCTCTAAGCGAAGAGGAACTTGCCAACCTTTCGGCACACAACCGAAAAGAAAAGTATGGCAATAGCTACAACCGTGGTTTTGGCACTGGCTTAGGTTGGGAAGAACTATTGGCTATCATTATGATTTGCGCTACTATTGCTTTCGTTACCAAAACGATATGGTCAAATAATAATAATAATAATAATGAGTTACCTCGTTAGTTACGATGTCAGTGATGATAAAATACGACTTAAAATTTCAAAATGTTTGGTAGCAGAAGGGTGTGTTCGCTTGCAAAAATCGGTATTTGTAGCACCCCGATATACTACCAAAGAAATCCGAAAGCTAAAGTCAAAATTGCTATCTATATTGCAATCGCCGAATGCGTCAGGTATAGATAGCATACTTTGTGTGCCTATTAGCGAAGCTCAGTTAGAAGAGTTGTGGTGGCATTCGCCTTCCGATTTACCACGATTAGATTATAATTGGTCAGAATGGTTTTAAAATTTATTGGAAGTATATTGAAAATTACTTATATTTGTATATCTATACTCTTTATTGGTAAAGAGAAATTCTAAAAGTTCTTTGAATTTTCATTTCTTTACTGATAAAGAGTGTTTTATACATTATAAATTTTACGGATAAAAGCGCACATCTAAACTGGAGTGGATTGCGACATTAAAGTACGACTTTTTGTTAAAAACAAAATAACATAAAAGCGCACATCTAAACTGGAGTGGATTGCGACCTCACGTACTATTACTTCTGTATTAGTCCTACTTCCAATAAAAGCGCACATCTAAACTGGAGTGGATTGCGACAGTTGCCCATCATTTGTTTTTTGCATAGGCATTATTATAAAAGCGCACATCTAAACTTGAGTGGATTGCGACACCTTTTTTTCTTCTAATAGGTTATTTCTATTAATTTTTAACTATAAAAGCGCACATCTAAACTGGAGTGGATTGCGACATTATCATGCGTCAAACTCTCCCAAATCCACTTATATATAAAAGCGCACATCTAAACTGGAGTGGATTGCGACCAAGGGAGTAGGAACCTGCTCCCTTTGAGGTACTTTAATAAAAGCGCACATCTAAACTGGAGTGGATTGCGACATTTACATCCATTATTTGATTAGATTTAACTTTAGTAATAAAAGCGCACATCTAAACTGGAGTGGATTGCGACGGCTTAGATAATAGGAGCATCGTGATAGGGGGTTCATAAAAGCGCACATCTAAACTGGAGTGGATTGCGACATTAGTTAAAATAAGAGGTTATTATTATTTAACTAATATAAAAGCGCACATCTAAACTGGAGTGGATTGCGACTTCCATATATCGAAAGCTCTTTTCAAATCCACCCCTCATAAAAGCGCACATCTAAACTGGAGTGGATTGCGACAGCTAACGCTGATGTCTTGTCCCATTTTTTTAATTTTATAAAAGCGCACATCTAAACTGGAGTGGATTGCGACAATTATGCCTTATATCTATTGCCCGAATGGGTATTGTATAAAAGCGCACATCTAAACTGGAGTGGATTGCGACACTGTTGTTGTAAAAGTTCTTCTTGCCCTCTTAACTTATAAAAGCGCACATCTAAACTGGAGTGGATTGCGACGTTAGTGGTCTGTAAGATTTAACTTCTAAATATGTTTCATAAAAGCGCACATCTAAACTGGAGTGGATTGCGACTTAAGCCACTTTCTTCAAAAAGCTTGATGGCTTCAGATAAAAGCGCACATCTAAACTGGAGTGGATTGCGACAACATAAACTCAAGGAGTTCATCATAGTAATTAAATAATAAAAGCGCACATCTAAACTGGAGTGGATTGCGACGTATTTAAGCAAGTTGATCCAGAGAAGTATGCACATAAAAGCGCACATCTAAACTGGAGTGGATTGCGACAGGTCTAATTACTTGCTGTGAAGTAAGACCTATTATAAAAGCGCACATCTAAACTGGAGTGGATTGCGACTGGTGTAGTAGGCGGTGAAGTGTTTCTAACGAAGCACATAAAAGCGCACATCTAAACTGGAGTGGATTGCGACTTCCATAATAGATGTTTGTTTAGAAGTCTTATTTAATAAAAGCGCACATCTAAACTGGAGTGGATTGCGACATAGTAATCGTGTCTTCGGGCAATAATGCCCTTCCTATAAAAGCGCACATCTAAACTGGAGTGGATTGCGACCTTCACAAGTAAACTGTACCAAATTTCCTTCCCCAATAAAAGCGCACATCTAAACTGGAGTGGATTGCGACTCAATTAGAAGAAGAGGTTTCTTGCTATCAAAAGTAAATAAAAGCGCACATCTAAACTGGAGTGGATTGCGACGAATAGGTAGCCTTTTTTCCGATGGCATCAAACTTTATAAAAGCGCACATCTAAACTGGAGTGGATTGCGACCCGATAAAAGGAGAATGGTTTAATTCTATGCCTCGATAAAAGCGCACATCTAAACTGGAGTGGATTGCGACTTTACTATTTCTTGTTCAACAATTGGCTCAAAGTGTATAAAAGCGCACATCTAAACTGGAGTGGATTGCGACGCTATTTTCGAAGTGTCCTATAAGAGCATTAGCCCTTATAAAAGCGCACATCTAAACTGGAGTGGATTGCGACTTTAATAATTGATGGAGCAAAGAACTCTATTAATTTTATAAAAGCGCACATCTAAACTGGAGTGGATTGCGACCGGTAGGTCATTCGCCAATTCTTCGGCCATTTCTTGATAAAAGCGCACATCTAAACTGGAGTGGATTGCGACATTGTTTGCGATGAAGATGGCTGCTTCGGGAAGTATATAAAAGCGCACATCTAAACTGGAGTGGATTGCGACACGATAATATTTTAAGACATAAAGCTTCGTCGTTTATAAAAGCGCACATCTAAACTGGAGTGGATTGCGACGCTCTTAGAGGAGTTTTAAATATAAAATGGTGTGTATATAAAAGCGCACATCTAAACTGGAGTGGATTGCGACATAAAGGTCGTGAAGACCTTTGCATGTTGTCACCTGAATAAAAGCGCACATCTAAACTGGAGTGGATTGCGACTTACCAGCCGTCTTTTGTAAAGCTGCATAATTTTTATAAAAGCGCACATCTAAACTGGAGTGGATTGCGACAAAGACAGCTATGGAACTTTGTTGCAAGGAACAGGGATAAAAGCGCACATCTAAACTGGAGTGGATTGCGACATGTTTTGTCCCATTTTAATTATATTATATTGTTTTATAAAAGCGCACATCTAAACTGGAGTGGATTGCGACCCGCAAGTAGCAGTCCACTCAATTAGCATCATTTCCATAAAAGCGCACATCTAAACTGGAGTGGATTGCGACAAACATTGATTGTAGCTGATTATTTCTAAAATTTCTAATAAAAGCGCACATCTAAACTGGAGTGGATTGCGACTGAATACAGTTACTTTTGATAGCAAGAAACCTCTTCATAAAAGCGCACATCTAAACTGGAGTGGATTGCGACATTAGGTGGTAAGAACTGGGCTGGGGAAGGAAATTTGATAAAAGCGCACATCTAAACTGGAGTGGATTGCGACGGCTTTATAGGTTTCCCCTCCATTGAAGAGGTATCCATAAAAGCGCACATCTAAACTGGAGTGGATTGCGACTTCTCTTCGACGATGCTTTTTACATCGTCATACTCTGATAAAAGCGCACATCTAAACTGGAGTGGATTGCGACATAAAAATGCTACAATTAAGGGATGTAGCCAACCTTATAAAAGCGCACATCTAAACTGGAGTGGATTGCGACTTTATTGCTATAGCCAAAGAATTAACAAAATCTTCCATAAAAGCGCACATCTAAACTGGAGTGGATTGCGACTGACTGTTAAGCTCGTTGAGTACAGGTCGTCCATCATAAAAGCGCACATCTAAACTGGAGTGGATTGCGACCTTCTTTTAGCGTTTATGAATGTTATAATTCCCCATAAAAGCGCACATCTAAACTGGAGTGGATTGCGACGTCATCGGAAACTTTTACATCATGCGAAATAAAATTATAAAAGCGCACATCTAAACTGGAGTGGATTGCGACTACATTTGAGCCATACTCAAAGTATTCCAATTTTAATATAAAAGCGCACATCTAAACTGGAGTGGATTGCGACTCACCTCGGTTAATAATAATGTTTGTATGTTTTATAAAAGCGCACATCTAAACTGGAGTGGATTGCGACGGAAAAGGAAAATAAAATGATTAAGATTAAAAAAATAAAAGCGCACATCTAAACTGGAGTGGATTGCGACTACCCGTTAGGGCAGTGAATAAAAGGCATATCTTTTATAAAAGCGCACATCTAAACTGGAGTGGATTGCGACGTTGTTGAATGTAAAACTGAAGAAGATTCTACTTCTATAAAAGCGCACATCTAAACTGGAGTGGATTGCGACTACGATGCAGAGAACAATTACATTGGCTGGTACTACATAAAAGCGCACATCTAAACTGGAGTGGATTGCGACAGTCGCGCCACTTATTTTGTGACGTTTGACGTACCTATAAAAGCGCACATCTAAACTGGAGTGGATTGCGACGTTTCTAACGAAGCACGTAAGCGAGATTGCGTTATTTATAAAAGCGCACATCTAAACTGGAGTGGATTGCGACGCCCGATTTAACCCGTTTTCGTATAACTACCGATTTATAAAAGCGCACATCTAAACTGGAGTGGATTGCGACGTAACAAGTTCCACGACAGTACAGTCGCCTGTATTTGTATAAAAGCGCACATCTAAACTGGAGTGGATTGCGACATATATTGTGGGAGTGCGAAGCCTTGTTATGGCTCGATAAAAGCGCACATCTAAACTGGAGTGGATTGCGACTTATAAGACATTTTTGGAAAATGTTTCTTTCTTCTAATAAAAGCGCACATCTAAACTGGAGTGGATTGCGACTCTCTTTTTAAATTACTAGTCAATAACCATAGTTTAGATAAAAGCGCACATCTAAACTGGAGTGGATTGCGACAACAGCTTTATATCCTGATCCCCTAACTCCTTCATTTATAAAAGCGCACATCTAAACTGGAGTGGATTGCGACGGTACTCGGGCTAATGAAAGCAAAGGGGGCGGTTTATAAAAGCGCACATCTAAACTGGAGTGGATTGCGACCCTTTTGCGCGACAACCTCGTTGAAGTGTTCTTCGATAAAAGCGCACATCTAAACTGGAGTGGATTGCGACCCTAATGCTCAATTCTTGCATAATAGTAAATTGTTTATAAAAGCGCACATCTAAACTGGAGTGGATTGCGACGTTGAATTGTTTTTCTTTAAGAGATTGCAAGGTCTATAAAAGCGCACATCTAAACTGGAGTGGATTGCGACATTTCCCATGGCGTTTCCGCCTTTGGGAATGTCTATAAAAGCGCACATCTAAACTGGAGTGGATTGCGACGGGTACGCACGAAAAGGACGACATCAACCATTTCTTCATAAAAGCGCACATCTAAACTGGAGTGGATTGCGACACTATGCGAAGAATACTTCCCTTGCTTCGCAAATCCATAAAAGCGCACATCTAAACTGGAGTGGATTGCGACTGCCATCAGCTTGAGGAATGTCTTGCGACACTCTATAAAAGCGCACATCTAAACTGGAGTGGATTGCGACGCTGAAGTTGCTCTTTTGTAGAGAAGACAACAACCCTATAAAAGCGCACATCTAAACTGGAGTGGATTGCGACATACAAGATTTAGGTTCTGTCTAAATGCGACAGTCATAAAAGCGCACATCTAAACTGGAGTGGATTGCGACGACGTGCCTATAATAAGGCAACATCGTCCATTCTCAATAAAAGCGCACATCTAAACTGGAGTGGATTGCGACTACGTGGTACTTTCTATTACCACTTTAAAATATTTTATAAAAGCGCACATCTAAACTGGAGTGGATTGCGACCAACTCACATCTCAGTTATGGGCGAACCTGCCCTTGATAAAAGCGCACATCTAAACTGGAGTGGATTGCGACACCATCTAACGTACCTCTTAAAATATTCCCTATACTCATAAAAGCGCACATCTAAACTGGAGTGGATTGCGACCGATTTGCTAGTTACTCCAGTGTCTGCCTTAGCGTCATAAAAGCGCACATCTAAACTGGAGTGGATTGCGACCTTCGGTAGGTACAGTAGTAGCACTCTCTCTGCTTTATAAAAGCGCACATCTAAACTGGAGTGGATTGCGACAGAAAGCGTAAATGCCAACCCATGAACATCACCTTCTATAAAAGCGCACATCTAAACTGGAGTGGATTGCGACTATTCAATGGAGAAAGCTGAAGCAAAGAGAAGCTCAATAAAAGCGCACATCTAAACTGGAGTGGATTGCGACAGCAGCTACCTTCGCCGCTAATTCTTCGTATGATGAATAAAAGCGCACATCTAAACTGGAGTGGATTGCGACGATTTTAAATATCATTGAGCTTGGTTTCAATATTTATAAAAGCGCACATCTAAACTGGAGTGGATTGCGACCGTTGAAGTAAATAAATAGCCTTCAACAGGCACTTCATAAAAGCGCACATCTAAACTGGAGTGGATTGCGACACTATAAAGAGGAGAATGGGAAACCACTCTTCTTTAATAAAAGCGCACATCTAAACTGGAGTGGATTGCGACAGATAGAGTTGCCTCTATCCGTAAAACTTCTCCCTTATAAAAGCGCACATCTAAACTGGAGTGGATTGCGACGCAGATCCTTTAATTCTGCCTTTAACTAACATTTCATAAAAGCGCACATCTAAACTGGAGTGGATTGCGACAATAACCCCAACATCCCAAGGTCACGGGATGTTCAATAAAAGCGCACATCTAAACTGGAGTGGATTGCGACGTCGGTATATTTATAGTGCGGAGAAATGCGACTTACATAAAAGCGCACATCTAAACTGGAGTGGATTGCGACTCTTCATCTGACTAAGGAACACCTTGAGATATTCATAAAAGCGCACATCTAAACTGGAGTGGATTGCGACTCCCCACAGAAATTTGTCGTAATAAGCTCCAATTTCTATAAAAGCGCACATCTAAACTGGAGTGGATTGCGACGGGACGCTATACCATTTACCACCTTTCCACGTTCATAAAAGCGCACATCTAAACTGGAGTGGATTGCGACTATTTTGAGGAAATCAATGATAGTTGTTTTATTGATATAAAAGCGCACATCTAAACTGGAGTGGATTGCGACTTTGATAAAATATGACTAACGGTTAACAAAGGTAAATATAAAAGCGCACATCTAAACTGGAGTGGATTGCGACTGTGTTAACAGCTTTTTTCATTAATGCCTTTCTTAAATAAAAGCGCACATCTAAACTGGAGTGGATTGCGACTGCACTTTTCAAAAATAAAGACTATAATGATAAGTATAATAAAAGCGCACATCTAAACTGGAGTGGATTGCGACATAAGGTGAAGAGTAATTTTTTTGGAAGCTAGTCTATAAAAGCGCACATCTAAACTGGAGTGGATTGCGACATTATTAATTAGTAATGTAACATCATTTTACTTAGGATAAAAGCGCACATCTAAACTGGAGTGGATTGCGACCGTTGCTTATACAAAGGTCGCAACAGTGGAACTCTCATAAAAGCGCACATCTAAACTGGAGTGGATTGCGACTTTCCATAATATTAGGTTTTAATAATTAAATAAAAAGATAAAAGCGCACATCTAAACTGGAGTGGATTGCGACTATATTTACCTAGTTTTGCTCTTGATTCTAGTCTCATGATAAAAGCGCACATCTAAACTGGAGTGGATTGCGACCACTTTTGATTTAACTTTCATTATTAAAATTTAAATAAAAGCGCACATCTAAACTGGAGTGGATTGCGACAATATATGTGGCGGGTGACAAATTATTTGACTAATATAAAAGCGCACATCTAAACTGGAGTGGATTGCGACCTCATGGTTTATTACCTTATTTTGTAGAATAACTTATAAAAGCGCACATCTAAACTGGAGTGGATTGCGACTTCCAAGCCACCGAACAAAACCAGTTAAATGTTTGGATAAAAGCGCACATCTAAACTGGAGTGGATTGCGACTATAAATTTTTTGCTCCGAGGTGTCGCACGGGGCTTATAAAAGCGCACATCTAAACTGGAGTGGATTGCGACGCATTTTCCATTTTAATATTTTTTAGAAGTATTATATAAAAGCGCACATCTAAACTGGAGTGGATTGCGACCCACGTTGTTAAGCGTGGACTCGGCAGTATAGGTTTATAAAAGCGCACATCTAAACTGGAGTGGATTGCGACAATGCAGTCCACATTTCGATTTGTATTGTTTTTTATAAAAGCGCACATCTAAACTGGAGTGGATTGCGACTTAGGTGCCCATCATCGTTCGTTTTCAATACTTTATAAAAGCGCACATCTAAACTGGAGTGGATTGCGACTGAAACCCCAATATTCCATAATAAAGGTGTACTTAGATAAAAGCGCACATCTAAACTGGAGTGGATTGCGACGAGTTAAATTTTCCATGATATTAGTTTTTAATTTGTATAAAAGCGCACATCTAAACTGGAGTGGATTGCGACGGTAAAGACGACGAACCAATTAACATATCTATTCAATAAAAGCGCACATCTAAACTGGAGTGGATTGCGACTGGAAAGTCGCACCGCCTTTTTATATTATGCTGTCATAAAAGCGCACATCTAAACTGGAGTGGATTGCGACTACAGTTGGAAGATGATTGACGCATTCGCCAATTCATAAAAGCGCACATCTAAACTGGAGTGGATTGCGACTTTTTTGTCTTTTATTGAGGTTAGTACATTTATTTATAAAAGCGCACATCTAAACTGGAGTGGATTGCGACATCATTTTACCCTTGGGGTACAGTTACATTGGTGGGTTTATAAAAGCGCACATCTAAACTGGAGTGGATTGCGACATCTTATAAGTGGATATGCGAAGCCAGAGAAATCTATAAAAGCGCACATCTAAACTGGAGTGGATTGCGACATACAAAATATTTCAAAATGAGGTGATAGAAAGTGCATAAAAGCGCACATCTAAACTGGAGTGGATTGCGACGTAAATGTGTGGTTACGCGCGAAAATCATTATCTCTATAAAAGCGCACATCTAAACTGGAGTGGATTGCGACTGAGCTGGAACGAGCATCGCTCATCTTCCAGCTGTATATAAAAGCGCACATCTAAACTGGAGTGGATTGCGACGACAGTACAGTCGCCTGTATTTGTCATCGGACATTATAAAAGCGCACATCTAAACTGGAGTGGATTGCGACGATATGGTTGATTTATCGTCATTGCGAGAATTATTATAAAAGCGCACATCTAAACTGGAGTGGATTGCGACTTTGGCAATTTCGGTTAGCACTTCTTTTGGATATTCATAAAAGCGCACATCTAAACTGGAGTGGATTGCGACGGTTGTAATGCCAAAATCGGCTCATACGGCGCTGAGATAAAAGCGCACATCTAAACTGGAGTGGATTGCGACCTCATTAGAAATAGAGTTAGCGCGGACATTATGAATAAAAGCGCACATCTAAACTGGAGTGGATTGCGACTGGAATGGAGTTCCCATTGATATTCCAATCAATAGTTATAAAAGCGCACATCTAAACTGGAGTGGATTGCGACTAAAAATATGTCCATCAGGTAATACATTAATATCAACAAAAAAGCGCACATCTAAACTGGAGTGGATTGCGACCCGTTTCAGTCTCTGACACCACCATTAGTCTTGCACATAAAAGCGCACATCTAAACTGGAGTGGATTGCGACTACTCGGGCTAATGAAAGCAAAGGGGGCGGTTTAGGTATAAAAGCGCACATCTAAACTGGAGTGGATTGCGACGGCAAACCCTCTTACAAGCGACCTAGTCGCTGTACGATAAAAGCGCACATCTAAACTGGAGTGGATTGCGACTAACAACAACTGTTGTTTTGGTGTGCAATTATTTATAAAAGCGCACATCTAAACTGGAGTGGATTGCGACCTCTGAGTCTTGGAGAGGTGGTGGAAACCGCTCGTATAAAAGCGCACATCTAAACTGGAGTGGATTGCGACGTAATATTGATATTATCCTAAAACGCCAGCTTCGTATAAAAGCGCACATCTAAACTGGAGTGGATTGCGACACCATTCATCCGTGACCTTTATTTTTAGTCTCTTTCTGCATAAAAGCGCACATCTAAACTGGAGTGGATTGCGACTGTGTGTATGATATGGAGAAAAATACATACAAATTCATAAAAGCGCACATCTAAACTGGAGTGGATTGCGACGCTTTCTAGAGTTGCTAGAAGCAACCATCAATATACATAAAAGCGCACATCTAAACTGGAGTGGATTGCGACTGTCTGGTTGAAGGATTACATTTCTCTCCACTTCTATAAAAGCGCACATCTAAACTGGAGTGGATTGCGACGTTATAATAAAAAAGCAGTCTTATACCTCGTTCGACTATAAAAGCGCACATCTAAACTGGAGTGGATTGCGACTATTCTTGTAATGATGAGGCTTTTTGCCCCAATTCCATAAAAGCGCACATCTAAACTGGAGTGGATTGCGACTATAAATCTTCATGACTGATGTTTTTAGAAGTATTATATAAAAGCGCACATCTAAACTGGAGTGGATTGCGACTAGTCCAGCTTCCGTTTTGGTCTTCACTCCACTCTTATAAAAGCGCACATCTAAACTGGAGTGGATTGCGACTATTTGACCACGCTGACCTAACAAAGCAGACACTATAATAAAAGCGCACATCTAAACTGGAGTGGATTGCGACTAAAGTATGGTATCCTTGCTAGGATGTAGAGAGTTCATAAAAGCGCACATCTAAACTGGAGTGGATGAACTGTGTAAAAAAGCAAGAAAAAAGCTGTTAAATTTTCGGATTTGATGGAATTTCTTGCTTTTTGACTCTATCAAGAAAAACTTGGTTATCGAAAGGGATTTTGGATTTGATAATAGCGAAGAATTGCTTGACGAGTTTATGACAAACCGCATTCATTGCCACTTTATGACATTTCCCTTTTCTTCTCAACCTATCATATAAATCTTTACAAGCTAGGTTATATCTTTTGGCAGAACGAGCGCACATATAGAGCAAAGTGCGAACTTCCTTCGTTCCTGTTTTGGCTAAACTTCCCCGCCCTCTGATAGAACTACCACTTTCATTTTGAGTTGGACAAACGCCTAAGAATTTGGCAAGTTGTTTGGCGTTATCAAAACCTTGACAGCCATTCGTGACCATTAATAAAGCAGTAGCAGTAGCGGGCCCAATGCCTTTGATGCTGAGGGTTAGTTCATATAATTTATCAAAATTCTCTTTTGACAAATCACATAATTTCCCTTCAAGACCTTTGATTTTTTCTTTCAAATCTTCGATTTCTTGCGCTAATGCTTGAACAACAAATTCAGAAGGTTTAGGATGAAAAGAGAGTGCGTGAAGCATATTGAAAGTAGCGGCTTTTCTCTTTTTATACATCTCTAATAAGTTCCTCAACTGCTTCAATTCCAGTACTTTATCATCTGGAAGTCTATAAATAGATGGTCGATTAATTTGACCATACAAAGCCAATCCGCAAGCATCCTTGTTATCTGTTTTGGTGGTGCTTAACAGTACACCACTGATAAAACCTTTGCTCTGTTTTGGGTTTAAAACAGCCGTTGGGATTTGTGCTTCTGCTAGGGCGAAAATCAATTTCATGGAGTAAGTTCCAGTCGCTTCAATAGTGACTAAAGTCTTTTGAGGAAACTCAATGCTATCAATAAAACCAGAAATACCAGCTTCCGTATTATCTATTTTATCAAGCTGATATTTTCCATGTTCGATGATTTGAGCTGCTACAAAATTGTCTTTACTCATATCTACACCGTAGAAAATGGTACAATCTTTTGTGCTTAAAATTAAATGAGATGGAACGCTGATAGTTGGATTATTCATGGTTTTTTATAACTTTGAATTAATAATTTTTTTGTGTCGAAAGGTTGTACAATCATCATAAGCAGGTTATTTTTTGCGATAAAATACCTAGTGAACTGTCCGGTATGACCTTCGACTTTTTGACTGAGAGTAGCCTACATCCACTTCGGTATCTATTTCTTTTGTACCAATTGCGACTCGGCTTAGCTCTCAATCTTTATTTTTTAGACTGCAATTTTTCATTTTTTTTCCTCTTTTTACTATCTTGTGCAAACTTATGATTGCGACGAACTTGATTGGCTTGTCAGACCTTGTTCTACTTTATAAAAGCGCACATCTAAACTGGAGTGGATTGCGACGCCAGAGCATTGCTAGGGGTGTTTCCCTTTCGGAATATAAAAGCGCACATCTAAACTGGAGTGGATTGCGACGATTTTGTTATGCATGTATCAAATCTACGATTTTTTATAAAAGCGCACATCTAAACTGGAGTGGATTGCGACACGTTAACTCGCTTACTTTTAATAGGTCCTATTTTATATAAAAGCGCACATCTAAACTGGAGTGGATTGCGACTTGATTCTGCCTTTCACAACCATTTCGTATTTCATTTATAAAAGCGCACATCTAAACTGGAGTGGATTGCGACTTGGGTCAGTCACCACGCCCCAAGCTCTGTATTCTTCATAAAAGCGCACATCTAAACTGGAGTGGATTGCGACTTACCTACTATATTAGCGTCGCCTAATCTACCCATTGAATAAAAGCGCACATCTAAACTGGAGTGGATTGCGACGTAAAGGGGAGTAAGTTTGGTCCAGATGAAGATTCATAAAAGCGCACATCTAAACTGGAGTGGATTGCGACGCATTATCGATACGTTACATAATCCACCTGGTATATAAAAGCGCACATCTAAACTGGAGTGGATTGCGACGAGTAAAAAGAAGATTATTTCTAAGAAAGCTAACAAATAAAAGCGCACATCTAAACTGGAGTGGATTGCGACAAGATTGTCAAAATGGTGATAATATCTATGACTATCATAAAAGCGCACATCTAAACTGGAGTGGATTGCGACATCCTATCATAACTTTTTTATCGCTATAATTCCAAGTATATAAAAGCGCACATCTAAACTGGAGTGGATTGCGACACTAAATCTTCAAAAACCATATGAATGCAAGTGCCTAAATAAAAGCGCACATCTAAACTGGAGTGGATTGCGACACGAAAAGGTGTGTATCTTCCTGTTCCGTATTGTTGATAAAAGCGCACATCTAAACTGGAGTGGATTGCGACTGAAATGGACTAGGAATAGGGAAGTTGGTTTACTAATAAAAGCGCACATCTAAACTGGAGTGGATTGCGACTAAAACCATCAATTATGAAACTGAATTGGCTTTTTATAAAAGCGCACATCTAAACTGGAGTGGATTGCGACCACATAACTAAAATTGTTTCTTCATCATATTAGTGAATAAAAGCGCACATCTAAACTGGAGTGGATTGCGACTTGAAATCTCTGTTTTTTCAAGTAAAACTGCACTCATAAAAGCGCACATCTAAACTGGAGTGGATTGCGACAAATTATTCCAACCCAATAAGATATAAACACAGTCAAATAAAAGCGCACATCTAAACTGGAGTGGATTGCGACAAAACATCAGTCACTACCCCACTAATTGCGCCTTTTATAAAAGCGCACATCTAAACTGGAGTGGATTGCGACAATTTTCAGACATCTGTACGCATCCATCTTCGATACGTATAAAAGCGCACATCTAAACTGGAGTGGATTGCGACGGGTGTTGGAATTGATATTGGTGTGTATGTAACGAATAAAAGTCAGCATCTAAACTGGAGTGGATTGCGACAGAATACTATAGTTTTAAAATCTGTTTATAAAGACATAAAAGTCAGCATCTAAACTGGAGTGGATTGCGACATTCTTCTTATGAGTTACTTTTTTAGGAGTAAATATAAAAGTCAGCATCTAAACTGGAGTGGATTGCGACAGCTCCAGTTGGAAGATTCGAAACATCGAAGTTTATAAAAGTCAGCATCTAAACTGGAGTGGATTGCGACATCTTTTCAACAAGCATTGCATTAATATCAGAAAATAAAAGTCAGCATCTAAACTGGAGTGGATGAACTGTGTAAAAAAGCAAGAAAAAAGCTGTTAAATTTTCGGATTTGATGGAATTTCTTGCTTTTTGACTCTATCAAGAAAAACTTGGTTATCGAAAGGAGTTTTGGATTTGATAATAGCGAAGAATTGCTTGACGAGTTTATGACAAACCGCATTCATTGCCACTTTATGACATTTCCCTTTTCTTCTCAACCTATCATATAAATCTTTACAAGCTAGGTTATATCTTTTGGCAGAACGAGCGCACATATAGAGCAAAGTGCGAACTTCCTTCGTTCCTGTTTTGGCTAAACTTCCCCGCCCTCTGATAGAACTACCACTTTCATTTTGAGTTGGACAAACGCCTAAGAATTTGGCAAGTTGTTTGGCGTTATCAAAACCTTGACAGCCATTCGTGACCATTAATAAAGCAGTAGCAGTAGCGGGCCCAATGCCTTTGATGCTGAGGGTTAGTTCATATAATTTATCAAAATTCTCTTTTGACAAATCACATAATTTCTCTTCAAGACCTTTGATTTTTTCTTTCAAATCTTCGATTTCTTGCGCTAATGCTTGAACAACAAATTCAGAAGGTTTAGGATGAAAAGAGAGTGCGTGAAGCATATTGAAAGTAGCGGCTTTTCTCTTTTTATACATCTCTAATAAGTTCCTCAACTGCTACAATTCCAGTACTTTATCATCTGGAAGTCTATAAATAGATGGTCGATTAATTTGACCATACAAAGCCAATCCGCAAGCGTCCTTGTTATCTGTTTTGGTGGTACTTAACAGTACGCCACTGATAAAACCTTTGCTCTGTTTTGGGTTTAAAACAGCCGTTGGGATTTGTGCTTCTGCTAGGGCGAAAATCAATTTCATGGAGTAAGTTCCAGTCGCTTCAATAGTCACTAAAGTCTTTTGAGGAAACTCAATGCTATCAATAAAACCAGAAATACCAGCTTCCGTATTATCTATTTTATCAAGCTGATATTTTCCATGTTCGATGATTTGAGCTGCTACAAAATTGTCTTTACTCATATCTACACCGTAGAAAATGGTACAATCTTTTGTGCTTAAAATTAAATGAGATGGAACGCTGATAGTTGGATTATTCATGGTTTTTTATAACTTTGAATTAATAATTTTTTTGTGTCGAAAGGTTGTACAATCATCATAAGCAGGTTATTTTTTGCGATAAAATACCTAGTGAACTGTCCGGTATGACCTTCGACTTTTTGACTGAGAGTAGCCTACATCCACTTCGGTATCTATTTCTTTTGTACCAATTGCGACTCGGCTTAGCTCTCAATCTTTATTTTTTAGACTGCAATTTTTCATTTTTTTTCCTCTTTTTACTATCTTGTGCAAACTTATGATTGCGACATTTACTATGAGACTTGTTTTCAAGGTATTCACCTATAAAAGCGCACATCTAAACTGGAGTGGATTGCGACATTAAATTACATTTTTATTACCTTTTACATAATATATAAAAGCGCACATCTAAACTGGAGTGGATTGCGACCGAGTATTTACGGAAAACAAAAAAACATCCTTTGCATAAAAGCGCACATCTAAACTGGAGTGGATTGCGACCTTTTAAGTTTTTGAGAATTAATTAATTGATATTGAATAAAAGCGCACATCTAAACTGGAGTGGATTGCGACTCTCTTTTTTAATCGTTCTTGATAACGCATCTCCGATAAAAGCGCACATCTAAACTGGAGTGGATTGCGACCTTTTTATTCGACTAATGCAAAAGTTGGATATGTTCATAAAAGCGCACATCTAAACTGGAGTGGATTGCGACTCTAAATAATCTAATTGACCTTCTAAAAATGCTTTATATAAAAGCGCACATCTAAACTGGAGTGGATTGCGACTACAATACGATTGTAAAATTGATAATAAAGGAGAATGAATAAAAGCGCACATCTAAACTGGAGTGGATTGCGACACGAATTAAATCACTTTCGATTGGTAAATATGGGTCTATAAAAGCGCACATCAAAACTGGAGTGGATTGCGACATTTAAAAGTACATTTGCACCATTTTCGAGTTTTTCATAAAAGCGCACATCTAAACTGGAGTGGATTGCGACTTTCCACGAACAGTCAAACGAGGTATAAGACTGTATAAAAGCGCACATCTAAACTGGAGTGGATTGCGACCATGATTTTTTTTGATATCTTTGTCTGATAAATGTATAAAAGCGCACATCTAAACTGGAGTGGATGAACTGTGTAAAAAAGCAAGAAAAAAGCTGTTAAATTTTCGGATTTGATGGAATTTCTTGCTTTTTGACTCTATCAAGAAAAACTTGGTTATCGAAAGGGATTTTGGATTTGATAATAGCGAAGAATTGCTTGACGAGTTTATGACAAACCGCATTCATTGCCACTTTATGACATTTCCCTTTTCTTCTCAACCTATCATATAAATCTTTACAAGCTAGGTTATATCTTTTGGCAGAACGAGCGCACATATAGAGCAAAGTGCGAACTTCCTTCGTTCCTGTTTTGGCTAAACTTCCCCGCCCTCTGATAGAACTACCACTTTCATTTTGAGTTGGACAAACGCCTAAGAATTTGGCAAGTTGTTTGGCGTTATCAAAACCTTGACAGCCATTCGTGACCATTAATAAAGCAGTAGAAGTAGCGGGCCCAATGCCATTGATGCTGAGGGTTAGTTCATATAATTTATCTAAATTCTCTTTTGACAAATCACATAATTTCTCTTCAAGACCTTTGATTTTTTCTTTTAAATCTTCGATTTCTTGCGCTAATGCTTGAACAACAAATTCAGAAGGTTTAGGATGAAAAGAGAGTGCGTGAAGCATATTGAAAGTAGCGGCTTTTTCTCTTTTTATACATCTCTAATAAGTTTCTCAACTGCTTCAATTCCAGTACTTTATCATCTGGAAGTCTATAAATGGATGGTCGATTAATTTGACCATACAAAGATAATCCGCAAGCATCCTTGTTATCTGTTTTGGTGGTGCTTAACAGTACGCCACTGATAAAACCTTTGCTCTGTTTTGGGTTTAAAACAGCCGTTGGGATTTGTGCTTCTGCTAGGGCGAAAATCATAAAAAAAATAACCTTAAAACCTTACGATGTGTCTCGTATGTGTTTAATATATTTTTCGATTTGTATGGTTTTAAAACTTACCGCTACTCACGCTTACTTTGCGTACTTTTTTACATTATAGGGTTTCTTTAAAACAGCATTTTAAAAAACAATTCTGCAATGGGAATATTTAATTTTTCAATAAAATCATAATAAATGCCAGGCGAGCAATTTACATCCACTACCTTGTAGCCTTCTGCTGTTTTTATAAAATCGAGACCGTAAACAGTTGCGCCCAATAGTTCGCCAATTTTTAAAGCAATTGCTTCTATTTCAGCATTGGGTTTAATGTAGATAGTTTCTCCGCCAACACTATCTTTATCATATACTTTCCAGCCTGAAATTTTAGAACTTTTTTTTCGGAAACCGTATAACACCGTACCATTTACCACCGTGACTCCCGTCCATTCATTGAGGTCGTTTTTGTAAAATTTTTCTAAATAGAAATGCTTTTTATTATAATATTCTGCAATATCTCTGAACTGCTCAAAGTTGTCTAACTTGATAATGCCTATGCCGAAAGAAGAGCGTCTAGGTTTTAAAAGGAAGGCATTTTTTTCAAATTCGGGTTTAAGCATTTCTAAGTTATCTTTATTCACCAAATACATTTCAGAAACAGGAATACCGTAGTTGTGCAAATAGCTAAAGGTTGAAAATTTATCAGTAGCCATATTGAAAAACGAGTAAGAATGATGGACTTTTACACTCATTTCTAAGACCCGAAGCACCTCCAAATGATAACTGTCCAAACTCCTATCTATCATACCTATCCAAACGAAATGGTCTAAATCGCTCAAGCAAAAGTCATTGAAATAGACTTTGTTGTTTTTAATAATAGCATACCGAAAATCTAAATTTTCGTAATACGCCACGTTTTTTTCTTTCAAATAACTAATAAAAAGTGCATAATGACGAGCATCAATATGAGCGGGATTTTCTTTGGTAATTGAAGCCGTTAGGTCATAACGAGGCGGAATCCATAAGCCTACTTTTAGTCGTGTTTTCATTATATTAAGTTTAGAGTAGCGCAGCTATCCGAACCGCTACGCTATTTATATTTTAGTTGAATTTAGACAAATTATTTAACCCTACAAAAACCAATACAGGCTTTACAGACAGGTTTTAAAAAAAAATATAGTAGTATGATTTTATTTAAAATAATTGGCTATTCGTCAAATAATTGAAATCGTCTAAAATCAAATTTATGCTACAAAACTACTTACCTTATTTTTTTTTTCATCCCTAAATAAAATTAAAATAGAACGACTCTTTGAGAATTTTTGCCAACTTGCCCAATGGGGACTTGCTCATTGATTTTGAGGAGATTAGAGCAATGAGGTAAGCCGATTGGACGAATAAATTTACCTTTTGGCAAAAACTATTCTCACGAGGTTTCTCCTAGCAATTGTAAAAGAACCAATAGAATAAATGTAAAACAAGATTTTTTTGTGAGACCTTATTTCAGGAGGGGACACTCAAATGAATAAGCCTTCAAGCGAGTTTTTTTGACTTGCTTGAAGGCTTATTCATTTGGCTCTTTGACAATTTCTGCAAAAAGAAGATACGCTCTCTCGTCTAATGTAGGCTTGCCCCATTGTTTATCAATGACTTAGAGCAATAGGGCAAGCCCACATTGGACAAAAATGTAGAAATTGTCAAAGAACCTATTATTTTAACCACATCCCAAATCTGCCCTAGAAGTAGGGTCATTGTTGGGAAAGCACAAGCCCGAAGGTAGGCTAGAGGGTTCGTAACGTTTCAGTTCTGCATCATATAAGCTGTTTTCAATAAAATCCACCAATTGCATGATTTCTTCATCCGTCAAGCCTAGCGGTTTGAAATCAGGAGACAAAGCCGAAGCATCAATATTTGCTTCTGGCACAGCCTTGTTTTTATAACGAATGACATCTTCCACCGAGCGAAACGAACCGCCATGACCATAGAATTTTGAGTCTTTCAGGTTGTAAAGCTGTGGTGTTTTGAACTTATAATTATCTTCCGTTAGTCCCGTAAAATCGCCTCTTCCTAAATTTGCGCTATTATTAGGCGGGGCATTAAAAACAGGCAAATCAACACAGTCGCTAAGGTCTTTCATGCCTAAAGCGTGAAAATCCATATCGTTCAAAGCAGGGCTATTGTGGCAATCTATGCAGTTGGCTTTTCCAAAAAACAGCAATGCTCCTTTTTTCTGTCTTTTCGTCATAGCTTTGCTATCGCCTTTGAGCCAATCTTGAAATGGCGCACGATTCGCAAGCAATACCCGCTCAAATGCTGCAATGGCTAATCCGGCATATTTTTGAGTATAACGCTCCGCCACAGGCACGGTAGGAAAAGCAGCATCGAACATAGCTTTATACTCCGTATTCAGAATAATACTATTGTTTTCTACCTTCATACGATGAACTCCTAAGCCAGCAATAGCCTGTGTCTCAGTGCCTTCAAAGCCCAAATGATTTGTTTCTTTTGGCGTGTCGGCAGTCCAATGTTGTTCAGTACCTGTATTTTTGCCCGTTGCTCCAAACTGACCATTCCACAGCACATTTTTTTGATAAGCAATATTGAGCGTAGATGGTGTTCTGACGGGCTGCACGTCGAGGTCTTCGTCTTGGTAATTCTCTTTTTTGCTTCGATTCTCACCATTTATGCCAAAACCTTTTCCGCCTTCCGCAATACCTTGAATCATATTAGCCTGAAAACCAGCACCTGCAAAATGGCAAGAAGCACACGAATAAGTGAGGATAGAAGCGGGCATTCGAGGATTTGTAGCTATTCCCGTCTCGTGATACAATAATTGACCTAACGCCACTTTTTCCTTTGTAATTCGATTTTTTGGGTCTTGCGGAATTTTTGAATATTGGTCAGAGTTGGGAAAGATATAATAATCTGTACCGTTTGCATTCAAATTAATCGCTTGAATTAATTCCATGTCTATTTGTTGCTCTTCTTCATCTTGACACGCTACAATTAACGTAAAAGCGACAAAGAGAGATAATAATATCAGCTTGTTCATGTTTAGTCCTTTAAAAATCTGAAAATGAAAATAAAACATCGTTAGATGTTTTACCTTCAAATACTTTTACAAATAAAAAGCCAATATTTAAAAAATGAATAAGTTTTAGAATTACGGATTATTACGCCAATAAAATCAGCTAGTTAAAGCCTGAAATAAACCTAATAATACTAGCCATTATTCACAAAGCGGCTTCGCCGCTTTGTCTATCTTCATTATCAGTTAGTTATGTAATAGGATTTAGTTTTGTGAATAAAGTCTACTGATAATAGGGCTATTTTTAATGTAGAATACTATTGTTATTTTGGAATTATTCCCAATAATAGAAATGAAATCATACTACGGTGATTCGATAGTATAAAGCATTTATTTTAGGGTTATAATTTTAGATAAAAAACAAAGAAGTAAAACTATTTGTGTATCTTTACAATAATATGTTTGACTAATCAATTAATATAAATTATCCATGAAAAATTTATTTGATGCAGAAAGTGCAAAAGAGATGATAGCACGAATCAATAGTTTAACGCCTGAGACATCCGCACAATGGGGCAAAATGACGGTTGACCAAATGTTAGCACATTGTAATGTAGCTTACGAATTGGCGTATTCGGACAATCATCCTCGCCCAAATGGCTTTACCCGTTTTATGCTCAAAATGTTTGTGAAATCTACCGTAGTTGGTCCAAAGCCTTATGCAAAAAACAGCAGAACCGCTCCAGCATTCATGATTGAAGGGCGCAAAGATTTTGAAGCTGAAAAAGCTCGCCTCATTGGTTTTATTGAGAAAACTCAAAAGCTTGGTGCAGCACATTTTGAAGGCAGAGAATCGCATTCATTTGGAAAATTGACCAGTCAAGAATGGAATGTTTCATTCTCCAAACATTTAGACCATCACCTCACGCAATTTGGTGCGTAAGCATTTTTTCGTTCGGTTTTTAAAACCATGCAAAACGAAAAAACAGATTAAATACAATAGGCACAGAGTAAGATTTTAGGGCTATATTTTACTCGTTTTAAACTAAAAAGACGATTTTTTGCCCTGCTTGTAATTTTATTGGCTCTTTGATAATTTATGCATTATTTCTTCAAGGGGTCATGCCCCTTTTGGAATGAACATTGTGAATCAATGAATTATAAATTTTCTAAAATCCATAGTTCCATTTTTTGTATAAATTGCCAAAGAGCTATTTTATTCTTTCAAAGAAAAAAAACTACATCGTTTTAAAGCTATTTTCTATGTGCCTATTGTGCCTGCCGACAGGCAGGCAGGTTTTAAAAAAGGCATCGAAGATGCTACGAAAAAGAACCTGTTTACTGTATGGTTTTAAATGTTCGTTTTTATCTTATGGACGAATTAAAGAAAATGGATAAAACTTACCGATAGTTCTGCCTACCTGCGGCTAAGTAATTGGGCTTAAATATTTAGACGATAAACAATTATAAATTACTGATTAACAAGCCAATGGGTCATGACTCATTGGACATAATTTTGTCTAACTACTTAGTATCAGTATTTTTTATAATAGCGGCATCATCGGCTAAAACCAATTATATATCTAGCCGCTAACTCATCCAACTTTCAGGATTTTCACGCCATTGCTTGAGCGTGTCCATATCTTCTGGGCGGACGTATTTCATTTTCAAGGCTTCTTCAATCAACACATCGTAGTTGCTAAGAGACGTAAACGGGCAATTCACTTTATCGAATGCGGCTTTTACTTTCGGAAAACCATAATTGAAAATAGCGATTGTACCAATCACTTCGCAACCTCGCTCTTTCAAAGCTTCTACTACTTTCACGGCACTACCGCCCGTAGAAAACAAATCTTCCACTACCAATACCTTCTCCGTTCCTTTGATTTCGCCTTCTATCAAATTGCGTAATCCGTGAATTTTGGAACGACTTCTCACATAAACGTATGGCAAACCCAACGCATCAGCGACCAATGCGCCATGAGGGATGCCCGCTGTGGCTACACCTGCCACTATATCAAAGTCTTCAAACTCAGCTTTGGATTGCTGAACTAAGGCATTTTTTATAAAATTGCGCTGCTCCACATAAGATAATACCTTGCGATTGTCGCAATAAATGGGCGATTTGATGCCTGATGTCCACAAAAAAGGCTGCAATGGACTCAACATAACGGCATCTATTTCTAATAACTTTTTTGCTACTTCTGCTGCTAACATAGTTTTACAAATTTCTTTTCAATGAGGTGTGAAATGATATAAATTAGATTGTTCGTTTCGTTAAATTGGGGAGAAGGGTTTTGCAATTCCAATAAGAGATTAATGAAAACTGACCATCAATTGATAGCCTAAATTTTTAGCGGTTATTTAATGAAAATTGATTAGCTCACCATAAGGCAATATTAGGCTAAGTTGATATTATATTTGAATAATTAGTATTTTACTTACAGTATATTTCTGCGACTTCTTTGAATTTAGTGTGGCTACTGAGGTAACACGCAGTCGTTTTGCACGAAAGCGTTATTTTTATTCTTCCCAATTTTGAAGCCGTTCAAGGTATAAATAAGATTCTACAAATTTTCTATGTTTGAGACTCGTCATTTTTTCCAATAAATTCAAAGCTGAAATATAACTCGCTAAATTTCCATTTGAGGAGCTGAATTTTCCGTCTTCTACAAAAGTTATTAAACTATCGTTTTGCACTTTTAGATTAGGGAAATCCTTTTGTAGCTGTTCTCCACCTCCAATCCAAGTCACGATTTTTTTTCCGTCAGCAATTCCCGATGCGCCAATCAATTGAGCACCAGCACAATTACTTACTATATATTTTGCTTCTGAGTTCTTTTCTTTTATAAATGCTATTATTTTATCATTGTGGACTTGCGAATACATATCATAAGCACTTGGGACGAAAAGGGCTTCTAATTTTGGGCAGTTCTTAAAAGTATAATCAGGTATGATTCTTATTCCTTCTTCGGTTGTAATAGGGTTTTCGGTTTGAGCGATTGTCACCACATTAAAAAGCTGTTTCCCTTCTTCCGTCGGTTTCGAGAAAACATCCGAAGTTGCAATAACTTCACTTTGAAGTACTCCATTATACATTAAAAGCCCAATAGTCGGTAATTCCGCTTTGAATGGTTTTAGGTGTTTGGTTAGAGTATCCATTTGGGTTTCCAAATGGTTGATGTTTTGGATTTCGGAATTTTGATTTGATTTTTCATCATTACAACTGTTTAATACAATCAGAAGGAATATTAATGATTTGAGTATTGATTTCTTCATTTATTTATATTTTATTGTTATCAACGGTTTTGCAACGACGATGGTGAAGTTTTTAGCGATACCGATAGTCGGGAAGATGCTGCTGTTTTTATCTATTTTTCATTTCAATTCTATTCGTGATTATTTTTAGCATCAAATCGTAGAGTTTTGGTAAAATTTCAATCCTAAATCCGTAAGCCTCTAAAATTGCTTTATCAAACTGAACTCTATCAGATTTTTGAAATTCTTTATTGTAGTTTTCAATTTTCCGTAGGCTTACTGGTTTAAATTTACTCAAAATTATGTTTTTGTTATCCTCCGTCAATAAATTAGGGTCAAACATTTTCATTTTGGTTTTAAAAAAAATGTATAGTAATATGCACCAAAACATTAAGCAGTGCATTAAAAGCATCAAAACCACTTTCAATACACTGCTCAATTTTCTTATGCTTCTTCCAAAAACGGATAACGATAATCTTTTGGTGGAACGAAGTTTTCCTTGATGGTACGAGGACTTAACCAACGGTACAAATTGAGGATAGAACCTGCCTTATCATTTGTGCCAGAAGCTCTTGCGCCGCCAAAAGGCTGCTGCCCGACTACTGCGCCAGTAGGTTTGTCATTGATATAGAAATTACCAGCAGCATTTCTCAACTTATCCACAGCCACTTGAAGTGCGTAGCGGTCTTGTGAAAAGATAGCACCTGTCAAAGCATAAGGCGAAGTAGAATTAACTATCTCTAGTGTTTCTTCAAACTTCTCATCATCATAAACGAAAATCGTCAAAACAGGACCGAATAATTCTTCGCTCATAGTGATATAATCCGCCTTGTGCGCTCGGATAATCGTAGGTTGAATGTAATAGCCTTCCGACTTATCAAAGCCGCCACCTGCTACGATGCTCGCTTCCGTATCTTCTTGCGCTCGCTTGATGGCGTGCGTGATTTTATCAAAAGCACGTTCATCTATCACCGCATTGATGAAATTGCTAAAATCTTCTGGCGTTCCCATTTTCATGGTTGCCATATCTTGCAGCATTCCTTCTTTCACTTCTTCCCACATACTCGCAGGGATGTAAGCCCTTGAAGCTGCCGAACATTTCTGCCCCTGATATTCAAACGAACCACGAGTCAAGGCAGTCGAAACGGCTTTTCTGTCTGCCGAAGGGTGAACCATCACGAAGTCCTTTCCGCCTGTTTCGCCAACTATTCGTGGATAAGACTTGTATTTATGAATGTTTTCGCCAATGGTTTTCCACATGAATTGGAAAGTTTTGGTGCTTCCTGTGAAGTGCAAACCTGCCAAATCTGGCGAATTGAAGCAAACTTCTCCTATCGTTGGGCCATCTCCGAATACCATATTCACTACACCGTCGGGCAAACCTGCGGCTCTGAATATTTCCATAATCACACCAGCCGAATAGATTTGAGTATCGGATGGTTTCCATACCGCTACGTTGCCTAACATCACTGGCGTAGCGAAAAGATTGGCGCAAATAGAAGTGAAATTGAATGGCGTAACGGCAAAAATAAAGCCTTCCAATGGGCGATATTCCAACCTATTCCAAACGCCGGGAGAGTTGGCAGGTGGCTGGTGAGTATATATTTCTACCATATACTCAGCATTGAATTTCAAAAAGTCAATTAATTCTGCGGCTGCGTCAATCTCTGCTTGATAAGCATTTTTGGACTGACCTAGCATCGTGGAAGCATTGATTTTGGCACGGTAAGGGCCCGCTATCAATTCGGCAGCTTTCAGAAAAATGGACGCTCTATCGTACCACGGCATTGCCTCCCATTTTGGCTTAGCTGCCAATGCTGCATCTATGGCAGCTTGAGCGTGTTCGGCTGTTCCTCGGTGGTAAAAACCTAAACAATGATTGAGTTCGTGTGGTGGATATATTTTTACATGGTCGTCGGTTTTTACTTCTTTTCCACCAATATACATTGGAATTTCAGTCTGCATAGACTTCATTTCCGCCAGCATTGCTTTGAGTTCAGTTCGTTCTTTAGAACCTCGTGCATAACTTTTCACGGGTTCGTTTTTCACTGCGGGTAGCTTATAAAATGCGTTTGCCATGATTATTTTAATTGAATAATGATTATCTAAAATGATTGTAGTTGATTCTTCCTAATTTCGATTTAACTGCAAAGAAAACAATCCTTTTGTGAAGTAATAAGGAATTAACTTGAAAAATTCAGAAATCAGCGGATTTTCACTTTTCTATGAAAGAATTAGAGAATGATAGAATAAAAAACAGGCTACTGCTGTTTTGTAGTTTAATTACATCAACAGCGGTAGCCTATTTTTTTTGATTTACTTATCCACTACTTATCCATACTTAAAGTCTATTTTTATTAATAATATCCAATAAATCTTCTCGATAATTTTTACCAATAGGCAAATGTTTTTTCGTGATTTCTACCATATTACCAACAATAGCGTCAATCTTATCCAGCGCAACGATATACGAACGATGCGTGCGTTTGAATAAATTAGAAGGTAGTTTTGCTTCTAGGCTTTTCATGGTTTGTAGCGTAATCACACGCCCTGTGGTCGTTCTGATAATCACGTAATCCTTCAAGCCTTCGATGTACAATATCTCATTGTATTTGATTTTGACGAGTTTTTTGTCGGCTTTCACAAAAATAAAATCATCGCCAACAGCCTCCGTATTACTCGAAGCACTTTCGCCTCGTTGCAGCTCAAGTTGGTTTTGTGCCTTATTGACGGCTTTCATGAATCGCTCTAGCGAAACAGGTTTTAGCAAATAATCCAAAGCGTTCAATTCAAATCCTTCGATGGCGTAGTTGGGATAAGCAGTCGTAAAAATCACTAAAGGCGGATTTTTAAGGCTTTTCAAAAAGTCAATACCTGTGAGTTGTGGCATTTGAATATCCAAAAACATTAAATCTATATCCTCGGTTTTTAATACATCAAAAGCCTCTATGGCATTCTGACAACGCTTAACCAATATCAAACTTGGTATTTTTTCAATAAATGTCTCTAAAATATCCAAAGCCAAAGGCTCATCATCAACTATCATAACTCTCATATCGCTATATTTTTTTTTAAGATTGTTATCTAATTCAAATTAATTTCAAGGCTTACGCCATAAGTAGCTGGGCTTTCTTCTATGTGGAGTTTATACTTTTTGGGATACAATAACTCCAAACGCCTTCTCACATTGACCAGCCCAATGCCTCCGCTGCGCTTATGAAATTGCGCAGGAATACTTTTGGGTTTACTGTTTTCGATATACAAATGAACCGTTTCGGGTTCTATATTTAGATTGATGTGGACAAATCCAGCATTCAAATTATTGCTAAGTCCGTGTTTGAAGCTATTTTCTATAAAAGTAATAAATAAAAGCGGTGCAATTTCGTGATTTGCCACTTGCCCTGCCACATCAAATGTAATTTCTACATTTTTGCCTTGCCTCAATCGCTCCAAGTCAAGATAATTTTTAATATAATTCACTTCTTTGTGCAGAGGCACCCATTTTTCATTGCATTCATAAAGCATATATCGCATCATTTCAGACAATTTTACAACTATCTCAGGTGCTTTATCTGATTTTTTGATGGTTAAGGCATAGAGGTTATTCAGGGTATTAAACAAAAAATGCGGATTGATTTGAGATTTCAAAAATCGCAATTCAGACTGCATGGTTTGGGTTTCGAGTTCTTTGCGTTCTCTTTGGTGGCGCACCCAGTCCGATACTATTTTCATTATGGTAGTGAAACCTATAAAGAGAAAAGTAGATAAATAGATAAACGCTTGATTAGCATAAATATAGACTTGATAATCGGGGTAGGCTTGCGCTTTGAATACTAAAAAGAACAATTGCAATGGCGTAATAATAAATACTGTGAGGAGCAATAAAACGCCATAAGTACCATATTTTTTTTCGGTTAAATAATTGGGAATAAGGTACAACATATTAAAATAAACACCTGCCGCATAGAAAAACGCCAATATCAGTTGGTTCGTTAGCCAAAAGAAAAAACGATTGTTCCCGTAGTTTTGGATAAGCGTAAATATAAGAATGTAACCTATCCACAAAGTAGTGTGATAGACAATTCTTCGAGTAAAAAACGCATAAACTCGGTCAAGTATATTTTTTTTGGCTGTTGTACTCATGCTAATATTCATCGTTCATGCAAAGGAATGGAATTTTTATAAAGGTAAAAACTAATTAGATGAATGCAAGCGGTTATTCGTTGAAATGAGTGTAGCGCAACTTTGTAAGTCGCCAAACCTGTAAATTCTATTGATTTAGGTTGGGCGACTACGAAGTTGCGCTACGAGGATAATGATAGGATTTTAAAACCTAATAAGTTCCCTCAAATTGATTGAGGAAACGAACATCATTTTCAAATAAATAGCGAATATCAGTAATTCTATACTTGAGCATAGCTTGACGCTCGATGCCCATTCCGAAGGCAAAACCAGAATACACATTCGGGTCGATGCCACAGTTTTCGAGAACATTTGGGTCCACCATGCCGCAACCCAATATTTCTAACCAGCCAGTACCTTTGGTGATTCTATAATCGTTTTCATCTTTCAATCCCCAATAAATATCCATTTCGGCACTTGGCTCTGTAAATGGAAAATAAGAAGGACGCAGGCGGATTTTGGTTGCGCCATACATTTCTTTAGCATAATAATACAAGGTCTGCTTCAAATCGGCGAAAGATACATTTTTGTCAATATACAAACCTTCCACCTGATGGAATTGGCAATGAGAACGAGCCGAAATTGTCTCATTTCGATACACTCGACCAGGCGCAATAATGCGAATAGGCGGTGTACTACTGGACATAGTGCGAGCCTGAACCGACGAAGTATGCGTGCGCAATAGCATTTTGGTACTGTCTTTTAGGTAGAAAGTATCTTGCATATCACGAGCAGGGTGGTCTTCGGGCGTATTCATAGCCGTGAAATTGTGCCAATCGTCTTCTATCTCTCGCTCTTCGGCTACGGTAAATCCAATTCTACCAAAAATATCAATGATTTGATTGAGCATCAAATTGATAGGATGCCTTGCGCCTAGCCCGAACGCTTCGCCCGGAGCCGTCAAATCTGGCACTTCCACGTCTTTATCAGCCGCCGCTTCGAGTTGAGTTTTGAGTTCGCTGAATTTGGCTTCGGCAGCTTGCTTGATGCTGTTTGCCAATTGTCCAAACTCACGCTTTCGAGCGTTATCTACATGGCGAATGTTGCCAAAAAGCTGCTTGACTGCGCCTTTCGAGCCAATATATTTGATGCGAAACTGCTCCAACTCGTCTTTTGTAGTTGGTTGATTTGCGTTGATTTCTTCTAAGAGTGCCGTGGCGTTGCTGAAAATTTCTGCTGACATTATTGAAAATTAAGAACTTGTCTGCGACAAGCTGGTTAGAATTAGGCGTAATTTAATACAAATGAACGTTTTTTTATTTGAAAGACAATCGTAGGTTAAATTATCCGTCTTTTTGGATTCCTAATTCAAATTTATTTTTACAAATGTAAAAATGCTTAAAACAGTTTCCAAATCAATAGGAAATTAATTGAAATTTGTATTTTGCAAGAAAAGCCTATTACTATGAAAAGAAGAGATTTTTATAAAAATGCTTTGGGAGCAGTAGCCGCAACTACGCTGACTTCTTCCACTTTGATAAACGAAGAAGCGGCACGTCGCAGAAAGTTTCCACGCAAAATCATCAAACCACCTCGTTTGAAAAAAGGCGCAACCATTGGTCTAGTATCGCCTTCGGGGCCCGTATCAGAAGACCGCTGGCAAGGTGTGGTGAAGAGTTTGGAAGGTTTGGGATTCAAGTTGGAGTACGACGAAAAGCAAGTATTAGCCCAATATGGCTACTTGGCAGGAAAAGACGAAATGCGGGCAAAGGAAGTCAATCGGTTGTTTGAAAATGATAAAATTGACGGAATTTGGTGCGTGCGAGGCGGTTATGGTTCGGCTAGAATTTTGCCGATGTTGGATTATAAAATGATTAAGAAAAATCCAAAACCACTCATTGGCTTTAGCGATGTAACGGCTTTGCTGTCGGGTATTTTTCTCAAAACGGGTTTGGTCGGTTTTCATGGGCCTGTGGGAACATCAAATTTTACCGATTATACCCAAAAACATACGCTCAATGTACTGATGAACCCAAAAGATAAATATACGATTGAGTTTGCCAAAGAAAATTTGGAGAAGCGAAACACGGCTTATCAACCTTACACCGTGAATGAGGGAACGGCTACGGGGCAACTCGTCGGTGGCAACCTGACGCTTGTTTCATCGCTTATGGGTACGCCTTACGAGCTGGACATGAAGGGCAAACTTGTGTTTCTGGAAGATGTAGGCGAAAAGCCGTATCGCTTAGATAGAATGGTTTCGCAGTTGCTATTGGCTGGCAAACTCCAGCAAGCGGCAGGTGTAGTTTTGGGCGTTTTTAATGATTGTGAAGCTGGCACGGGGGATAATTCGCTGACGCTGAAAGAAATGATATTTGATAGATTTCAATCATTGAATATTCCTGTGGTTTATGGTTTGTCGTTTGGGCATATTAGCAACAATTTTACGCTGCCATTGGGCATAGAAGCAGAAATGGACACAGAGCGGCAAAGTTTGACATTGCTGGAAGCAGCAGTGGTTTAGTATTGAAATAAAAATGGTCAAGTTGCCAAACTATCATTGTAATCAATAAGCTGCCTGTATTTAGGTTTAGTTAAAATTAGTGCTTTCATTTTATTTTGAAACTTTTGAAACAAGTCTGTTTTGCCATCGTATAATCTCAAAAACGACCAACAGATGTACGATAAAAAAATCATTATCACAGGCGGAACAGGCTTTTTAGGAGAATATTTAACGGCTTATTTTATAGCTCAAGGCTATCATATTTATATTGTATCGAGGGGAAGAAAGGCAAATGAATCAAACATCACTTACCTTCAATGGGATGGAAAATCGCAGGGCGAATGGTCAGCGCACATCGAAAATGCGGAAGCGGTTATCAATTTGGCGGGCAAATCGGTCAATTGCCGATACAATGAAACGAATAAAAGAATCATCAAGGAATCTCGTGTGAATGCAACTCGGGCTATTGGCACAGCCATTCAAAATGCTAAAAAGCCGCCTAAGGTGTGGCTCAATGGCGGTTCTGCTACCATTTATCGCTATTCCGAAGACATGGACATGACGGAGCAAGATGGCGAATTGGGAACGGGCTTTTCGGTGGATGTTTGCAAGGCATGGGAAGCTACTTTTGATGAATACGATACGCCAAATACTCGAAAAGTTTTTATGAGAATTTCGATTGTGATAGGCAAAGATGGGGGAGTAGTTGGGCCTTTGAGAAACTTGGTGCGAGCCGGATTGGGTGGCAAACAAGGACACGGCAGACAGCGAGTAAGTTGGTTGCACGTCCATGATTTTGCTCGAATAGTGGAATGGTTGATGGCGAAAGATGACTTTAGCGGCGTGGTGAATTGTGTGAGTCCTCACCATGTTTCTAATGCTGATTTTATGAAAAATTTCCGAAAGGCGTATGGCGTTCCGTTTGGATTGCCACAACCGAAATGGCTGCTGAAAATGGGCGCAGTAATGATAGGCACGGAAACGGAATTGATTTTGAAAAGCAGAAAAGTAGTGCCAGATAGGTTATTGAAAGCAGGTTTTCAATTTGATTATCCGACATTGGACGTGGCGTTGTCTGAAATGATAACGTAGTGCGGCTATCCGAGCTGCGCTACTTTGGCAAGAGCTTCTAATTAATGCCTGAAGTAGAATAGTTGGTCATTTTCTTTTCTAAAATTTCACACCATTCACACGTTCTAAAAAATAGGAAAGTCCCCAATAGGGGACTCTCGGTAATTGAAAATTTATTTCAATTATCTAAACCACTGCGTCTTTAGTTTCTTTGATGTTTACTTAGAAAAATAATACACTAGCTGTTTTTTATTATTGACACTTAGGATGTTATAATTATACCTTAGGTAGAAGTCAGATTGTATTGAAAGGCGTATTTTTTAAGAAAAAAAATAATAATTTGCCAATGAGGTGTTTGAATACTAAAAATTTTGATTTTTGAAGATAAACAATATAGAATAGCTGTTCCGCAATAAATGAC
>CALOED010000136.1:0-1839 GCA_942492005.1 uncultured Saprospiraceae bacterium
CTCGACTCCTTATTATGTGCCGAATACGGGCGGCTGGCAGACGTGGCAAACCCTCGTTGTGCCGAATGTGGTATTGAGAACGACAGATAAAAAACTTAAATTTTATGCAAATAAAGACGGCTTCAATCTGAGTAGTTTTGAATTTATTCAAAAAGGAGCAATCAACTCCATAGCAACGGAATTTATGTCTGCCGTGACGGTAGATAATCAGACGATTCAGATGAATATCAATAAGTTTTTTGATGCAGGAACGATACCTTCTGTGCCTGCCGATTTTCAGATTTTTGCAAATGGAACGAGCATTCCGATTACAAACGTAGTAGTAGATGCCCAAAATCCTCGTATTGTTTACTTTTCTGTTAATCATACCCTCAAATCAACTGAAATTTTAAAAATCTCTTATACGGGCAGCCAAATCAATTCGCAAGATGGAATTGGGCTTTCGACTTTCAGCTTGAAAGACATCCTAAATACGTTACCAGACTTCCACCAGATACCTGGCAAAATTGAGGCAGAAGCGTATTTTTTCCAATCGGGCATACAACTAGAAACCACTACCGACGTGGGTGGCGGTCAGAATATTGGCTATTTGGATGCAGGAGATTATCTGGATTACAATGTAGAAGTAGCTACAAATGGAATATACAAAGTAGAATACAGAACGGCTTCGCAAGGCTCTGTGGGCGGCGTTGAGCTACAATTGATGGATGTAAATGGAAATCCTACTACGCTTCACACGCTGACTTTTCCGGCTACGGGCGGTTGGCAAACTTGGCAAACTTATAATGCTACGGTTCAGTTGCCAGCAGGAAGTCATACGATGCGATTGCTCATTACGCAGTCTCAATTCAATATGAATTGGATGGATTTTAGTTTATTGAGTAATACTCAAATGATAGAAACGGATGCTCAAATCCGCTTTTATCCGAATCCTTCAACTGGATTTGTTTACTTGGAAGGCGATTGGCAAAAGGCGCAAGATGTAGCTTTTACGATTTACAATATGCTAGGGCAACCCGTTTTTGAAAAAACACTCCATCAACAAACATCTTTAAGGGAAAGAATCGACGTATCATTTTTAGCCAACGGCAATTATTTTATTCATTATCGATTTGGCAATGGCGCGGTTCGGGCAGAAAAATTAGTGATTATCAAAAATTAAAAGTTATTCATCAAGTTTCGTTATCAGGCGAAGAATAGGATGAATATCAGTAAATATCAAAACAAATGAACAAATATTATTTACTCTTTTGTCTCAGCTTTTTATTTGTACAGTGCGAAAATTTTAGCACAGAAAAGCCAACTTCGGATAAAAAAGATTTGAAGTTGGTTTGGTCTGATGAATTTGATAAGGCTGGCGCACCCGACGCTACGAAATGGGGGTATGATTTAGGAGATGGCTGCCCGAATATATGCGGTTGGGGGAACAATCAGTTGGAACATTATACGGATAAGCCAGAAAATGTGCGAGTTGAGAATGGGCATTTAATCATAGAAGCGCACAAAGAAAAGATAGGAAATAGTGAATATTCATCTGCTCGATTGGTTTCTAAAGGAAAAGGCGATTGGAAATATGGTAAAATAGAAATTCGTGCAAAATTGCCAAAAGGACTCGGGACTTCACTTCGCGATTTGGATGTTGCCATCAGGAAATAAATACAAAGGTTGGCCGCATAGTGGCGAAATTGATATTATGGAACACGTTGGCTATGCGAAAGATTCCATCTACGGAACGGTACACACTGGCTCATACAATCATATTCGAGGCACACACAAAAACGGACACATCGTGAAAAAAGATGCAGAAGAGGCCTTTCACAGCTATACGATTGATTGGAA
>CALOED010000137.1:0-2278 GCA_942492005.1 uncultured Saprospiraceae bacterium
TCCAAAATAAATTGAATGTTGGAATGTCGTCCGTTTTTTGGTTTTACAAAGTTAATCTTTGCATTATTCAAATACACACTTTTGATAGTCGTTTTTCGGCTTAAAATGGAAAACAAGCCAATTTCTACTTTCAATTGCTCTGCGTAAATAATCGTATCCCCATCCAAATCTTTCACCAAAAAGTCATCCAACAACACATCATCAAAAAACACAATATCAACATAACCTACTTTGACTTCGGTATGCAATCGCTCCGATAAATAATCCGTTGCCCAGTTTACCAATTTGTTTTGAACCACCGGATAACTAATCACAATTCTCAATACGACCAACAGCAAGACTAGAATCAAAAAGCTCCGAAACGTCCAGCGCACCATTTTTTGCCAAAATGGACGTTTTCGTTCTCTGTGTGCTTTGAGAAGTTGTTCTACGTTTTCTTCTTCAAATTCCGCAGGCTGATTGTTCTTGTTTTCCGTTGAGTCGCTCATTTATTGAATGGTACCTTTCAATTCTTTTTGATAAAACACAGAGAAGATTTGATGGCAATATTGTTTGAATTTTATTTAAAACTTATCTAAAAAACATGGAAATAACTTTACTTTCCATTAGCATGAAAATATACGCAAAATTCGTCTTATTTTTGCATTTATAAAACGTTTTGTGTCTTTAAAATTCTAGTACTTATCTATTAGAATTCATTAAGCCCATTAAAGTTTAACGTAATTTAACAAAAAAACATCAGTTGTGCCTTTTTGGTTCTTTGATATGGCAGATAAACGAGAGGAAAAGTCGTTATTTTTTCTGTTATATTTTAAAAAATCAAAAACACGCATAACCGCTTTTTTATAACTTATTGATTGTAAAGAGCATTTTCATTTACTCCTTAGAAATAATATTTGATTTGAGCATTATAATTTTAGCCATAGAATCTTCTTGCGACGATACCTCCGCAGCCATTTTAAAAGATGGTAAAGTATTGAGCAATTGTACCGCAAACCAAGAAGCGCATCGGAAATACGGCGGCGTAGTACCAGAGTTGGCATCGAGAGCGCATCAAGCAAAAATAGTTCCTGTTGTGAATTTGGCAATCGAAAAGGCGGGCATTACTACCGATGAAATTTCTGCCGTAGCGTTTACTCGTGGGCCAGGTTTGATAGGTTCGCTCCTCGTTGGCGTTTCGTTTGCCAAAGGCTTTGCGCTGAGTCGCAACTTACCCATGATAGAAGTCAATCACATGACGGCGCACGTATTGGCGCATTTTATTGACGAGCCGCAGCCCGATTTCCCTTTTTTGTGCCTCACCGTTTCGGGTGGTCATACTCAAATTGTATTGGTCAAAGATTACCTCGATATGGAAGTGCTTGGCCAAACGATTGACGATGCCGCTGGTGAAGCATTCGACAAAACGGGCAAAATCATGGGACTCGGCTACCCTGCTGGGCCCGAAATTGATAAACGTGCGAAATTGGGCAACCCTATTTTTGAGTTTCCAGAACCCAAAATTCAAGGTTTGGATTTTAGTTTTAGCGGTTTGAAAACTTCTATTTTATATTTTTTAAAAAAACAAATCAAACAAAACCCTGATTTCATCACCGAAAACCTCAACGACCTTTGCGCTTCGGTACAAGATAGGATTGTAAGCATTTTGATGAATAAACTCAAAAAAGCCGCCTTGCAAACTGGCGTAACGAATATTGCTATTGCTGGCGGTGTGTCTGCCAACTCTGGCCTACGAAATGCCGTACAGGCAGCAGGCGAAGAGTTGGGGTGGCAAACCTTTATTCCACAGTTTCAATATTGCACGGATAACGCTGGAATGATTGCGATGACGGCTTTTTATAAATATCAAAAAGGAGAATTTGTTGGGCATGATGTCGCTCCGATGGCAAGATATAAGATGTAAGGCTATTGTTAGATTGTTGTGATGAATTGTTACATAACAATCAATCAAACAATCAAACAATCAAACAATCACAACAATCAAACCTGTCTGCCGACAGGCAGGCAATCTCAACAATCAAACAATCAAAAAATGATACCGAATGAATTTAATTCAATCTATTTTTTATTTAATACAGAAAGAATTGACCTTAGAATTGCGTCAGCAATATGCCATTAGTGGTATTTTGTTGTATGTACTTTCTACGGTATTCATTGTGTATTTATCATTGATAAGAGTGCCTTTGCCTGTTTGGAGTGCCTTATTTTGGATAATTATACTATTTGCTTCGGTCAATGCGGTGGCAAAAAGTTTTGTGCAAGAAAACAGTAACCGAGC
>CALOED010000138.1:0-12017 GCA_942492005.1 uncultured Saprospiraceae bacterium
CTTCCGACATGATTTGATTTTTTCGGATGAAAGTCGTCACTTCGCTATCTTTTACTTTCGGGTCATCCAAACTCACAAAAAGCACCTTTACATTTTTATCGCCAAATTCTTCGTTTAAGGCTTCAAAATAAGGCATTTCTTCAATGCAAGGCTTGCAATAAGTCGCCCAAAAGTTGCAAACTATCAACGTACCCTTGGTGTCATCCAAAACGGCTTGAAGCTCCGAAAACGAAACCAGTTCTACTTCTTTTCCCTTTGCATCGGCTATTTTTTTGAGGTCAGAATCTGTCAATTCTTTGCCTTCTACTTTCTCGCCGTGCGGTACGGCTAGGTCAGCGTTGTTGTTTTTTTCGGTGTTTTCACAAGCCGCTATGCTCAATATCAAAAAAGCAAAAAAGTATATTTTTAATAATTTCATATTCATGTATAGTTTTATTTAAAATGTAAATTACGTAGAAAAATCGAATGTGTTTGCAGTCACGAATTACTTTTTTTCACGATTAGTTTATATTGATACAATTATAAGACCATTGTAAGGCAAAACCACGTTTTAATGTTGCTTTGAAGTAAGGGGTGCGTCTTATTTTTGAGCAAACGGATGATTCTTTTGCTAACAGACATTTATATGGACAACATGAAAATTCTCTTTTCTGATATATATAAGACTGATTTTTATAAAAATAAAAGGCATCGAAGATGCGCTAAGGTAAGTGAGATGGGAACACGGATAAGGCAGACCTCTTCGAGGTTCGCAGATGGTCACGGATTTATTTTGCGATTGTTTGAGCGTATTTTTTTTAAAAATATAAACCCGTCTCTCATGTCTATTCGGGCAATTGTTTGCCTTTTATTTTTATTATTAATAGAAACAAACCTTTCAGCGCAAACGCCTCAACTCGTCATACAAAGAGGGCATATTGCTCCTGTTACTGATGCGGTGATAAGTGAAAAGCATCAATTACTTATTACGTCGAGTTTTGATAAGTCGGTGAAAGTGTGGGAAAAAACTTCGGGCAAAGAACTCCAAACTTTCCCGAATGTAATGAAGGGTTTTTCTGAAATCAAATTGACTTTGACCAACGACGAGCGGTATGTAATAGCAGCAGCAGCAAATGGCAGCCTTGAAATGCTCGACATCGTGGAAGGTGGAAAAATCCCTATTCAAGCCGAAACGGGCGTGTTTATTACCAAACTCGCAGCGCATCCTACCTTGCCGCACGTGGCTATTGGCTACGAAGATGGCAATCTGACTATTTTAAATTATCAAAATCAAACGACCGTTACCAATTGGAAAATCGGAGAAAAAGCAGTGGCGCAAATCCAATTTTCGCCAGATGGCCGTTATGTTTTCGCTCGCTCTCAAGATGATTTTTTCTTTGCTTTTGATTTAAAAAAACAAAAAAAACAAACGAAATTCCCAACTGAGGTTGGCGCATTTAGTTTGGCAAAAGATGGAAAAACATTGGCTTTATGGCAGACGGACAGTACTTTGATGATTGTAAAATCTAAAAATGCAAAAGTCATTCAATCCCAAAAAACGCTGAATGCTTACAGTTTTGTCGGGTTTCTAAATTCGGAAGAAATACTCTTGATGGATAAGAAATTTAAACTTTCAACAATCAATAGCAAAACCTTTAAAATCACGGAAATAACCCTCCGATTGCCCCGTTTTTTTGCATTCAAGGTTTTATCCGATGGTTCAATTCTTTACAATCAAGGCCCAATGACGAAGGTGGTAAACCTCCAAAATATAAACGAAGCCAAAGCTTATTCGGGTTATGTTGGCAATGTGTATGCCAGCGCAATGAGTGCCGTTTTGTTTGATGGCGAGGATAGAAATATTATTGTTGGCGGAGGCGAGCAGGCGGTGCAATGGTGGGGCGAAGTGAATGGAAAATCAGTTGCCGCAGGTTTTGATATTTATAAAATAAAAATGAATGCCGACAAGACAAAAATCGTATGCAGCGGCAATTCTAAGGCGTTTCATCTGATAGATGTGAAGACGCAAAAAATCATCGAAACCCTCGAAGGACACGCAAAAGACATCATGGATATTGACTTCGTAGGCGAAGATATTATCAGTGTGTCAAAAGATAAAACGGTGAAGGTTTGGTCTTTGGATTCCAATACGGTGAAGTACAATTGGACGAATCACAAAGGCTATGTTTATTCGCTTTCTACGTTTAAACAGTTGGCAGTCACAGGCGATGCTAAAGGCGAAATTCATCTTTGGGATACGCAAAAAGGCAAACTTTTGCAAAGCCTGAGTCGAGCGGAAAGTATTGTTCAGCAGTTGGAGTTTTCGGATGATGGCGAGATGATTTACATTGGCTTCGATGATGGAGAAGTTTGGGCGTGGGATTGGGGGACTCGAAGAAGTAGATTGGAAATTTCAACCTTACACCACGGCGGTTTCGGTCTTGGAATTTTACGATGGAAATTATTCATCGCCAGCAGTCTATCGGAAAGTAAGTTTGGGGCGAGCATTTCGATTTATAATGTAAGAAGTAAAAAGCTAGAGGGCATTTTGGGCGGACACGAATCGGGCGTAAATGATATGAGAGTGAGCCACGATGGAAAATTTATAGTCAGTACTGGAAATGATAATTTGATAAAAATCTGGCAGATTTCTAACCAAAAACTCTTGGCTACTCAATATACTCTGGGCGATAATAATTGGGCTTGGCTAACGCCTAGCGGCTTATTTGACGCATCTCAAGGCGGTATGCAGCTCATGCACTACGTTCATAAAAACGAACCCATTCAACTGAACCAACTCAAAGAACGCTATTACGAACCCGACCTTTTGCAAAAAATATTGGGCTACAATGAAGAACCAATCCGCAATACGGAATCTTTTAAAGAAGTGGCATTGTATCCCAATATGCAGCTCGAAATAACTGCTGCAACGCTTTATGTAGAACTGGAAGAACGCACGGGCGGCATTGGCAAAGTCAGTGTTTTTATTAATGAAAAAGAAATAGTAGAAGATGCGAACCTCAGCAGAGAAGGGTTAGTAAAAATTAATCTGAAAGACTATCATCGCTATATGCGTCAAGATACCTCAAATCAGATTGGCGTAAAGGTTTTTAACGAAAAAGGCTGGATGGAAAGCCGTATTGAAAATATCGAATATCAGCCCAATGATAAGAAATTTACAATCACGAAATACGAACCAAAGTTTTACGCTTTGGTGATAGGCACGTCAAATTATAGAGGCGAAGCGTTGGATTTGACTTATGCCGACAAGGACGCAAAGGATATGGCGAATGCTTTGGAGCTGGCAAGCGAAGAGCTATTTGGTGCAAAAAACGCAGAAGTTTTACTCCTCAATACCAAACAATCCGACGGCGGACAACCTTCCAAAAAGAACATATTGGCTGCCTTACAAGCCTTTTCGGCAAAGGTAAAACCCGAAGATGTGTTTTTGCTTTACCTTTCGGGACACGGGGTTAATTACGGTTCGCCGAGTAGCCAATTTTATTATCTGACCAAAGAAATAGCTTCCGAAGATTTGGGCGATGAAATCATTCGACAAAACTACACCATTTCGAGTGTGGAATTTACAAATCATCTCAAAGAGATTCCTGCGCAAAAGCAAATCATGGTGCTAGATGCTTGCTCATCGGGGAGTATGGTCGAAAATCTTTTGTCGCAATCGAGAAGCGTATCTTCTAGCCAAAAACGGGCTTTGGAGCGCATGAAAGACCGAACGGGGGTTTTTATTTTGGCAGGAAGTGCGGCAAATAAGGTGAGTTACGAAGCCTCGCAGTTTGGGCAAGGCTTGCTTACGTACAGCTTACTTTCGGGAATGCGAGGCGGTGCTTTGCGCAATAATCAGTATGTGGATGTCATGCAATTATTCCAATACGCTGCCGACAAAGTACCAGAATTAGCGGCTGTGATAGGTGGCATTCAGCGTCCTGTAATAGCTGCGCCGAGTAGCACGAGTAGTTTCGATTTTGGTCAAGTGACGGATAGCGTTCGTTACAAAATTCCGCTCGAAGAGGTGAAGCCGCTATTTATAAAAAGCAATTTCCAACACGAGACTTTGTACGAAGATGTATTAGATATTGGTGATAAATTGGACAATACATTCACCGAAATTTCAGATGATGCGGAGGCGAGTATTATTTTTATAAATGTCAAAAAATACCCCAAAGCGTATTCCATCAAAGGACGCTACCAGATAGACAAAGATGGGAAAATCACGCTATTGGCTAAATTGCTCAAAGATAAAACGCCTATCGGTGATTTGACCGTGGAAGGGCATGATATTGATGCCGTGATTGCAAATTTGCTGGATAAGGTGGTCGGGATGGTGGAGTGATTTTTTGGAAAGAGAAATGAAACGGATTTTATTCTTTTTTACATTTTTAGATGGACTAAAATTTTTAAGTGTTTTCAAGTATAGATTCTGGTGTCTCTTTTTTGACGTGTGTTTTTTTTTATAAAAAAATAATTATCCAATGCTCATCGAAACCATAAAAATCAAAAACCAGCAATTTCAAAATATTACTTACCACAATCAGCGACTGAACGATGCTCGAAAAACGCTATTTCAAGCCAGCGACTATTGGGATATTCAGAAAATGATAAGTTTGCCTCCTCTGGATGCGCACGCCATTTATAAATGCCGACTGACCTATGCGGAAGAGATTATCAAAATAGAAATAGAACCCTATTTTATTCGCCCTATTTGTAGCTTAAAAATGGTTAATGATAATAAAATTGACTACGCTTTTAAATATGCTGACCGAAACTTGTTGGGGCAATTATATGGGCAGCGAGAGGATTGCGATGATATTTTGATAATAAAAAATGGAATGGTAACGGATACATTTTATTGCAATATTGCTTTTTTTGATGGTAAAGATTGGTTCACTCCAGATGTGCCTTTGCTCGAAGGCACGCAAAGAAAATACCTGTTGGAGGCGCAGGTAATTAAAGCAAAAAACATCTTTGAAGGCGAAATTTATAACTTTCAAGCGGCTAAACTGTTCAATGCAATGATGGATTGGGAAGAGGCGCAAATCATTGATATTAAAAATATAAAATAGGCAGATGAAAAAACTAAAAAAGGGCTGGGAACACCTCAAATCGGAAAGAGGCCCTGCTTTGGGGTTACTCAAAACTCGCTACGACCATTTGAAAAACCCTCGTAACCAAAAAGAAGTAAAAGTATTGGTGATTGAGGGAAGAGATGCCGTTAATGTGTTGGCGTTTACGAAAGCGCAAAAAATCGTATTGGTGCGTCAATTGAGGTTTGGCACAGGCGATGTTTCGGTAGAGTTTCCGGGTGGATTGATGGACGAGGGCGAAGACCGCCTCGAAAGTGCCAAGCGTGAACTAAGGGAAGAAACGGGCTATACGGGTACGAAATGGGAATATTTGAATAGCATCGCATCGCAGCCAGTATTTATGGATAATTATATCCATCATTATATTTTGTTGGATGCAGAACTCACTCACTCCAAAGACCAAGACGACGCAGAAGATATTGAAATTATAGAATTGACGATAGAAGAAACCATAGAAATGCTCAAACGGGGCGAGTTCATTCATCCGCACGCCATTAGCATTCTTACTCAATTTTTACTAAAGACGGGTTATTGGAAATAGTATAATATGCTTTTCATTTTATTAAGACGTATTGAGGCTGACGTGTCTAGTTTTACAAAAAAATAAAATATTTGAACCTGTCAGCAGATGGGTTCAAAACTAAAAATTAACCGCTCCTTCTTATCCGACATAAATATTTGAAAAGCGTATAATATAAAAGCCTTTCAGGTCATTTGCGAAAATAACATGAAAGGCTTCTTTATTTTTTATAAAACAAAGATTAAGCAATATTGGTATAAATTGCTTGTATATCGTCGTCTTCATCAAATTTATCCAACATCTTTTCGATGTCTTCCATTTGTTCGTCTGTAAATTCTACGGGCGAAGTCGGGAAGCGTTTTAAGTTGGAAGCATTAGCCTCTATGCCCAATTTTTCGATGGCATCGCTCAATGTACCGTAGTCGGTATAGTCAGCATACAAAATAACCATATCCTCTTCGTCCTCCTCTTCGGCTGGCATTTCTTCGATTTCTTGCAGTCCAGCATCTATCAATTCCAACTCTAGCTCTTCCAAATCCATATCTTCGGTTTTTTTGATTTCAAAAACCGCTCTTCGGTTGAACATAAACTCCAAAGAGTTATTCGGCACAACGCTACCGCCAGCCTTATTGAAATAAGATTTGACGTTGGCTACCGTTCGAGTAGTATTGTCCGTAGCGCATTCTACATAGCACAAAACGCCATGCGGCCCTTTGCCTTCATAGTTTACTAGAGTATAATCAACAGCATTTTTGCCTGCTGCTCGCTCGATAGCTGCCTCAATATTCTTTTTGGGCATATTTTGAGCCTTCGCATTCTGAATTGCGGTTCTCAATCGAGGGTTCATATCGGGGTCTTGTCCGCCATCTTTGGCGGCTACCGTGATAGCTTTTGCTAATTTTGGAAAAATGCGAGACATCGCTCCCCATCTTTTCATTTTTGCCGCTTTGCGGTATTCAAATGCTCTTCCCATACTAATTCGTGAATGATAATTGGTTTTTTGAAAATGCTTGTGGAAAAATTAGGTTCTTTGGCAATTTCTGGATTTTCTTGCAATGGGGCTTACCCGCATTGGAAGAGAGAATATCTTCTTTTTTGCAGAAATTGTCAGAGAGCCAAAAATTAAAACCTAAATATATAATATATAGACACCACAAAAAAATCGCTGAACCTCATAATTTTATAATAATATAATGATTGCTCTAATAGGCAAAAATAAGGATTTGAGGCTTTAAAGCCAAATACTTATTAGACTAAAGCTGCCTGATTAACTTTTACATGAAAAGTTTTACTTCCAGTAGCAGGCACATACGACCTTTCTTCAAAATAAACGTTGCCTTCTGTATCCCAAAGCATGACGGTAGAGCAGCGAGTGCCGTAATTTTCCGTTTTGATGCACATAGAAGACAATTTGCGTTCCCATTCGATAGGCACGCCTGTACTCGGCAAGGCTTCGTCGGCAGGTCGGTTTTCGTTGAGCATCATCTCAAATGCGGCTTCTACGGAAAACTCTTCCGCCTGTACCAATTCGGCAAGCCTTGCTTTTCCTTGATTGATTTTTGGCCAGTCAGAATTGAGGAGTGCATTGCTTAATCCATGCGTTCCGGGTTCTATTTTTGTAATTTCATTATTAATATTAGAATAATGCCAAATCTCTTCGCCGTCAAAAGTGAGTAAATTATAACCATTGTATAAATGCCCCGTTTCGGCAATGGATTCCAAATAAGGCTTAGGTTCTACGGCTTGCGTCAAAAAGTTAGTCACGAGTTTGCCACGAGTAGGGGCATCTTTTTTAATATTAAAACCATCTCTATAATTCGTCAGTCCCGAAAATTTTCCATCTCGGCTCATCCCAAACCACGAACCATTCCCGATAGTGTCTTTTCCTGCGAGCATATTCGGAAACTCCTTCCACCAGTGCGCTTGCTCCGTTGGGCGTTCAAAAAATTCATCTCTATTGGCCACCACGATGAGCGGATATTTTGGATGCTGCTGATATGAAAATAGTATTAAACACATGGCTGATAAATTATAGTTAAATAATAATACAAGTTCAATATCATTTTATTGGGTTTTGGAATGTAATTTTTTATCTAGCCCCCAAATTCATACTGAACATATTTTACAATAAAACAGACCGTTATTACCTGGTTGCAAAACTTTAGGTAATAACGGTCTGTCTCTAAGCTACTTCTTAGTACAGAAGCGCAAAGTTAATCATTTGAAAATAAAAATACGATGCTTACCTCAAGAGGGTAATAGAACCCGTAATGGATAAATCTGAGCCTTCGCAGCGATAATTGAGTTTGTAAATAAACACGCCACCATTGAGTGCTTCGCCTTTATAGCTGCCGTCCCAGGTATCAAAGGCATTTGTAGTAGCAAAAACCCTCGTCCCCCAACGGTCGAATATTTCAAAAGAAATCAATTGCTGAACGGCTTGCGGATTGCTAATGCCATAAACATCGTTTAATTCATCGCCATTTGGCGTAAATGCTTTGGGTAGAAAAATGCCGCCGCAGTCCAAATCAGCTGGGTCAATCACGATGATTTTAATGGTGTCATTGGTCGTACAGCCAAAATCATCAACCACCGTTACGTTGTAAGTAGTGGTTTGAGTAGGCGTTAGTACAGGATTGCGGATACTAGAATTACTCACGCCATCCACAGGTGTCCAACTAAAATTGCTGGCACAGGTAACGGGAATATCTACGCTCAAATCTTCACCTAAGTAAAGTATTTCGTCTCGGTTGCCAATCAAATCGGGGTCGTAGTACAAGGCTTTAATTTCTTCGTCGGATAAAGCTCTATTGTAAACCCTCAATTCGTCGAGTTTGCCTCTAAAACGCTCGGTAGTGCTGCCAACACATGGGCTGTCAGCTATTTTGAGCAACGCAGAATTTTCTAAATCCAATACGCTACTCGTTACTTTTTCGTCTATCAAGTTACCATTGAGGTAGAGTTTTACACGTTTTGCATTCCTGACAATGGTATAATGATGCCAGCAAGTCAAATCCAAATTGCTCGAAAGAGATATTTTTTTCGTTGGACTTTCATTAAAGTCGGTATTTACAAAGTTCAAACTCAATAAATACTCTACATTGAAAATACTACCTTGACCAGAGCAATCTACTCGTTTAGAAAGAATATTTTGCGAAGTAACTGCGTCAAAAGGTTTGAAATAAAAACTTACCGTAAAATTGTTGCGTGCAAATACTGCATTCACATTGCCATCGAAAGAAACGAGGTCGTCAATGCCGTCAAATTCCATAGCGTCGCCCTTTACACCACAGCTACAATTCGGATTACCTACTACTACGCCATTGCCTCCTGTCAGATTTGGTGAAGAATCCGTAGCGGTGCAATCATCAAAACTGTAATAGGCAATCAAGCCTTGGTCGGTCTGTGCGTCAGCCATGCCCGAAAGGCATAAAAATATGAAGATATAAAACAATTGTTGTTTCATCTTGAGTCTTTAAATTGTTGATTATCATTTAAGGTAGAGCTATAAATGTAAGGCTTAAAAAAGGAATGGTATTGTGAACATCCTACTCGCCTAGCTAAGATGAGTCTTGGGCGAGCAGGATGCTCACAATACAAGAACCTTACATTTATAGCACTACGTCATTTAAAACCTTATTTTTAGCGACACAAAATAATTGTGCCAACAAGGTTTTTTCCAACTTATAAAACCAATCTTATTCTAATAATATTGTACGTTACGGATTCAAAAGTTTATCTATTAGGTTTCAGCGTTACATTCAGCACTTTACTTACTGTACAACCTTATCACAGGAACTATCATTTCTTCGAGCGAAATGCCACCGTGTTGGAAAGTATTTCTATAATAGTTATTGTAATAATTGTAATTATTAGGATAAAGGAAATACTTATCTTCTTTGGCAAAAATAAACGAAGAACTTACATTCGGTCGAGGTAAGAATGCCTGTTCGGGCTTGCGAACTTCAAGAACGTCTCTTCGGTCATATTGTAAATTTCTACCTACTTTATACCTTAAATTGGTCGTTGTGTCTCGGTCGCCTATTACTTTAGAAGGTTGCCTTACTCGGATAGTGCCGTGGTCAGTTGTGATAATGAGTTGTATCTCACGCTCCGCAGCTTTTTGTAAAGCCTCCCAAAGCGGCGAATGAACGAACCACGATTTGGTCAAAGAACGATAAGCCGCCTCGTCGCCTGCCAACTCTTTCAATACTTCCATCTCGGTGCGAGCATGAGAGAGCATATCTATAAAGTTGTAAACGATGAACGTAATGTCGTTATTCAGGTAGTTCAAAATATTGTCAGAAAGACTCTTGGCGTGATTGCCATTCGTCACTTTGACGTAATCGTATTTGATTTCTCGACGAAAAGTGCGGTTGAGTTGTTCGCCAATAAGTTGTCGCTCAAACATATTTTTACCTCCTTCGTCATTATCATTTCGCCACCAGTCAGGGTAGTGTTTTTCTATCTCGGAAGGCATCATACCAGCAAAAATGGCGTTTCTACTGTACTGGGTAGAAGTAGGCAAGATGCTGTAAAAAGACTCCTCCTGCTCCACTGCAAAGAGTTCGGAGATAATAGGTTCGATGATTTTCCATTGGTCAAATCTCAAATTGTCCAACAATAAAAAGATAGTTGGCTCGTCTTCGCTGACATAAGGAAACACCTTTTCACTCATCAAATTATTGGACATCACAGGACCCGAACTTCGGTCAGACATCCATTTCATATAGTTTTTGACGATGAATTTTGAAAACTCTGTATTGGCTTCTCCCTTTTGCATAGATAAAATATCTGACATCGAGGTAGTATTAGAAGCATCGAGTTTGAGTTCCCAATTGATGATTTCTTTATAAATATTCGCCCACTCTTTGTAGTTAAGTCCGCTATTGATTTCCATAAAAATCTTGCGAAACTCTTGCTGATAATCGAGTTTTGTTTTTTCTCGTACGAGTCGTTTTCCATCAAAAATACGACGAAGCGTCAGTAAGATTTGATTAGGATTGACGGGTTTGATAAGATAATCCGTGATTTGGTTGCCGAGAGCCTCTTCCATTAGGTTTTCGGCTTCGTTTTTTGTAATCATCACGATAGGAATGGTCTGGTCGAGTTTTCGGATTTCGGCAAGGGTTTCTAGCCCCGTCATGCCAGGCATACTTTCGTCCAAAAACACAGCATCAAACGGAAATTGCTTAAATTCTTCAATTGCATCGTGTCCGTTTGTAACCGATATTACATCGTAGTTTTTCTTTTTTAAAAACAAAATTTGTGGTTTGAGCAAGTCAATTTCGTCGTCTGCCCAAAGTATTTTAATATCATTCTCCATCCGTCGTTGGTTTTAAGTTTTCGTAAAAATAAGCATTTAAGTAGTTAGTCAAAATTAATATAAGAGAAAGTAAGATAAGGCTAGGTATTAAAGGAGTGCGGTTAGCCAAAACATAGATAATTAGACGTTGTTCAAGGTCTATTTCTTTTTGTCCAATCAATTTATTTTTTAAAAAATGGCTTAAAGGCATTTTAATAACCCAAAGGTAACGCAAGTAAAATCCGTTTTGGTATAATTTAGTTTTTATAAAAAAATGAAAAATGCAATTCTGATAAAATCCGTATATTCAACTTTTCAAAATTTTAAACCCTAAAACAAGAGAACAAATCACGCTTTAAAAACGCAATAAAAAAACGTATGCTCTCATTGAAATTTGCCCGTGGCTACCGAAGATATTTTCTAGGAAAAGACTTTATAGTGAATATGCCGAAGCTCTCAAAAGAACTAAAATCCAAAGCCGCCAAACGCTCAAAAAGGCTGGATTGCATTATTCGGTATCAGCATTATAGTGTTATTCAGCACGCAGAAAGAAAGTTTCCTTTGATTTCGGCAGTTAATATTGATGGGCGAAAATTCAAACAATTGAATAGAAATAAGATATTTCCAAAAGGGCGTGACCGATGGCGAAAAGACAAGCGAATTGGCTATAATAAGCAATGGGGCAAGGAGCTTTACACTTCACCAGATAGTCATTTTGATATTGGACATTTGACCAAAAGAGAAGATGTGCAATGGGGAAGGACATACCGTTTGGCTAAAATGTACGCTCGAAATACTTTTTACTTTACTAATGCAGTGCCGCAGCACAGCAAGGTAAACCAAGGCTTGTGGCGAAAATTGGAGGATTATATTTTACATCATCACACGACGAGTAAAAAATTGAAAATCTCTGTTTTTTCGGGATGTGTATTCAAAGAGAATGACCCTTATTTTATCCATGAAATTAGAGACGAATCGTTGCAATTGCCAACGCTATTTTGGAAAGTAATTTACTATATCAATCAAGATAAAGAGCTTTGCCGAACGGCTTTTTTAGTCGGACAAGCAGGGTTATTAAAATCAGAAAACGTCATTCGTCAGGCTAGGGGAG
>CALOED010000139.1:0-2766 GCA_942492005.1 uncultured Saprospiraceae bacterium
GTGCTGTTATTTTTTCCGCCAATGAATCTTTTACATGGTAGGATTGTCCAAATCCCCAATTAGCATTTAATAAAACAAGTATAATAATGGATAAAAAAATCTTCACTTCTTTCATTTTGTGGCATTAAAACATTCAATCAAAAATAATATGTTTTTCAAAATAAAAACAAGACTGAAAATAATATCTTTCTGAGCATTCAGTACTTGCCCTTGATTTGTCAATAGATAGTTGTCTGTATTGACTTTTTATCTCTTTTTCTTTTTTGAGACTTACTAAATTACTATCTTTCAACGGTTTTCTACAAAAGAATACAAAATTACATGAGAATAGAAATAGCACATGACGCGCTGGCGAAAAAGATATATGAAAAAGGTTCTGCCGATGATAAGATGCTCCTTCGAGTCATTCGTTTGGTAAATGAACGTCATGTAGCTTTCAAAGAAACGAATACTTTTCTTAGCCGAAAAGAAATCAATTTTATTGAGCCTTTCGAGAAAGAACTCGTCAATATCCTTTCTCCCGAATCCTTTCAGTTTGTACGAAGAAGTTCAAAATTTAGGCGAAGACAATTACTTGCTTCTATTATCACGGTAGCCGTGGTGATATTGGGTTTGATAGTTGGTGTGATATATTCTAATCAGTTGAGAATGGCGGCAGAAGCTGCGGAAACAGAAATTAGAGAAAAAAACAACGCCAACACGCTGGTGGCGCAAGCCATGCAAAGCGAAGAAACATCGCCCGAATTTGCCTTAAAGCTCGTATTAGCAGCCAAAAAAATACGTCCCGAAGATGTAAATATTGACCAATTGAGCCGATTGATTTTTAGGCGCAATAGTTTTGCTAATAAAAAATTCATGCACCGAAGCAAGCTGATGGGCGTTGCATTTGCCCCTGACGGTCAGTCTTTTGCTACGGCTAGCCAAGATAAAATTATACGAATTTGGGATAAACATGGTAGCTTATTAAAAACCATTGAAGGGCATCGAAGGGTAATCAACGGCATTGATTACTCACCTGATGGACGTTTTTTGGTTTCCTCTTCTGATGATAGCACGGCTATTATTTGGAACGTCGAAACGCAAGATTCCGTCAGGGTCTTGAGTTTGCACGATTCGGATGTAAATGACGTAGAATACTCGCCCGATGGCAAATATATTTTGACAGGTAGCCGAGACAAAACGGCCATTCTGTGGACAGCCGAAGGGAAGTTCGTGAAACGTTTTGAAGGGCATTTGGGCAATATTTATAAAGTCGCATTTTCTCAAAAAGGCAATAATTACATCGCTACGGCAAGCAGAGACAGCACCGTGATAGTCTGGAATATTAATACAGGTAATGAAATTTCAATTCTAAAACACCCAGATTTTGTTTACGGATTGGCATTTTCACCCAAAGAAATCAACAAAATAGCTACTGGATGTCGAGATGATATAGTAAGGATTTGGAACTTAAACCGCCCTTCTAAGCCTGAAAAAATACTGGAAGGACACACGGGTACAATCAAAAATGTGGCTTACTCTCCTTCTGGCGACACTTTGGCTTCGTCGAGTTGGGATTATAGCGTTAAGATTTGGGATGTTAAAGAACAAAAAGAAATTAGGACATTTATCGGGCATGAGAATTACGTCGTGGGATTAGCTTATCATCCTAAGGGCAATTATATTTTGAGTGGTAGCGATGACAGAACCGCTCGGCTTTGGAATTTGAATTTGCGCCGAAACATCAAAAATTTTGACTCTCACCGAGAACGAGTTCAAGCCGTGGCGTTTTCTCCAAATGGAGAGCTATCCTTAACAGGCAGTTGGGACAATACTTTCAAACTTTGGAATGTAACAACCAAAAAAGAGATATTTACTAAAGATTTATCATCAGACATCGAAGCCGTTGCTTTTCATCCCGACAATAAGCGGTTTGCCATAGCTTCGGGTAACAATATTGAATTGTACGATACGGAAGGCAAACGCCTATTGGTATTTAAAGGGCATAAAGGAACGGTCAAAAGCATTAAATTTTCTAAAGATGGGCGGTTTTTACTCTCTGGCGGCAGGGACAATATCGGCATCTTATGGAATATGAGCGGCACTAATTTGCATGAATTAAAGGTTCATAAAAATGATGTATTAGCCGTTGATTTTTCGGCTACTAACGATACTTTAGCGACTTCTAGTTGGGATGGCACTATTGCACTTTGGAACAAAAACGGGGAGCTTCTACACCAATGGTTAGCGCACGATGAACGAATTTATACCATTTCTTTTCATCCTAAAAAAAGTCTTTTGCTCTCTGGCGGCATGGATGGTTCTATCAAACTTTGGCGTACTCAAACCAATAAAGAGGACAAAATAAATAACGATTACTCAAATGTTGATGAAAAAATTACGCTTTTAGAGACTTTCCGAACTTCAAATTATACCTACTCACTTCAATTTGTTCCTAATCGGGAAAACCTCTTTATGTCGGGTGGTGGAGATAACAAGGCTATGCTTTGGGACATCAAAGGAAATATTTTACAAATTTATCAGCACGCTTCGGATGTGTATTCGGTAGCGGTAAACAATGATATGTCTTACGTATTAACAGGTACGGCAGACAATGGCGCAGGTTTGTATTTTACTTTAGAGGGCTTCTTGATGAATAATTATTTTGATGAAATCACACTGATTGATTCCATTGAGTTCAAGCTGATTGATATTGAGGATTTTAAACTGGGGTCGAAGCCTCGAAATATGATGATGCTTCGCAATTTATCTGCTTACTTGGTAGAT
>CALOED010000140.1:0-12069 GCA_942492005.1 uncultured Saprospiraceae bacterium
CGGGCGACTCTTTCACTCGATAGGGTTTTACCAAATCGGAAGGCATTGCCGTAAAACCTGCTTTTTCAAATTCGCTCACATCGCTCGGAAAGGCAACCGACGAAACCGCCATTTGCTGCACAATGTCGTGGCTAACGATATTAATAACGACTTCTCTCGTGGTTTCGGCATTATGTAAAGTATCCTTAGTGGTGTTGTCGCTGACTTTTCTATTCGATGAAAACACCATAATTGGCGGATTGGAACTGAATACATTAAAAAAACTATATGGCGCCAGATTGACGTTTCTTGTTCGCTCACGGTACTCACTAGCGCAATCGGGCGAGGCGCAACCGTACCGACGAGCAACTGATGAAGCTCAGGCGTAGGAATTTCGGATGGCTCAAACGAACGCCTTTCCATGGTTTGGTGTCGTTTGGGCGTTGGGTATTCTTTTACAGGCTTAAATTGTTTTCTTCTGTCCATTATTGTATTTTTTTGTCGCTGATTATTTTTTTACAACTTTGACAAATTAAAGAAAATATCGGCAAAAAACTTTGATTTAAACAAAAAACCGCTTCCCTTTGTAAGTATCTTAACTTCAAATTTGGTATTGAATAATTAAAAATATGAATAACGAAAAACTTATCAGCGAGACGGCTGAATTGGTCAAACAAGATTTTGCGCTCCATGAGTTTAGTGGATTTGTATCAGAAGAAGATTTGGTGCGCTCACTGGCTGACCATATCGCTTATATGCTAGAGCGAGAGTTGGAGCATTTGTTGAGTTCACTGTACAGAATGGACGTTTCGGAGCAAAAGGTAGCGGCTGCCATTCATCCGAATGCCGTCGAACCTGCCAATATCGGCATCGCTCGCCTTATCATCGAACGTCAAAAACAACGCATTCAAACGAAACAGGAATACAGGCAGTCAAAAACAGATGATTGGTTTGACTTTTAGTAACAGTAAAAAAAACATTATCTTACTAAATCTGTTTTACCTCAAAAATTGGAAAAAAATGAATATTTTTTGGTTTCGACGAGATTTAAGACTAGAAGACAATGCTGGATTGTATCACGCATTGAAGAGCGGAAAGCCCGTTTTGCCGCTTTTTATTTTTGATAAAAACATATTGGACGACCTTGAAGATAAAACGGACGCAAGAGTTTTTTTTATTCATCAAACGTTGCAAGAACTGCATCAACAATTGGAAAAACTGGGCAGTTCTATTCTAATAAAATACGGCACGCCAGAAGAAGTTTGGGCAAATATTATTCAGGAATATCCGATAGAGAATGTATTCATCAATCGAGATTATGAGCCTTATGCCAAAGCTAGAGACCAAAAAATAAAAGCAATATTGGCGGCTCAAAACGTCGAATTGCACGACTTTAAAGACCATATTATATTTGAAAAAGAAGAAGTAACGAAGGCAGACGGCACGCCTTACACCGTTTTTACGCCCTATTCAAAAAAGTGGAAATCGAAACTCCATTCTAAAACGAGCCTATCAGATAAAGGCGAGTCGGTTTCTTTTTATTTTAAATCCTATCCGACCGAAAAGTATTTCAATCATTTTTATACCACCGCTCCTTTGCCGATTGTCAGTTTAGAAAAAATGAATTTCAAACCTTCTACGATTGAAATTCCGAGTAAGACGGTGAGTAGGGGGTTGATTAAAACTTATGACGAAACTCGAAATTTTCCTGCCATAGAAGGGACATCAAAGCTAGGCGTTCATTTTCGATTTGGCACGATTAGCATTCGAGAAAAGGCAAGAAAAGCCGAAACGCTCAACGAAACTTACCTCAATGAATTGATTTGGCGAGATTTTTATGCGCAGATTTTGGATAATTTTCCGCACGTAGTAGGCAATGCCTTTCGAGCAAAATACGACCGCATTCCGTGGCGAGATAGCGAAGCAGACTTTGAACGTTGGAAAAATGGAACGACTGGCTATCCGATTGTAGATGCTGGAATGCGAGAATTGAATGCTACGGGCTATATGCACAATCGAGTGCGGATGATAGTGGCGAGTTTTCTGACCAAACATTTATTGCTGGATTGGCGTTGGGGCGAGGCGTATTTTGCCCAAAAACTATTGGATTTTGACTTGGCAAGCAACAATGGCGGTTGGCAATGGGCTTCGGGTAGCGGGACAGATGCTGCGCCGTATTTTCGAATTTTCAACCCAACTTCGCAAACCAAAAAATTTGATAAAGACTTAAAATATATCCGAAAATGGGTGCCTGAGTTTGAAGATTTTAAATACCCAGAACCGATGGTGGAACATAAATTTGCAAGAGAAAGATGTTTGGAAGTGTATAAAAAAGCACTGGCAGGAGGGTGAGGGTAGGCGATGACTAAGTGGGAAGGAATGAGAACCAAATAATATTCTTGTCAGCTAGTAGCCATTATTCGCAAAGCGGCGAAGCTGCTTTGTCTATCTTCATTATGGGTTAGTACGGAATAGAATTTAGTTTTGTGAAAAAAGTATAGAACACTGTTTTCGTTTTTTGTAAATTTGTTTAGAAAATCTTAAAACATTTAAACAGCAATTGTCTGTGTTTAGACGTTTCACCATTATAGGTTTATATTCAAAAGTTAATTTTTTTTGCAAAAAAGAAAAGACATTGAGTTGATTAGGAACAAAATTAAAATTTACATTCTTACAATTGCAACCAGTTGAAAATCATATTGATAGTGGTTAAGATTTTTTTTAATTTTAATTTTGTTCCCAAAAAAGAATTATTCTACTAACAAAATCAAAGAAAAATGAAAAAATTGAGACTTCCCTTAGTGGTGCTTGCAATGGTGGTACTTACCATGAATAGCTGTATGGATGATAGTTGTAGCCGTGTGGTTAAATACATTAAATACACGCCGGTGTATATGTCGGTTCAAGAATTGACGGATGTAAAAACAATGCCTTCCAAAGCGTTGGAAGAGCCGGGCAAGATTTATTTTTACAATAATTACATCTTTGTAAATGAGCGCAACAAAGGCATTCATATCATAGACAATAGCGACCCTGCTGCGCCAAACAATATCGCTTTTATCAATATTCCGGGCAATAATGATATGGCAGTACAAGGCAATTATCTCTATGCTGATAATGGCGACGATTTGATTACGCTTGATATTTCTAACCCGACTAGCGCAACGCTCGTAGATAGAAAAACGGATGCTTTTCCTCAATTGTATCAATATGACGAAGGATTATTAGTGTATTACGATGAAGAAGAAGTGAGCGAAGTAGTGGATTGTAATGACAATGGCGGTCGTTTTACAGGATGGCAAGAGAATGTTCTTTTTGCAACGGCTGACGCTGGCACTATTAGCAATAGCAGCGCAATGACGAGTGGCGTAGGTGGCTCTATGGCTCGCTTTACCATCTCGCAAGGACATTTATATACGGTTGATGATGCGCAATTGAATGTTTTTGAAATCAATTCCAATCCTGCTTCGCCTAACGAATTGAGCGATGTCAGCGTAGGTTGGGGCATCGAGACCATATTCCCTTATCAAGATAAACTCTTCATTGGTTCTAATGCTGGTATGTATATTTTTGACAATAGCACACCGAGTAACCCAATACAGTTATCAAGATTTGAGACGCTAGAGCTTGCGACCCTGTTTATGTAAAAGACAATTACGCTTATGTTACTTTGCGTTCGGGTACGTGGTGCGAAGGTTTTTCTAATCAATTGGATTTGATAGACATTACTGATTTGACTCGCCCTGTATTGGAAGAGACGTTTAGCATGGACAATCCGCACGGGTTATCTATCAAAAACAATGATTTATTCCTTTGTGAAGGCGACTATGGTTTGAAAACGTTTGATATTTCTAATCCTAAACGTTTGCACAAAAACAAACTCGACCACATCAAAGATATTCATGCTTATGATGCTATCAATGTTCCGAATACAGATGTATTGTTGGTAATTGGTAAGGATGGTTTGTATCAATATGATGCGAGCAATAGCAAAAAACTCACATTGTTGAGTAAAATGGAAGTAATAAGATAGGGCTGTTTCGTAATGAAAATGACCGACTTGCAGGGTTTTCAAATCTGGAAAGTCTTGCAAGTCGTTTTTTTGCCTTTCAGTTTATTTTTATGAACACCCTTAATTCCTAATAACTATATGAAAATCTTACCTTATTTATTACTCGCTGTGTTTTTATGCACCGCTTCTCAATCCCTTTTTGGACAAAAAAACAAAAAATGGTACAACGAAGCGACTGTCGAACTCAAAAACGGTAGCATCATAAAGGGAGAATTACTCAGCCTATCAGAAGATACCGTAAAAATTCAAATTTTAGGCGGAAGCATATTTGTATATCCGCAGTCGGAAGTAAAACTCGTTACGGTGAGCGAAAACCGCACTTATACGGGTATTCGCACCTTTCAATACCGAAGAACGGGCATTCATTACGGCATCTTGACCACTGCGAATTTTGCAACCGAAGACGGCGGTATTGGCTTGACGGGCGTTGTTTCGCACCAATATAATAATTATTTGGCGGCTGGAATAGGCGTAGGCTATCACGAATTTAGCGTCAATAATGGCGTTCGTATCATTCCCATTCATTTGCAAGTAAGTGGCAACTTGAGCGAAAAACCCGTAACGCCTTATTATCATTTGGGCGTAGGCTATTCGTTTGCATTAGGCAATCCCAATTTTGATATTATAGATACCAAAGGCGGTATTTTGATACATCCTGCGTTGGGTATTCGGTTTGATTTTTATAATGGTTCTTCCATGATGTTGGACTTTGGTTATCAGTTTCAGCAAGTAGAAATCACCAGCCAGCGTTGGAATGGTATCAATATAGATGATATTTTCTTTCGTAGATTTTCCGTCCGATTAGGTATGATGTTTTAGAAAAAGTTCAGTTTAACCAGAATCGAAAAAGCACCATTACTCATTTTTAAAATGAATAATGGTGCTTTTGATTTTCTCATTCTCTTATCGTACTACCTACAATTCTCTCAACCAAATATTTCTATAACTCACCTTATCGCCATGGTCTTGAAGGATAATGGAAGCGTTTCCGTGCGCTATATTTTTGGGCAATCCGATGTATTCGGAACTTCCCTTTATTTCAACGTTATTTTGCACCAATACCCCATTTTGAATAACCGTCAATCGGCCTGCTGCTACACGAATCCCATCTTTATTGAATTTGGGAGCTGTATAAATGATGTCATAAGTTTGCCATTCGCCTGGTTTTTTACAAACATTCACCAACGGAATATGTTGCTTATACACCGAACCTGCTTGGCCATTGGCATAAGTTTTATTATTATAATTGTCCAACACTTGCACTTCATAGCGTTCTTGCAAAAACACGCCACTGTTGCCCCTGCCTTGCCCTTCGCCCTTCACGACTATTGGCGTTCTAAACTCGATGTGCAATTGAATATCGCCGAAAGTTTTCTTTGTTTGAATATTTCCCGTACTTTTTACTACGGTCATTGCGCTATCTTTCAAGTCCCATTTTACCGTGTCGCTTTTCGCTCCTACGTGTTTCCATTCCTTGAAATTAGTACCGTCAAACAAAACAATTGCATCAGAAGGTGCGCTTGTTCCTTCTCCCGGAGTGACTTTTCGAGGTTGAGGCTCCCAAACTTCTGTGGCTTTAGGGTCTGTGATTTGAGCCTGTGCGGTGCAACCTGCAAGGCATATCAAAGCAAAAAATAAAATTATTGGCTTCATAAGCTGTATTTTAATTTGGTTAGAAGAAATGTTATAAAACGGGTTTTTATAAATTCAGATTCGCTATTTGCTTTTTTAACGCTTTTTTTTCATTTCTGCGAATTTCATTCGATAATCCACTTCCACTTTTCCTTTTTTGATGGCTTCCAATTTACGTTTCATTAGCCTACGCTTGATAGGCTTGAGGTGGTCAGTAAATAAAATACCTTCGAGATGGTCGTATTCGTGCTGAATAACACGAGCATTCAATCCGTCGTAGCGTTCTTCTCTAAGTACAAAGTTTTCGTCATAATACTCTATCAAGATATTTGGGCGGCGAGAAACATCCGCAGTAATATCTGGAATACTCAAACAACCTTCCTCATAATCCCACGGCTTGCCTTCTTCCTCTAGCATGATAGGATTGATAAAAACCCTTTTCACGCCTTTCAAAAAAGGAGCTTTACCTTTCTTTTTCTTTTCTGCAATTTCTTCCTCATCATCCTCTAGCTGCGTGCTATCTATGACAAATATTCGGATAGATTTTCCAATTTGGGGCGCTGCTAATCCCACACCGTTCGAAGCGTACATCGTTTCAAACATATCGGCAACTAACTGCTTCAAATCCTTATAATCCGCTTCTATCTCCTGTGCCTCTTGCTTCAATACGCTATTTCCATAGCCATATATCGGATAAACCATCAATAAAATTTTTTACCGTTACTTAATTGTCTAATGTTGGCGATTTAATTTTTTTTATGTTTAAAACACAATCACCAAACGTATTCTTCCATATAATCTTTGAGGATAATCGCTGCACTCACCGTATCTACCAATGCTTTATTTTGGCGTTTTTTCTTTTTTGCGCCGCTCATTCGTATGGTTTCTTCTGCTCGTTGCGAGGAGTATCGCTCATTGTAGGAAGTGATTTTGATATCGGGATATTCTTTTTTTAGCTTTCGCATAAACCCTACGATTAAATGCTTAATAGGCGACTCGCTGCCGTCGGAGCGTTGAGGGTCGCCCACCACGATGCATTCTACCTGCTCGTTTTTGAGATATTCCGCCAAGTAGTCGTATATATCAGCATTTGCCACCGTTTCTAGCCCCGAAGCGATTATCTTCAAAGGGTCTGTAACTGCTACGCCAATGCGTTTTGTCCCGTAATCTATTGCCATTATTCTTCCCACGCTGCAAAGATAAAAAAATAGAATTACTGTTCCACGGTTTTAAATTTCGAGATTTGAAGATGCTAGAAAAAGCTCTATTTAAATTCTCCAAAATGCCAAAGAATACCCGAAGGGTCGTGCAAAAAACATTCTCGCCCCCAATCCAGCGATTTGATGGCAGACAAGCGCACATTTTTATAACTATGGTGCAATCCTCTTTCGTTTAAATCCTTCCAGCAAGTATCCAAATCATCTACTTCTAAAAAGACCATAGAATTATTCACCCAGTTTTTTACATAAGCATCTTGTAAATAAAACCCCAAATCATCATTGACTTTGAATAAAACCATATTATCAGAAATTGAAATTTCCTCAAAGCCCAATGCCCGATAGAATGCTTTGGATTCTTCAAAGTTTTTTGCACCAATGAAAGTGCGTATGCTCTTAGCCGTATAGTTCATTTTTATATTTTTATAAAAATTTAAATGGTTTGGAATTAGGTTTCTTTAAAAATTAAAAGCTGCCTTTTCTTCTGCTGCAATGCTTTTCCAAGCGGCTTTCAAATCCATTTAAACGTTTTAATCAAAATATAAGAAATGAACTATACGGCTAAGAGCATACGCACTTTCATTGGTGCCAAAAAACTTTGAAGAATGCAAAGCATTCTATCGGGCATTGGGCTTTGAGGAAATTTCAATTTCTGATAATGCTCGGTTTATTCCGATCAGTGATGATTTGGGGTTTTATTTACAAGATGATTATGTAAAAAACTGGAGTGAATAATTCTATCCTAATTTTAGAAGTAGATGATTTGGATACTTGCGCTGGAAGGATTTAAACGAAAGAGGATTGCAATATGGTTATAGAAATGTGCGCTTGTCTGAATTCAAATCGCTGGATTGGAGACGAGAATGCTTTTTGATCGACCCTTCGGGTATTCTTTGGCATTTTGGAGGAAATTAAATGGAAGCTTTTTCTAGCATCTTCAAAATCTCGAAATTTAAAACCGTGGATTGGTAATTCCCTTTTTTTATCTTTGCGGCGATGAAGAATAGTAGCAATAGATTACGGGACAAAACGCATTGGCGTAGCAGTTACAGACGCTAGGAAGATAATCGCTTCGGGGCTAGAAACGGTGGCAAATGCTGATATGCGACGCACTTGGCGGAATATCTCGAAAACGAGCAGGTAGAATGCATCATCTGGTGTGACCCTCAACGCTCCGACGGCAACGAGTCGCCTATTAGCGTTAATCGTAGGAGTTTGTGAAAGCTAAAGAATATCGATATCAAATCACTTCCTACAATGAGCGATACTCCTCGCAACGAGCAGAAAGAACCATACGAATGAGCGGCGCAAAAGAAAAGCGCCAAAATAAAGCATTGGTAGATACGGTGAGTGCAGCGATTAGCCCTCAAAGATTATATGGAAGAATACGTTTGGTGATTGTGTTTTAAACATAAAAAAATTAAATCGCCAACATTAGACAATTAAGTAACGGTAAAAAATTTTATTGATGGTTTATCCGATATATGGCTATGGAAATAGCGTATTGAAGCAAGAGGCACAGGAGATAGAAGCGGATTATAAGGATTTGAAGCAGTTAGTTGCCGATATGTTTGAAACGATGTACGCTTCGAACGGTGTGGGACAGCGCCCCAAATTGGAAAATCTATCCATAGATAGCACGCAGCTAGGAAAGGATGAGGAAGAATTGCAGAAAGAAGAAAGTGAAGGCTCCTTTTTTGAAAGGCGTGAAAAGGGTTTTTATCAATCCTATCATGCTAGAGGAAGAAGCAAGCCGTAGGATTATGAGAAGGTTGTTTTGAGTATTCCAGATATTACTGCGGATGTTTCTCGCCGCCCAAATATCTTGATAGAGTATTATGACGAAAACTTTGTACTTAGAGAAGAACAACTACGACGGATTGAATGCTCATGTTATTCAGCACGAACACGACCATCTCAAGAAAATTATTTTTGTTACTGACCACCTCAAGCCTATCAAGCGTAGGCTAATGAAACGTAAATTGGAAGCCATCAAAAAAGGAAAAGTGGAAGTGGATTATCGAATGAAATTCGCAGAAATGAAAAAAAGCGTTAAAAAAGCAAATAGCGAATCTGAATTTATAAAAACCCGTTTTATAACATTTCTTCTAACCAAATTAAAATGCAGCTTATGAAGCCAATAATTTTATTTTTTGCTTTGATATGCCCGCAAACGCACCGCACGAGCTGAGCCTAAAGCCACGGGAGACTGGGAGCGCGGCTGTCGCCGGGAGAAGAGACAAGCGCGCCTTCTGTGCAATTGTTTGACGTACTAACACCAAGGAGCGAAAGCGACAAAATGGGACTTGAAAGATAGCGCTATTGTAGTAAAAGTACGGGAAAATATTGAGGCAAAGGAAACTTTCAGGCGATGAGGCAATTGCACATCGAGTTTAGAACGCCAATAGTCGTGAAGGGCGAAAGTACAAGGCAGAGGCAACAGTGGCGTGTTTTTGCAAGAACACTATGAAATACAAAGTGTTAGTTAATTATAATAATAAAACTTATGCCAATGGTAGCAGATTCGGTAGCGTAAGCCAACATATTCCGTTGAGTGGGTCGATTGTAAACGGGGCGAATGGGAATTTGGCTTACGGTATCATTTATACAGCTCCCAAAATTCAATAAAGTTAAGTTCGTGGCGAGACCCATTGACAGTTATTCAAAATTGACAAATACAAAAATAACGTTGAAATAGGGGAGTTCCGAATACATCGGATTGCCCAAAGTAGCGCGCGAAACATCGCTCAAGACCATGGCGATAAAGGTGAGTTGCTAGAAATATTTGGTTGAGAAGAATTTAAAGTGAAACAATACGAATGAGAAAATTGAGAAAACATATTATTCATTTTAAAAATGAGTAATAATTAACTTTTCATTCTATTTAAACTAGAACTTTTTCTAAAACATCATACCTAATCGAACGGAAAATCTACGGAGAAAATATCATTTTTTTTGTTTCCATTCCAATGCTAGCTGGTGGGTTCTACTTGCCGAAACTGATAACCAAAGTCAACATCATGGAAGAGACCATTATAAAATTCAAACCGAGCACAAAGCGCGGGAAATGTAATCAAAATTTTTCCTTTTGTATCTATAATATCAAAATTAGGATTGAACCTAATGCAAAACGAATAGCCCTAAAAACAAATGATAATAAGGCGTTGCAAGTTTTTCGATAAATTTGCCGCTTACTTGCAAACCGATAAGAATGATACGAACGCCATTATTGACGTAGAATTCGTGATAGTTTACTTTCACCCTGGCGGCCATAAATAATTATTATATTGGTGCCAGACAACGCCCATCGAATTGTACCGCCGTCTTCGGTGCAAAATTCTTGATGAAGATACCGTAATATGCCCGTTCTTCGGTATTGAAGGTGCGAATACTCCCCGTATAAGTGCGGTTTTCGCTACCGTAACAGCTGCAGACACAGATGTGCTTCCGCCTAGAATTTGAATTTTTACGGTATCTTCTGATGGGCTTTAATTAATTCTCCTTTATGTTGCTGCCATTTTTGAGTTTTCATTTGTCGCTTCGTTATGCCATTTTTTGTTTTTTTTTGTCAAAAGGGATTGAGAAGCGGTATAAAAAAACGCAGCGAGTAATAAATGAAGTCAGATTTTCATACTGACATATTAGGAATTAATTGTGTTCCCATAATTAAACTGAAAACGCAAAAAAGCGATCTACAAGAATTTCAGATTTGTTTTTCCTGTAAATCAATCAAAGATTTCGAAACGAAACAGCCCTATCTTATTACTTCCATTTTGCACACAACAGCTCGACTTTTTTTCCTTTTGCTCGCATCGCGTTGTTCCACAACCATCCTCCCCCTTTGCCAACAATACATCTGTATTCCGGAACATTGATTCCATCATAAACATGGGCACAAATGATGTGGTCGAGCTTGACATATTGCAAACACGTTAAGGAATTAGAAATATCAAACGTTTTTCAAACCACAATAAACTTAAGAAAGGAACAAATCATTGTTTTTTTTGATAGATAATCTGTGCGAACCCGTCAAAGCTTTTTGAACCTTCCAATACAGAACGAGTCCAAATCAGTAATGTCTATCAAATCCAATTGATTAGAAGGCCAAGCTTCGAACCAAGTGCCCGAAAAACAAAGTTTAACATAAACGTAATTGTCTTTTTTACATAGGCTTAGTCTGAAAACTCTAGCGTCATTTCAAATCTTGATAACTATATTGGGTTACTCAGTATTAGCTATTGTCAAAAATATACATACCAGCATTAGAACCAATGAAGGATTTTATCGTGACAAAGGAATATCCCTTCGATGCCCTGGCCTACCGCTGACATCGCTCAATTCGTTAGGCGAAACGGGATTGGAATTGATTTCAAAAAACATTCAATTGCACATCATCAACCGTATATAAATGTCCTTGCGAGATAATACCAAAAAGCGAAGCCATAGAGCCACCTACGCCACTCATCATTGCGCTGCTGTGCTAATAGTACCAGCGTCAGCCGCAAAGAACATTCTCTTGCCATCCTATAAGGCGACCGCCACTTACTTCGCTCGCTAGCTAACTAAATCGTAATACACTAATAATCCTTCGTCATATTGGTAGTGAGGAAAAGCATCCGTTTTTCAATCTACGAAGCGTTGCGCTTGGTCAGGAAGCGTAATCAAATCGTCGCCATTATCAGCATAGGGTAATTACTGCCAATACTGCCAAATATCATTATTGCCCGGAACGACACGGCGCAAGGTCGCTGTGTCTATGATATGATGCCTTTGTTGCGCTCGACTACAAAGATGTAATTATTGTAAAAAATAAATCTTGCCCGGCTCTTCAACTTGGGTGTTTATCCGTCAATTCTTGAACCGGCATATACATTGAAAATGTACAATGTATTTAACCACACGTACAACTATCATCCATACAATATTCATGGTAAGTACCATTGCAAGCGCTACTTGGGAAGTCTCAATTTTTTCATTTTTCTTTGATTTTGTTAGTAGAATAATTCTTTTGGGAACAAAATTAAAATTAAAAATCTAACCATATCAATATGATTTTCAACTGGTTACGGTGTAAGAATGTAAATTTTAATTTTGTTCACTGTCAACTCGATGTCTTTTCTTTTTTGCAAAAAATTAACTTTGAACAATAGTGAGCAATCTAAACAACAA
>CALOED010000141.1:0-6969 GCA_942492005.1 uncultured Saprospiraceae bacterium
AAAGAGATGCAACATAATTAATACAATAACCTAAAATTTCTAATTGCTCGCTAATGCTGAATAGTGATTTATTTTTTTGAAAAAAAGCAGGCAAGGCTTCGATATCTGTTGATATTTCTCTTTTTAATAATTGATAACAAAAAAATAAAACCTCAATAGTTTTGTTTTCTTTTTGGCGATTTTGAGCTATTTGTAGTATATACTCTAAGTGAGGCTGAGAATATTGGTAGCTGGTTACACGAGTGCTTACATGGGTGTCACACGCAAATTTTAACGAAGTAATAATATAAGTATCATTGTAGGTGTTCATGGCGTTTTGCAAAAGCTCTGCGGCACTTGCTAAATATTTATTGGTGTTTGGGTGGTAATACTCTTGGTATTCCAACTGAAAATAATCATTATAAAAATCAATATCTCTGATAGGCTGTTCAAGCAATGCTTTTTTCTGTTCTTGAATGGCTGCCGAGAAATTTTCAAATAGATTTTTTCGGTTAGCGTAAGAGAGCAATGTTTTTTTCTTCAAATTTTCATTCGCATTGAGTTCTGCCAAACACACAAACTCTTCTACAAAAACATTCACTCCTTTAAGGTATCCTCTGAGTTGGTCTTTCATCCGATTCCCTTCAAAATATCTACGAATCAGTTGTTCCTCTAGCCAATTAATGTCTTGATGTGCATTCTTTCTGATAAAAGACAACAAACTTTTTACTCGTTTATTTTTATCCTCTTTATAAGGTAATAGTTTGAGCAATTTTGCAAATTCTCGATTGTCAAGTCCTTTCAATAAAAATAGGAGCAATTTTAATCTAGTCATAACGTATTTGGATGGGTAATGTTAGTTGAAGAGTTTTTTCTGTGTGACAAAATAAATGAAATCGCCTTAAAGTGCTTTTATAGGTTTATTTTAAAACAAATATATATAAAAAAAACATAAAATCTCTTGTGTTTTTGAAACGTAAAAACATTAAAAATTTGATTCTGTTGAGATATTTTTTGAGATTTAAGGTGTAAGTAAAATCTATAATAGTCATGAAATGCAAATCACTGTACGTTATAGAGCAATCCCTGTTAGACCCCTTTGAACTTTTTCTTGCAAATCATTGAAGCTGGTTCTCTAAAGGAACTGGCTTTTTTTTTGTAAAGACCTATCCTTTCAGTAGTTAATTTTGCCAACCGATTTTAAAAAGTAACTTATTTTGATTAGAATTGTTAAAAAGTAAATAATCTATCCAATAAAGATAGACTTAACCATCTATCATAATAAAAATAAAACCTTATGTTCAAGACGAAAATAGCTGGAATAGGCAAATATGTTCCCGAAAATGTAGTGACTAACCATGATTTAACTCGGCACATGGACACCTCTGACGAATGGATACAAGAACGAACAGGTATTCAAGAACGCCGTTACGCCACGCCTCACAAGGAATCTACTTCTACCTTAGGCGCAAAAGCAGCTCAAATAGCGATGGATAGGGCAGGCGTTACGCCAGAAGATATTGATTTTATCATTTTTGCGACATTGAGTCCTGATTATTATTTTCCAGGCTGTGGCGTTTTATTGCAGCGACAATTGGGTTTCAAAAGCATTGGAGCGTTAGATATTCGCAATCAATGTAGTGGGTTTATTTATGGCTTGTCCATCGCTGACCAGTTCATCAAAACGGGAATGTATAAAAATATCTTGCTCGTAGGCGCAGAAATGCACTCTTTCGGATTGGACTATACGACTAGAGGAAGAGGCGTAACCGTGATTTTTGGCGATGGGGCAGGAGCCGTTGTCCTTCAACCGACGGAAGAAGAAAATAAAGGAATATACTCTACGCACTTACATTCGGAGGGCGAACACGCTGAACAACTGGCGTTCATCAATCCGGGCGCACATGGTGGCGTTCATGCCAAATCGGAGGAAGATTATAAGAACTTTGGTTATGATGAAAATTTAGAATTTGGCGGATTGTTCATAACAGACAAAATGTGGGAAGACCAAGATATATATCCTAATATGAATGGGCAATATGTATTCAAACACGCTGTGCGCAAAATGCCAGCAGTGGTGCAAGAAGCCCTTCAAACCAATGGTTATAAGACAAGTGATATAGATATGTTGATTCCGCATCAAGCTAACTTGCGCATCAGTCAGTTTGTACAAAAATTGCTTAAACTCAGCGATGACCAAGTATATAATAACATCCAAAAATACGGAAATACTACGGCGGCTTCTATCCCGATTGCGCTATGCGAGGCATGGGAAGAAGGAAAAGTAAAAGAAGGCGATTTAGTTTGTTTGACGGCTTTTGGTAGCGGTTTTACTTGGGCTTCCGCACTTCTGAGATGGTAAAAGAAGGTCTTGTAAACAGATAATTCTGGGCATTAGATGTTTTGTAATATTGTAAAATGTCTAATGCCTAGTCAGAATTTCATCATATTCATTCCAATAATAATTCTAATCCATACGGGCTAAGCCATTCCCTAATATCTGCTAATATAAAGGTAAATTCAAAACTTCCTAATTCATCTATCGCACGATTAGCATGACTTGAGCAGCGACTAAGTATAATGGTCATGGTGTTTTTAGAAATTCTAATATCCAAATAATTCAAAGAATGCAAATAATCTTCTTTAATACAATTATTATACAATTCTTGCATTTTCAAATATCGGGCTTCGTCGTCGTCAGAAAGGTTTTTACTCGCCAAACTATCCGCTATTTCATCCAAATATTTTACCATTTTTTTGGCTTTTCGACGCTTCAAAAGTTCCAAAATAGAAGCCTTTCCCTTTTCTGAAAACAAAGTATCGGCATTGATTTTCTTACCCGTTTGCACATCATAATTATACGACAAATCAAAATTTTCGCAATAAGCACCACACGCCTCCGCCGACAAAGTCAGCGAATAGATTTTTGAATTTAATAACTGGATTTTATAAGCCAAATCATTTAAAGGAGGGATTTGGTTTTCCTGAGTAGCCCACACATTTTCAAAAATGCTAACTTTCTCTTCGCCTAATTTTATTTCCAAAAAATCGGCCACTAAACTAGAGTTTATCTTATCGTTCATCATGCTATCATCCAAATTCAGTAGTGGAAATTGATATTGATGGTCAGGAAACAAAGGATTGGCGGTTTCTATTTTTTGGATATTGGGATGTTGCGCCAAGGTTGGTAAAATACAACAACCCCAAAAAAAGCAGAACATGATTTGTCGCATGATGATTTGGTTTTTTTTAAATGAGCAAGAAGTTAGAACGTTTGATGATAACTAATGAAGTATTTGTGTAATTCGTGGCAAAAAGACCAAATGATAGAGTGAAAAAGTATAAAAAGAAAAGTTGCTAGATAAAAACGAAGTAGAGTGCCAAATATTTTTTGGATTATTATTAGACTTTATTCACAAAACTAAATCCTATTACATAACTAACTGATAATGAAGATAGACAAAGTTACCTCGCCGCTTTGTGAATAATAGCTATTAGAAAACAAAAAAAAACGTTAATTCAGCGAATAACGCATCATTTTTATAGCTTTAGCGTATAAATCAGCAGTTGTCTTATCTAAAAAAAATCAAAAAACAAAAATGCGAACGCACCTACGGAACACCTATTTTATACTATTTTCAATCTTACTTATTTCCGCTTGTAGTCAAGGTTTTAAAAAAGGGAAAGCGGGAAAATATGCCCCTTTTCAATACCGTAATGATAAAAATATTAAGGCATTGATGGACGAAATGACCTTAGACCAAAAGGTAGCGCAACTCCTCCTCGTACAAACCGAACTCAAAGACAACACCGATTTCGATACACTCAAAACACTCCTCCAACAATACGAAATTGGCGGACTGATGTTCGATAAAGTAAATGAAAAATACCATAGTTACTGGATTGATAGTTTGCAAAAATTCTCCAAAACACCCTTTCTCAACGGCGTGATGCCCAATACGCATATTTCCGATTTTTTGAGCACCACTTCGCTAGGTTGGTATTCGGTGGGTTCGGATAGTCTCATCCTAGAGATGATTGAAAAACGCCTCAATACGTATCGCAGACTAGGCGTTCAACTCAACTTTGAAGCCGATGTATCAACTATTAATCAGCTTACTGAAGTGATTAACGATTCGCTTTTTACATTGGAACAAATGGCGGCATTGGCAAAAAACAACCTCATTATCAATACCTATCAGCAAAAAGGAATCTTAGTTGGTCTGCATGATTTTTCAGAATATCATGTAGCGACTCAAAACTATCTGGTATATGCAGACAGTATTTTATTGCCTCATTTCAACCTCGTGACTACGGGACTTTCTGCCATGCTGCTCGATACGAATACCTTCTTTCTGGATACGCTCAAAACGTTTAAAACCAATGGCGTTCGACAATATTTGGGAGATAGTTTAGAGTTTGGCGGACTTGCGATTAGTTATGGTTCCAATCCAAAACGCCTCCGAGAACAGCTTAGAACGGGTTCAGATGCTTTTATCGTTAGTCTCGAAGCGTTGCCCGAAGCTTTTGCCATTCTCAAAAAAGCCGTTGAAAAGGGAGTGATTACCGAAGGAATGCTAAATTTTAGCGTAGAAAAAATATTGCAAGCCAAAAGTTGGGCCAACAAATACGAAAGCCAAACGGATACAATTGCGCCTTCGCTCAAAGAAACCATGCCTTATGATATAAAGATTTTTGAGGCTTCTACCGTAGTTGCTAAAGACGATAATAACATTTTGCCACTCAAAAACATCAACGATAAGCAGGTTTTGATAGCCAATTTCAATGATTTTGCCCTTGACGATAATTCTTTTATCAATCACGGCATGAAGCTCATAGCGCATCCATTAGAAGAGCCTAAAGATGATAATCAGCTCAATTTATCATTGGATATAAATTTGATAAAAAAATATGATTATACTATCATTACGATTTTACAACCCGAAAAAAACGCCCAAAAAATCCGTAAAGAGTTAGAAAAAATCAAACCCGAAAATCGGAAAAACGTCATTATTTATTACGTTGGTCATCCTAAATTTTTAAAAATCGCAAACGATTTTCCAACGGTAATTTATCAGCCTGCCAATACTCATTTGTCAAATTTGCTTGCGCCCGAAGTCATATTAGGCGGCATTGCTGCCAAAGGTCAAGTCCCCATGACGGTTTCCAAATCGTTCTTTTTTGGCACAGGAAAAACCATCAATGCACCTATTCGCCTCAAGCGTTTGCAACCCGAATCCGTTGGCATAGCTGCGGCAGATTTAACCAAAATAGATGCTATTGTAAAAGAAGGCATTCAAGGAAAAGCCATGCCGAGTTGCCAAGTTTTGGTGGCTAAAAATGGCAATATCATTTATGACAAGGCTTTTGGATACCACACTTACAACCAAAAAACCAAAGTCAATCGCCAACATTTGTATGATTTGGCTTCCGTCACCAAAGTGATTTCTACCACCATGGCAATGATGAAACTCTATCAGCAAGGAAAATATGCCTTATCCGATTCGCTGTATCAAATTTTTGGAAAGGATTCTTTATCAAACGTAGATTACGTCACCGTCAAAGAATTGATGATTCACACATCGGGATTGCCTGCCAATATGCCGATTCTGAGATATTATCACAATAAGAAGAAAGAAAATTTTTATACCGTATCGCCTCAAAATAACGCTTCTGCTAAGATTGCCAACAATTTTTATTTGATAGATGGTTGGGTAGATACGCTTTGGAAAGAAATGAAAGCCCTGCCAATCGGCACAAAAACATACAAATACAGCGACGTAAACGCCAATATTTTGCAACGCATCGTAGAAAAAATTACCCAAAAACGATTGGACGAATACGTTTATGATTATTACTACAATCCATTGGATATGACTCGGACGTTATATAATCCGCTCGAAAAATTTGATAAAAAAGAAGTCGTACCAACCGAACAAGATAACTATTGGCGCAGGCAACTCGTGCATGGCTACGTTCATGACGAGTCGGCAGCTTTGCAAGGCGGAATAGCTGGCAATGCAGGATTATTTTCTACCACAAACGACCTCGCCATCATCTCCCAAATGCTCCTCAATGGCGGCAAATATGGCGGCAGACGCTATTTGCAACCTCAAACCATCAACCTGTTTACCGCCTCTACGCACGGCAATCATCGTGGGCTAGGTTTCAATAAACAAACTACCGACGGTGCGACAGGTTGTGCCGATGTTGCGCCACTCGGATTTTTTGCAATCAAGGTCGTGGCCTCTTTACAGAACACCTGCGGGCTGGACACCGGTGCCACGCTGAATGCCGCGATTATCCTCGCGATGATGGCGATTCACGTGATTGTTTCCGTTGCTGAAGATTCGCTGGTCGGCTCGGTCGAGAGGATGCGGGAAGCATCTTATGCGTTAGCTACCTCCGGGCTGAGACACTGCTGAAGGTCGTGATCCCGGCTGCCCATAACGGAATTATCGCCGCGATCATGCTGGGGATGATGGCGGAGCCATCGGTGAAACCATGGTGGTGTGGATGGCGGCGGCGGTCAGCGATTATTCCCATCCATGGTGCATTGACCGCGCCGTTTTCGACACCTTCTTCCAGTCCGTGCGTACCATGACCGGGACCATCGCAGGCGATATGGGTGAGACGGGGAAGAATCCGTCCACCAGCGCCCCGTTTACCGTGGGCTTATTTTGTTACTCTTCTCCTTCGGTCTAAACTTACTGACCGAATCCCTCGCCAGCCGATTCCGCCGAATGATGTAAGCGCCCGACGATTGAGCCTACCGGGTTTCGTGCTTGGGTAGCGAATTTCTGGAAACAACTCATCGACACGGCCTGCTTTCTACCCAGCAAGTTCCTTCAAGCGACCGGCTGGGTCATCCGTTGGCCGATGCAACAACTCCATGGGACGATGCGAATCAAGGCCCGTCGTATGCTGGATAAAATATCTTCCGGGTTTCCCGCTTATCTCTCTGTGGCGGGATTAGGGAGCTTCGCTGGT
>CALOED010000142.1:0-1338 GCA_942492005.1 uncultured Saprospiraceae bacterium
TGGTGTATAGTGAAAGAGTTAATCGGGATAGATTTTTCTGCGAAAAATTTATGAAACGCGGCTTCGCCGCTCTCAAAAGAGCAAAGGAGTTAGCTAATAATTTAAGTTATTTTGATTTGTTCACCGCCCGCCTGCCCTGCCTGCCCAATGAAATGTTTGCTCAGTTTAATGAGAAGCCTATTTATTTGTGGCTTCATCTATTTCATCGGGGTGAAATCAGAAAGCCATTTCACCGGGGCTGCGCTCTGTGGTACGATCATTTCAATACGGATTACCGGATTGATTGAATGTAATTTTCAATCTCCTCGGCGAATTGATCGAAATCGTCCCGGCCGGCTTCGATATTGGCAATGAGTTTTTCGTCGTCGATGATCTTTTTTAGCTCATTCGCGCTCCGGACGATGTCTGCCAGATATTTTTTCAGCCGAACACTATCGACCTTCACTCTCACCTCGACTATCAGGCCTTCGCACTCCCGGTATTTCATGCTGAACGCTTCGATAAATGATGCTCTATCCTGAAAACTGTTGTCGATCAGAAGCTCGCCCCGGCTGAGTACGTCTCTCAAATATAAAATGATGGACGACGACATTTCTGAATTTGGCCATTTTTTTTGCCGAGGAATACAGTTCATCACTCAATAGATTTTTCCCGGGAAAAATCTATGAAACGCGGTTTTACCGCTATAAAGAGCTATTTTGGCCGAGAAACCGACAACGTACAACACACCAGTGTTTACATAGCTCCGCCTGCTGAATTACACGGGTATCGAGGATTTAAATAATTAAAATTGTTAAATAATAAATCAAAATGCGGCAGTATCGCCGTTCGTCTTTTGGTTGATTTCAGACATCGGCATTTTCGTTTGTTATGCCAACTGCCATTTTAGGTTTTTTCATTTCGAAATCCATTTTTATTATAGACTAATAACAGCGTTATAAGCAACGGTACCTATCGTTTCCAGCCATTTTTTTTAAACCCGCTTCGGGCAATTTTTATTTTGGACGACAGGTTAAGGTGAAAGAAAACAGGTGATAACCCAATGGGGCCTGGGGGCGAAGGGACGCGGTTTGCTTTATAAGATGGTGAGTTGAATGATAAGCTTTAGTAAATTTTTCTGGGGAAAAATTTATGAAACGCAGCAGAGCTGCTCAGAATAACTATTATTCCCAAAGACTGCATTGGAAAAGGCAACCCACTGCTAAAAAACTATTACGAGCAACTTACGTTTATTTTATTTTAAACTGATCAGTAGGCTCAATAAAACCGGCGATGGGCATTTAAGTTCTCAATAATTCATGGTAGATGGGAATTAGCTAATGTACTAATATTATTACA